>JAUNNZ010000034.1 GCA_030537315.1 Bacteroidia bacterium
ACCACACAGACCGATACCGAATCAATGTTTTCAAATTTTTGTCATATACTTAGATGTAAATATAAGAAATTCTGATTATCTTTGATAAGATAATACTTAACCACATATGAATATCCGCAGTAAATGGCCCGTTTATATTGCAATTTCAGTATCCGTACTGGCATTGTTCGGTCTGAGCCTGTTATACTTCAGCGGACAATTCACCAAGACCCCGAAAGTTGATATCCAGCCTGACAACTGCTACGAAGAAACCCTCCACGTGATTACTGACGAGGACTACCGCCCGTATTCCTTCTATGATGAGGACGGCAGCCAGCAGGGGTATGACGTGGAACTCATCACACTCATCGCCAACAGGCTGCATATGAACCTCGACCTCACGTTCCTGACATGGAAGGAAGGTATAGAGATCGCCTCCGGCGGCGGTGCCGACGTGCTGATGACCTGCGGATACTCGGACAATTTCGAAGGCATAGAGAACCTTATAAAAACCGAAATCACCTCTCTGGATGAATTTGCGGTATATTCCAGGAATCCGATATCAAGCCTGAGCGCCCTCCACGGAAAGCGTATAGCGATAATGACCAACGGCAACGTCGAGCCCCAGATGGAAAAACTGAGCCTGCTGCCGTACTGCCGCCATTACGCCGACAACAAGTCGGCGATGCAGGCGCTGATCGACGGAGAGGCCGATTTCGCCGTCATGAGGCAGACCGTGGGCACAATGCTGCTTGAAGAGATGAAGTCCGGCGGCGTCGATGCCTATATGAGCGCCGGTCACAGTTATATGTGCTACTGCGTCAACGGCAGCAGGCCGGAACTGGCCGCGAAGATCGATTCCTGCATCGAGGAGTTGATTCAGGACGGAGATTATGACCGTCTGGGCAAGAAATGGCTGACAACATTCGTAAGGCCATATACCATGAAGGAGGTGCTTGAGCAGAACGTATGGGTTCTGATCCTGTTCTTCGTCCTGGCAGGACTTATAATATTCAGCCTGCTGCGCGAGAAACAGCACGAAATCAACACCCTGCGCAAGGAGCAGGAAATGCAGGAGCGTCTGGCGGATGCCCTTGAGATGGCCCAGTCGGCCAACAGGGCCAAGACGGCCTTCCTGAACAACATGTCCCACGATATCCGTACGCCTATGAACGCCATCATCGGCTATACGGGCCTTGCGGCATCACACGTCGATGATAAGGCACTTGTCAGCAATTACCTGACGAAGATCGGAAAATCCTCGAACCACCTTCTGTCACTCATAAACGACGTGCTCGATATGAGCCGCCTAGAGTCTGGAAAGGTGACTCTGGATGAGAGGCCGGAGAATATCTCTGACATCATCGGCACCATAAAGGATATATCTATGGCCGACATTCAGAACAAGCGCCACGATTTCTCGATTGAAACCGTTGACCTCAGGGATGAACGCATCATCTGCGACAAGCTGCGCCTGAACCAGGTCCTTCTCAATATCCTTTCCAACGCGATCAAATACACGCCTGAGGGCGGAACCATTTCGATGCGCGTCGCCGAAATGGCCGCATCCCAGCCCGGAACGGCCACCTATGAGTTCAGCATAAAGGACAACGGCGTAGGAATGGACGAGGAATTCAAGAAGATGGTGTTCGATCCTTTCACACGTGCCAAGTCGTCGACCGCCTCCGGTATCCAGGGAACCGGCCTTGGAATGTCCATAACCAAGAAGGTCATCGATATGATGGGAGGCAGGATAAAGGTTGACAGTGAGCTTGGCAAGGGCACTGAAATGACCGTTGCATTCGATTTCAAGTTA
This sequence comes from Bacteroidia bacterium, assembly GCA_030537315.1. Classification (GTDB taxonomy): domain Bacteria; phylum Bacteroidota; class Bacteroidia; order Bacteroidales; family UBA932; genus Cryptobacteroides. Next base: position 1,796 of record JAUNNZ010000034.1, read on the forward strand.
GCGGATCCACAGGAAATGACAATGACCGCTACGGGGGACGCCGCGGCTGCCGTGATCGGATCCGATCTTGACGGCAGGAAGATTCTTCTTGTGGAAGACAACGAGCTCAACCGAGAGATCGCCACAATGATCTTGAGCGAATTCGGATGCGCAGTCACTCAGGCTGAGGACGGAGATGCCGCCGTCAGGATAATGTCAGAAGCGGTTGAAGGCGATTTCGACATAGTACTTATGGATGTCCAGATGCCGACCATCGACGGATACGAGGCTACAAGGCGGATCCGTGCACTTGGCACCGGAATCTCCAGGATACCTATCATAGCAATGACTGCGAATGCGTTCGAGGAGGACCGCAGGGCAGCCCTCGATGCCGGAATGGACGATCACATTGCAAAGCCTATCGACATCGGCAATCTGAAGCAGGTCCTTTCGAAGTTTATATGATCACTTCTTTCCTTTCCCCAATTTGAGGAACTGTGATGAGACGAGCAGGATTATTGTTGCTGCCGTGACGGCGGCGCCTGTGAGCAGCATGCCGGCGCCAACGGCAAGTCCGATGACGGATGTCACGAAGACGCAGGCCGCGGTCGTGATGCCGGAGATGCTGGCGGAATTCTTGATGATGAGGCCGGCGCCGATGAAGCCGACACCGGTGAGGACCTGGGCCGCGATGCGGCCGGGGTCACCGTTTATAAGATGAGTATTTGTCTGGCAGACCCAGATTGACACGAGCATTGCCAGAGTTGAAGCAATGCTGATGAGCGTGAACGTGCGCAGTCCTGCAGGATGGTTGTGTATCTCCCGCTCAATGCCTATGCAGGCTCCCAGAAGAAGGCTTATGCCCAAACGTATCAATGCGGTGCTTTCTGTCAGTTCCATATCCGGTGGATTTAATTGTTTCGCCGTATAAAGATAAGACTATTATTGCAAAAAAGATGTTAACTTAGCTATGGAAATATCTTGAGATGAAAATTCACTTTAAACTTCTACCGCAGATACTGCTGTGCATATCGGTCCTGGCATCATGTTCAGGAGGGGACAAAGCTGCCGTATACCCGCGTGCGACCGGCCCTGACGACCTGAAGGGGTATGCCGCCGCCACGATAGCGGGCTCGAACATCGATTTGAGATTTGATGAGATCGCTCCGGGAGCGATAAAGCAGATATACAACAATGTTTCCGACCTGTTCGTGGCAATGGATTCTGACAGGGCTCAGTTCATCATCATTGACAGCATCTGCGTCGTCGGTGTCGACAAGGAAGAGCACCCTATTGAAGTGGCGTATGCCGAAAAGTCAATGTCAGGCGACATAGGCGCCGCCTTCCGCAAGAGCGATGCGGCGCTCTGCAGCCAGTTCAACGAATTCCTTGCCTCAATCAGGGCGGACGGTACATATTCGGCAATGTTTGACAGATGGATCAACGACGATTCAGCTCTCTCTGATATGCCGTATATCGAAGAATATTCAGAGGGCGAGCCGATCAGGGTCGGCTCGATAGTGGAAGTTCCGTGCTGTTTCATCAAAAACGGTGAATGGGTCGGTTTTGAAGTGGAGATGCTTAAACGTTTCGCGGCTTATGTACAAAGGCCGATCCAGATTGATGTCTACGATTTCTCCGCTTTGATGGCGGGCCTCAAGACGGGAGTGATAGATATCTGGTGCTCGTTTGTCACCATCACTGAAGAGCGGTCAAAGGAAGTCCTCTTCTCTGACCCATATTTCTTCTCGCCGGTGATCGTTTTCCAGAAAGCGGAAAAGCATCAGGATACGACACCTGTCTACGTGAGGATCGCCAACAGTTTCAAGAACAACATCCTGGTGGAGAACAGGTGGAAAATGCTTGTGGACGGACTATGGGAGACAATAGTCATTTCCATACTCTCACTGATTCTCGGGTCTCTGCTGGGCGGATTGATCTGTATCCTGAGGATGTCCGGGAACAATTTCATTTCCGGCTTCGCAAAAGTCTATGTCGAGATACTGAGAGGTGTGCCGATGCTGGTTCTCCTGATGGTGATGTTCTATGTGGTGCTGTCCTCAAGCGGCATCTCAGGCCGCTGGGTGGCCATAATTTCTTTTGCCATCAATTTCTCTGCATATTCCTGTGAAATATTCAGGACGGGCATCGACTCCGTTGACAAGGGACAGAAGGAGGCCGGACTTGCGATGGGTTTCACAAAGCTGGGAACCTTCTTCAACTTCATACTCCCGCAGGCATTGAAGAACATATTCCCGGTGTTCAAGAACGAGGCGATCTCTCTCATCAAAGGCACATCCATCGTGGGATATGTGGCTATCCAGGACCTCACCAAGGTCAGCGACATCATCCGCGCAAGGACGTTCGACGCGTTCTTCCCGCTTATCATCATATCCATAATCTATTTCCTCCTCGCCTGGCTGTTCGGCAAAGCCCTGGACCGTCTTGGTAAAAAAATCGCTTAGCTATGATTTCTGTAAAACATCTCTCGAAAATATACTACAACGGGGGGAAGCCGCTTGCAGTCCTGCGTGATGTGAACTGTGAAATAAAGAAGGGCGAGGTAATCTCCATAATAGGACCGTCCGGCACGGGCAAAAGTACGTTCCTGCGCTGCCTCAACCTTCTTGAAAGCCCGACTTCAGGCGAAATCATCATCGATGGGGAGAATATCCTTGACAAGAAGACGAATATCGCCGTTGTGCGCCGCAAGATGGGAATGGTGTTCCAGAACTTCAACCTCTTCAACCATCTTTCAATACTTGATAACGTTACGGTAGGCCCCGTAAAGCTCCTCGGAATGTCGCGTGAAGAGGCGGAAAGCCAGGCGATGGAACTCCTGAGAATGGTGGGACTTGCCGAGAAGGCCGGAGCGATGCCTTCTGACCTTTCGGGCGGTCAGAAGCAGAGGGTTGCCATTGCCCGCTGCCTGTCGATGAAGCCGGAAATCATCCTGTTCGACGAGCCTACGTCAGCCCTTGACCCTACTATGGTGGGCGAGGTGCTGTCGGTTATCCGACAGCTCGCAAAGCAGGGAATGACAATGGCCATCGTAACCCACGAAATGCAGTTCGCAAAAGATGTCAGTACACGGATTTTCTTCATGAATGAAGGCGTCATATACGAGGAGGGCGCTCCTGACGTCATATTCAACAAGCCGCTCAAAGCGGCCACAACCGCGTTCATAAACAAGATACGCGGCATCAACATCGAGATTGAAAGCCGCGACTGCGATATGCCGGGGATCTTCTCCGCTATAGACAATTTCTGTATGAAGTATGCCATTGACGGCATCGTTGCCGACAGGGTTAAGAACGTCATACGTGATATGATTGCGGAAGTGCTTCCAATGGACGGCAAGTTCACTCTCCACGTCGATTACAGCGAAAAGAAGGACAGGGTATACGTGACATTCTACTATAAGAACCGCCAGAAAGAGATTCTGTCAGGCGACAAGGTTGTCGCGTCCTTCGAAGAACGCGTCAAGCCTCATTGCCTGACAGTCCACGATGATCCTGACGGCGAAAACCGCCTGCTCAGGTTGAAGATCAGGGGCAGGGAAGACTGATTCCTATTTGGTCCAGTCGAACCACTGCGCTTCGGCATTCCACTGAAGTGCGTGCTTGACTGCACCGTCGGAGGTGAGGAACTCGATGGTCTTGCCCTCGCGAGGGAGCTTCATCGAATCGATATCCTCGGCATCGTCAGGGAAGACACCGTACAATTCAGTGCACTGGAAAAGCGAGAAGGTGTTGTTGCCGTTCGTGCTGACCGGCATGAGTGTCTTGTTCGCAGGGTTGTACTGGAAGAATACCCCGAGATACTGCATGCGCATATCTGACTCGTCGTTCGGGTTCAAGCCTATGTACTGCAGATTCAGCGCGACGACGTCCTTGCCGTCACGGCCGCGCCAGAAGCACATTTCCATACCTTCCTTTCCCGTCTTGTCCGGGACAATGCATTTGCAGTAGCCGTTGCGGGTGTCAAGGGTCCACTGGACTCCGGCTGCGGCCTTGCCGTCGGCAGCCTTGAGCGACTTGCCGAGAATGCCTTTGTTGAATGACTTTGCAATGGCGCGGAAGTAAGACAGGATATTGGTCCTATCAGCGCCTCCAAGGTCAACAGGGATCCTCAGGTCATCCATATCGTATGCCTTGATGTGGTTCCGCAAATCCTCCACGTCCGGATAGTTCCCGGACGGCCAATAGTTGGTGAGGGCTGACCCCGGCATATCGCTCCAGTCTCCTTCACCGCCCTGGGAGAGCCAGGACTCATTGAATGTTCCGGTGCTTTCCGTGTACATGAAGACACCGCTTGCGAAGGCTGCATCGCTCTCGTAATCCTCTACGGCCTCGGCCTCAAGGCATTTCGCGATGATGAAATCCTTGTAGAATTCAATCACGAAGGTGTCGTCATAAGCATCCTTGAAAGTGATCTTGCCATCCTTGTACGGAACGACCGTCCAGCTCTCCGTGTTGAAGTTCTGTACGGAACCGTATCCGTCGACGCCCGTGCCTGACAGGTAGAAGGCGAAGCCGTTCCTGTCCTTGACGAGAATCATGCTCTTGGCGAAGAAATAATCTGCGCTCTCCACCTGGAAGTGGTAGATGTTGTATCTGCCGAAGCTGTCAAAGGACGGGTGCTCGAACGGGTCCTCCATCGTGGCGCCCGACTTCGTGCGCATCTCGATGTCGAACCTGTTGCCGTCTTCCTGGTTGAAAGTGCCGGCGCAGCGGTCCATATCCTCCTCGTACATCACATTGAGATCCCCGACAAGGCATCCGTTCTCGAACAGCTGCAATGAGATTTCCGGGTCGTCAACATCATATGTGCGGCCGAAGGCGATATACGTCTTCTCATCGAAGGTGAAGTTGCCTGCGTAGTAGCCGTCGGCGTTGCAGACTATGTTCAGTTCCAACTTGTAACCAAGCGGATCAAGTATACCTGAGGCTGACTTGCAGCCAACCGGTTTTGCGTCGGCCATGCCGGCGCAAATGGCCAGTGCGCAGAACGCACTGAGAAACCTTTTGAAAATCATAGAATAGTTTTGTGTAGTACTTTTTAATTTCGCACGAACCACTGGTAGTCGGCATTCCATTCGCAGGATTTTATTGTATTGCCCTGGAAGTCAAGGAACTTTATTGTCTTGCCGACCTGAGGGAGTTTCACGTCCTCCACATCTTCAAGGCTGAACGGGCTGTCATATTCATCTGAAACGTAATCGCAGGTTCCGCGCCTGCTCCATCTGCTGAGGAATGAGAGGGTGTTGTCTGACGGGTTGTATTGGAAGAAATACAGCGTCCATGCCAATCTGTCACCCCACTCTTCGTTAACGTCGAATTCGTCGAAGCTAAGCTTGAGGGCTACTACGTCCTTTCCCTCGGCGCCGCGCCAGTAGCACATCTCGATGCCTTCTCCGCCGACCTTGCCGGGAACGCTCACGTTGAGATAGCCGTTTTTCATATCAGGCTGAGCCTTAGGCAGAGCGTTCTTGAAAAGGCCCTTGAAATCCTTGAATTCGTATGCGAGTGAACGGAAATACAGGTCAATGTTCGGTCTGGAAGCCTGTGCGAGATCGACAGGGAACTTCTTTTGGTAGATGCGGCTGGTGTTGATGAGAAGTGAAAGTTCCAGCACATCCTCATAGTCCTGTCTGACACCCCATGCAGCGTCTCCGACCACGTAATCGCTCTCTTCGTCGCCCAGGAAATCTCCTTCGTCGTCGTTCTCACCATCTCCGTCGGCGTAGAAGCCGTAGAAATAAGGGTGGAAGAAAGCGTTCTCATACTCATCGAATGAAGCCTTGTATGCGTAGATGCCGTCTGCCCTCGAGTATTTGTTGGAAACACCCTCTTCCAGTCCTTCCTCATTCGCGTAGTGAACGACGAGGAATTTGTTGAAGACTTCGAATTCAACATAGTGAGGCGGGTTCTCGTAGGTGAAGACACCATCGACATATTCGTATGAATCATTTATCTCGGTGCCGTCAATGAGAAGGTCAAGTGAGCTCAGGCCATCTTCCAGTTCGTATCTGATATGCTTGAACGCAAACTTGCCGGCTCCGTCCTTTTCGATGACGACGCTTGGAGTGTACAGGTCGTTCATGTCCTCCTGCACTTCAGCCATTGTCGCTGAATAGCAGGTGAACCTGGACATATCCTTGAATGAAGGATGTGAGAACTGGTCAGGGTAGCCGGCGTCAGCGGCGTGACCGGTGAGGTACATCTTCGATGAGAAGTAGCCGATCTTGATCCTGCCCTCGAGGTTCCCTTCTTCATCGATGGAAGCCATTACCGAGCCTTCATTGTAGCCGCTTCTGAACATCATGAAGCCTATCCTGTCAGGGTCGGTAGGGTCCTGCCAGCCGGCGATGTCGTAAGTGATCTCATCCCAGTAGAGCTGGCCGATGAGGAGGTTGTCCGTCGTGCGGCGCGCGGCGGTGACCTTTATCTGTCCGGCGTCGTCAGGGAGGTCGCCGATCCAATAGTATTCGATGTCATTTTTGGCTTGTGCGCAGAATGCTGCAAACAGCGCTGCAAGAATGATGAGAGATTTTTTCATATCCAACTGTGTTTGGTTGTCGCAAAGGTCTGAAAAATAGTATTCCCACCAAATAGGGGTTTTCCCCCAACGGGGAATCATTGCTGCTTTCAGGCATTCAGGATGCTTGAAATCGTTTTCAAAAGGACAGGCACGTCGATAGGTTTGGCGACGTGGCCGTTCATCCCGGCGTCAAAAGCGTTCTGCTTGTCCTCATCGAATGCATTCGCCGTCATCGCGATGACAGGGATGCCGGAGGCATAAGGGTCAGGCAGCGCGCGGATAGCCCTGGTCGCGTCGTAGCCGTTCACCCTCGGCATCTGGACATCCATCAGAATCAGGTCATACTGTCCTTCCTTTGCATTGCGCATCTTCTCGACAGCAATGTCGCCGTCTTCGGCGGTATCGATGACGATGCCCTCATTTTCAAGGATCATCGTGGCGATCTCGCGGTTGAGCTCATTGTCTTCGACGAGAAGTATCTTCTTGCCCTTGAGATCGATGGACAGGTCTTCCTGAACGTCTGAGAGAGGAGAGACAGGCTCTGCGATCCTGCTTTCGATATCAATACGTACAGTAGTGCCGACGCCTGGCTCGCTTTCTATTGAAATCGTGCCTCCCATAAGCTCTACGAGGGATTTCGTGATTGACATTCCAAGTCCCGTTCCGATTATGCCGCTATTCGTGGCGCTTTCCGCCCTGGAGAACGGCTCGAAGACATGGGTGAGGAATTCTTTGCTCATACCGATACCTGTATCGGAAACCGTATAGCGGATATGCGCATATCCTTCATTTCCGCAAGGCAGCTCTTCTATGAGCATTTCTATCCTGCCTCCAGGATTGGTGTATTTCACGGCGTTCGAAATGATATTCGTCAGGGTGCGCATCAAATGGAGTCTGTCGGAGTAAATCCAATGGTGGGTCAGAGATTCATCGATCCTTGAAGTGAAGGTTATCTCCTTGGCCTCCGCGCTGCCGTTCAGAAGGCTGAAAAGATTGTCCTTCGTGGTGTCGATGCAGACCGGCTCCTCATCGATCCTGACCCTTCCGGACTCGATCCTCGACATGTCGAGCACGTCGTTGACCAGCCTGAGCAGATGGCTGCTGGACAGCCTTACCTTGCCAAGGGATTCGATTACCCGGCCCTTGTCGTCGATATTCTTTTCAGCAATGTCTGTGAAGCCGATGATTGCGTTCATAGGCGTACGTATGTCGTGTGACATGTTGAAGAGGAACATTGATTTCGCCTGGTTCGCGGCCTCGGCGGCGATTTTGGCGTCTTCCAGTTCCTTGCGGACGCCGAGCTCTTTCCGTATTTCTTCGTCAATGTTTCTTATGCCGGCGATCAATCCGTCCGGATTCCCGGTTTCATTCCTGAGCGCAACGAAGCAGAGCTGGTAATATAAGCTGTCGCCGTCCTTCTTCATTAGTCGGAAGTCCACGACGTGGGTCCTGTTTTCAGCGAAGGATTCAAATATCTTTTCGCGGCTGGTGTTCGTATAGAACTGATCCCTGTCTTCCGGATGAATGAAACGGAGCAGAAGGTCCAGTTTCCTGCTGAAATTCTTCTCGTTGGCAGTCTCCTCGTCGATCAGGGCCGCCATCGTGTCGGCCAGGCGGCTTTGGGTCACAACCCTGTCGTCTTTCGGGTCTTTCCTGAGTTCAACGATCGCGATGCTGTCATACTCCGTTGCCAGCGCTCGCATATACGCGTCCTCGCGCTTCTGCTGCGCGATGATGTCGGATATGTCCTTCGCCTTGGTATAAGCGATCACGTCGCCGGCCTGATTGCGGATCATCGAAATGCTGCGGCGCAGCCAGGTGCGTTTTCCGAAAATAGTCCGTGCCTCATAATCGAAAGTGACAACAGTCCTGCCCTTTGCGAAGCATTCCAGCAGATATTCTCTGTCGGTCTTGTCCTGGAAAGAGCCGAAGTTATTCTTCAGGACGAAGCGTTTGTTCCAGGTATTGATGTATTCGTCATAGCTGCATGGCAGATCAAGGCCTATGATCTCTTTCAGAGGCACTTCCTTGCCGTTGTCATCCTTCCATGCGCCATAGAACAGTTCATCCCTGGTCAGGTTGGTTTCAAGCGAAATCAGCGCGTCGGAAAGAATCGCCTGCTTGTAATTCGCGAGCATATTTGAAGATTCCTCCATTTCATCCCAGACTACATAAGCGTGAAGTATGCAGCTTCCGATCAGGCATCCGAGCGCATAGAACGGGAGCAGAGGGTATCTTTCCTGGAAGATGATGGCAAGCAGCATCGTCAGGCTGAAAAAGAAGATTGCGAAGTGGCGCTTGTTTTCGGAACTGCCTTGCTTGAATGCCTCGATGCCGGTGATTATGCTGGACAGCGTGAACATTCCCACCTGGACCCATAGTGCGGTATAATGTACGGGGCCGGCGATGTATGCGTCGTTTTCGTCAAACCAGAAGAAGCAGGGATAGAAGAAGCTGATGAGCAGGAAGATGTTTTCCAGTATGAAGAATCCCACTCCGAGGTAATTGAAGAGGCTGGCACGCCATCCATCCATCTCAAGATACTCGACGATGTACTTGTAGAAGCATACGATCGCGAGGGACATTGCGATATAGTAGACGGTGGTGTCCACGAAAAGGGCCGGAATCCAGTTTAACCCGGCCAGAAGGCCCCAGAACGCGTCTGTGATGTAGTATGCAAAGATGGCAAGCATAAGGAACCTGTACTTGCCGAACGCCTTCTGCCCCTTGCTCTTTTCCGGATTGAACATCACCCTCATGTTGATGATGAGGTGAATCGCTATTGCAATCAGACCGATTACGGAATAGATGTAATCCTGCATAATTGGGTCTCTATTTTATCGCCTGGAGGAGCTGGTCGCAGATGCTCTGCATTCCTTTTATGGAAGGATGGCCGTTCTGCTTCTCGATGTCATAGAGCTCGATGAGCTGGACATTGTAATGCTTGCAGACCTCGCGGAAGGAGACGTTGACTTCTTCCTGGAGCTCGGAATTGAGGATCGCGTAAATGGCCGCCTTCGGGTATTTGCCCTGAAGGCCGTCGAGAAGGCAGGCGAGTGCCGGCCTGAAACTCTTGCAGTCGTCGGCCGTCCAATCGGCGTATTTGTATTCTCCGATAGGCGAATGCGCCCAGGCGTCGTTGGTGCCGCCGAAGACGAAGATGATGTCAGGTTCGCCCAGCATGTCGATGCGTGAGAGGAAGGAGGATTTGGATGAGTCCCATCCGCCGTATCCGGTGTTGCAGATTGTGGTGCCGCCCCAGGAATTGTTGGTTTCGAGCTCATAGCCGTTGGCTTTGATGTAGAGGCTCCACCAGGTCTGTGAAGGGTCTGTGACATCGTTCCTGTCGTTGGGATAGAAAGGCGCGTAGCCTTCAGGATTGCAGTCCTTGAAGGTTGAATATGAATCGCCGAGGATGGAAACCTTTTTGGTCTGTGCAGACGCCGCGAGCGTCAGGGCAAGGAGTATGACTCCGGTAATTATTCTTTTCATGTTACGAAGATAATAAATATCCGCGAAACCATAGCCACTGTACAGAAGGGGGATTTTTGTATATTTGTATAATGAATTTTGACTGATGGGAGCATTTAAATGGATTACGGGATTTATCGGATGGGTATCCGGGGGAGCGATAGGCGCGCTCATCGGGTACTTCTTCGGTTCGTTGGTTGAATACAGCATCAGTTCCATACAGGCGCAGGGCGGTGGCGATGGCTCACAGAAGGCCGGGTACGGCGGCAGTTACCGTCACGGCGGATATACTGCCGGAGAGCAGAGAAACAGTTTCATGGTCAGCCTTCTAGTGCTTTCCTCCGCGGTCATACGAGCAGACGGGAAGACGCTCCAGGCCGAGCTTGACTACGTCAAGTCGTTCATACGGCAGAATTTCGGGGAAATTGCCGTCAATGATGCGATGCGCATCCTGTCGGAACTGGGTGCAAAGGAAATCAACATCTACTCCGTAGGATCCCAGATTGCCGCGAACATGAACTATTCGCAGCGTCTGCAGCTGTTCCATTATCTGGTCGGCATAGCCAATGCCGACGGCGAATTCTGCAAGCAGGAGAAATCGGTCCTGGAGTCCATCGCGGCAGCCATCAGGCTTAACAACGATGACGCTGCTTCCGTGATTGCAATGTTCTACAAGGATGCCGATTCAGCATACGCCGTCCTGGAGATATCGCCTTCCGCAACTGATGATGAGGTCAAGAGCGCTTACCGCAGAATGGCGATGAAGAACCATCCGGACAAGGTGGCCACCCTCGGGCCTGAGGTCCAGAAGGCTGCCGAAGAGAAGTTCCGCAAGGTCCAGGAGGCGTACGAAACGATAAAAAAGCAAAGGGGAATTAACTAGATAATGAATATGAGAAAGTCACTGCTGATCCTGGCATCTATTCTGATTCTTGCCGGTTGCGGGAATGGTCAGAAAAATCTTACAATGGAGGAAATCATCGATTACGGGGAGATCGGCTACTCGGATATTGTTTCGTTCATAGTCGAGGGCTACCAGAGCGGTTGGGAAGAAACGGCTCCTGAGGATATGGATCTCAGTCCCGTTTACTCCTACAGCTCCATTTTTGCCGGATTTGCCAAAAAGGATATCGACGGCGACGGATTCGACGAGCTTCTTCTAGGCGACCTCTTCGAAGACGGATGCTATGCCTTGTATGACATTTACTGCTTCAGCAAGAAAGACGCTTCGCTCATCCATCTTGCATCCGGAGGGGAAAGGGATTCTTTCGTGATAAATGGCGAAGGAGTCATCATAGAGACCGGCTCGAATTCGGCGGATGAGAGTTTCGTCAAAGGATACAGACTTGCCGACGGCAGGCTCGTCGCGTGCGGGAGCTGGAATGATGACCTTATGAAACTGGAATTCCAGAAATTCACGGATCTGGCCAATCCGCAGCTCTGCGGCGGATATACAAGCCAGCGTGAGCCAACGGTAGAGGAAATTGCAATGTTCGCCTCGGTGACAGGTTCAGGCGATCTTACACTCACACCACTTTCCGTGTCAACGCAGGTCGTGGCCGGCACCAATTACAAGTTCTGGTGCCGATTCCAGGACGGCGAGGATAGCGGTCATTGCTGGGTCATCATCTTCAAGCCGCTCCCTGGCCAGGGCGAGCCCGAACTGTCCTCAATAGAGAAGGTGAAAGATTGAGCGATGGGAAGCATTTTGATCAAGGATTTTGTTAAGTGCCATTAATTGGCACTTTCTTTTTGTTTCTTTGTATCAGTGAATTAATAATAAAGATTATGGGACTGTTTGAATACATTTTCGGAAAACCGAGCATGACTTCGGATTATATTGGTAGCCATGGTGAGTTTGACAGGAATGATGAGGACCGCGCCAACTGCGAGGATATGTTCGGAATGAGGGCGCAGAACCACGATGCGGATATCGAGGCTCATTATGGTTGGGAGAACAAGCTCAACTATGACAGCGACGGGTATGCGGATGAAGAGGACTGGTGATGGCAGGGGATTGTGAAATGGAGCGGGCGAGGGCGTTCGTATCGGCTCAGGAATGGACGTTTGCCAAAACGATGGCTGACATCCCTCATTATTATTGTTTGAAGTCGCGCACCGCAGATTGCGATGAGTTTCTATGGTTCGCCAGATTATTGACTGAAAACAGCGTGGAAGGGGAGTTCTACGGGAAGAAGTACCGGTATTTCTTCCTTGACGAATGGAAGTACTGGATGATGGATCCCACTCCGGAAGAGTGCGATTTGATCAATCGGGAAAGGGTTTCGGGAAAGTGAATTATATAGTTGCTAATGAGCTTTTGGGAAGTATTGACTCAAATATTGCTGAAGATTCTTATTGCAGGCGTAAACATAACAGCCGTGGATTCCACGAACCATCATGACTTTGTATGCGTTTAAAATGAATTTCCGAAGACTTGAGTCATCAACACCAGACTTGACTTTCGTATCATAAAACTTGCGCCTGTCAATTGTTATCATTGACGAGGTGGGATCAAAATCTATTTCGGGTCCGAAAATAACGCCAACCCTATTGAGATCAAAACCTTGAGTAGTGTGAATGCAACCTATCTCTTCAGGTGAGCTGTTCAATATCCATCGGCTATTATCAATGTTCCAATAGTATGATTTCTCGCCAAAGACGATATCTGGCTTCCGGCCGAGGCGCTTCATATCAGACACAGTATTTGCCGTTCCGTTTCCTTTTTTTGATACCCATTTCCACGCATAACCAGCAACTGTCCTGCAGAGACCTTCTGACTTGTCTTTTTTGTTAATGAATGATATTAACTCATTCGGATCATCAAAGAGTTTAATGTCATAATTACGTCCGAAATCGAGAACTTCCGTACATGAATTCGACAGTATGCTGTCGACATAATCAATAAAGAGGCTGCCACCTTTGCATCGCATTTGAGAGATCAATTCACGAGACAATAAATTGTCGGGCAATCTCTGCTTGAACTCTTCTGACGGTATGTCTGAGGCTTTTACAGTCTGATTCTCATCATAGACCAAGACTTGATATTTGGATTTCATAAATAGAAAATCCATGCAGTTCGCTTTATATTTATCCAGTCCAAGTTTATCACAACATTTATCAAATGAACCTATTTCAGCGCCTAGGGATTGCCTTCTCTTCAAGCGATGTGCTTCATCAACGAAAACAACATCATATTCACGGTCATTGTTTTTGGTCACAACTTCATTCGGGCCTATCACCATTTTGGCTACAAGTCCCTGAGTATTGGCAAAAACAGTTTTAAAAGCACCTCTAATTGGTTTCATTGGAACAACAAAACCAATCTTAAGGTTTTTATTTCCAGTTCTGCGTTTCCATTCTTTTAGGAATAATTGAAGTTCTTCGCGAAGTTTATATCTGTCATCAAGTTCGTCCACCTCTTCCGCACCTGGATCATAGTCATATTGTTTGCTTCCGATACAGGTGAGTGTCAAAATCATATTGATTAAAAGGATGGATTTTCCCGTACCTGCAGATCCCTTTACAAGCGCAGTCCCTTTCTCCCCGGAAAGGAGTTTTTGCATGATATCACGGAGAATATCGCGGCATACTTGTTCCTGCTCTCCTGTCAAGCTGGTATATGGAGAATACTTGAATAAGTCGGAGTTCCTGATGTTATGGAATTCGTTAAATGCAAGGCCTTTTTTTATAAGCTGCTTCCAAATATCTTCTAATTTTTGCTGATATATTATCCTGTTGTAGTAGTCATGACTGCTGGATTGCCCTCCGTTTTTATTTTGAAGAGTAAATACTTTTTCAGCATTGTTCTGTCTTTGGATAGCATTGTCAGCACCTATCAGCTGTATCAGGCCCTGTTCGATATCAAGGATTGCTGATTTGTTGAACTTGTCGTCAAAAATGATTGATATGCTGTTGAGCTTTTTACGGTCTTTGTAGTTTGGGCCATGAGGGTCTGCATGCTGGGTGTATCTTACATATGCATTGGTGGTTTCCCCAACATATATCTCCCTATCGTTGTGTATAAGATATACAACAGGCCAGTTAGAACCATGGTATACCTTCGCAACCTCATTTGCTGATGAGGGGAATGGATATGTATGAATATAAGAGTCAAAATGTGCCATGGATTCTAATCTTACAGTTCGTCATACTTCTTTGCACTGCCTCTGGACTTCTCAACCGGGTATTTTTCTGCATTGCGTTTAAGCTTTTCCAATACAATCTTCTTTACGTCCAGATTGTATTTGTCTGCTATAAGTATCGCATAGTTAAAGACATCAGCAAGTTCCTCTTCAATTTTTGACTGCTTAACATCTTTTGCATCTTTCCATAAAAAAGATTCAAGCAGTTCAGATGCTTCTATCGAAAGGGCAATAGCTAAATTCTTGCCATCGTGAAATTGGTCCCAGTCACGTTCTTGGGTGAATGCCACTATGGCATTGCGCATTTCTTCCAGATCTGACATAGCTATGAAAATGGATTACGTATTAATTCTAGTCAAATTTAATAAATTCTAATGATTTATGTCAATTCGGCCAAGAAATGGCGAATTCTTGGCCAAATGGCGGGAAAAACGGTGAAATGGCCAAGAAATGGCGAAATCTTGGCCGGATGGCGAAAAAATGCGGAAGCAAGGATTTTTGCTATATTTGTTCTGAAAGCATTAACCGCATTGTCCTATGGCAGAGAAATCACGGGTGTTCCAGCGTTATCAGTGGCTGATCGACCTGATACAGAGGTCGGGAGGGATTACGTTCGAGGAGATTGCTCGGGCGTGGGCGCGGTCGTCGATCAATGCGATGCCGGGCGAGCCGCTGCCGCTGAGGACTTTCCATCGTCACAAGAATGATATCGAGGAGGTCTTCGGCATCACGATCAAGTGTCACAAGAGTACAAATAAATACTTCATCGAGAACGAGGATGAGGTGGAGTCCGGCGGCGTGCAGGACTGGATGTTGTCGACGATTGCGGTCGACAACATGCTGAACGAGTCGCGGGACCTGCGCGACCGTATCCAGTTCGAGAACATTCCCGGCGGACGGGAGCACCTCGCCACCATCATCCAGGCGATGAGGGAGGGAAGGGCGCTGGCGATGACCTACCGCAGCTTCCGCAGCGAAAGCGCCAGCGAGGCCGTCCTGAAGCCGTATTTCCTGAAGGTGTTCGAGCAGAGGTGGTATGTCATCGGACCGACGGACGCCCATCCGAAGGAGCCGCACACGTATGCGCTGGACAGGATACGGAGCCTCGAACTTACGGACACGAAGTTCGAGCTGCCGAAGAAGTTCAGCCCGGCGGAATACTTCAGCAACACCTACGGCATCTTCCATTCTGACGAGAAGCCGGAGATCATAAGACTTAAGGTGAAACGCTTCCTGTCGCTCTACCTTGACTCGCTGCCGCTGCACAGGACACAAAAGCGGATAGATGAGGAGAGTACGGACGAGTACGTCATCTACCAACTTTACATGACCCCTACGATAGACCTCGTCAATTTCCTATGCTCGCGCGGCTCCGCCATCGAGGTGCTGGAGTCAGCCTCCCTCCGCGCACAGGTCGCGGAGGAGGTTGCCAGAATGTATTCACAATATTGCTACAAGCTGTCTCCGAAGTCCTGACGGAATTTCTCGGCGAGCTGCTCCTGCCAGAATCCGACTTCCTTCAGACGGCCGAAGAAGAAGCGGAGCACTGAAGGCTCTTCTGTCCATTCGACGCCGCCGATAAGCTTGCGGTTGTCCCATACCCATTTTACGCGGTCCGCGACGTACTTGATCTGAGAGAGCGTGAACACGCGGCGTGGAACGGCGAGGCGGAGGAGCTCAAGCTCTGCGAACGGCTCGCTGCCGTCCGGGTTGCGCTGCTCCGAAAGGGTGCCGCGCTCCATTCCGCGGATACCGCCGGCGATGTACATCGCTGCGGCGACGGCTGCCGCCGGGTACTGGTTGTGAGGGACGTCAGGGATGAAAGCGCCGGCATTGAGGTGGCATCCGAGTCCTCCCGGAGGAAGGATGACCGGTACGCCGTAGGCGTCGAGCTCCTTTGCAAGGTACTCGATGAAGAGAGGACCCTGGGAGATGTATTCCATATCAAGAGACTCGTAGAGACCGACTGCAAGGGACTCCATCGTGCGGACGTCCATACCGCCGTAGGTGAGGAAACCTTCGAACAGAGGGATGAACGGCTGCATCTGCTTGTAGAACTTCTCGTCCTTGGAGATGATGAGGCCGCCCTTTGAGAAGCTGAGCTTGCGGGCTGAGAAGTAGATGATGTCGAAGTGGTCGGCGAGGAGACGGAAGATGTCGCCGACTTCCATGTATTTGCACCTTGCCTCGCGGGTCTTCATGAAGTAGATGTTGTCCTGGAGGAGGGAGGCGTCGAGGATGGAGATGACGTTCTTTTCGTGGCAGATGTCGGTAACTGCGAGCATGTTGTCAAGTGACACCGGCTGGCCGCCGATGAGGTTGGTGCCTGCCTCGACGCGCACGAAGGCGACGTTGTCCGGGCCGATCTCATCGATGCGCTGCTTCAGGTTCTCGAGGTTGTAGTCGCCCTTGAACGGGTCGTCGCTCTGAGGGATTAGGCCTTTGGGGTCGACGAGTTCCTCGACGGTGCCGCCGAGCCTGGTGACGTGCGCCTTGGTGGTGGTGAAGTGGAAGTTCATGAGGGCGACCTTGCCAGGGGTGCAGTATGCCTCGGCGATGATGTTCTCCGCTGCGCGACCCTGGTGTGCAGGGAGTACGTAGTCTGCGCCGAAGACGTCCTTGACGGCCTTCTTCACGCGGAGGAAGGTGGCGGAGCCGGCATAAGCGTCATCTGCCTGGAAGGAAGCAGCGAACTGGTTGTCGCTCATGCCATTCACTCCGGAGTCGGTGAGCATATCGAGATATACGTCCTTGTTCTGGAGGAGGAAGGTGTTGTTGCCCGCTTCCTGGATCTTCTTGAGTCGTTCTTCCACCGGAAGCAGAGAGAGCTTCTGGATCATCCTTACCTTGTGCATTTCGAGTGGAACCTGGTTCTCGCTCTTGTAGAATTTTACTGCCATAACTGTATGTGTTTTATATTTTGTTTCCGGGGTCAAAGGTAGGGATTACTTTTGCTGGCATTAGACCGGTTACTACGGGAAAATATACCATTTTTACTGATTAGTGGGAAATTCTTCCTATTTTTGTGGCGTATGATTTATCTGAACAATATCCAAGACTTCAACAGCCTCTTCCATCAGAAGAGCATCCATCCGCTTATGGGCGTGTCGCACCTCAAAGGGACGGAGATACCTTTGAATGACACCATAAATACAAGAATGTACCTGGTCCTGATGACGTCGGGTGATCCGGGTATGGTCATCACGGCCAAGCCGGGCCAGACCTTCCGGCTGGATTCCGTACTGAGTGTTCCGGATGAGTGCTGGGTGCTGGGATTCTGCCCTGAGATGGTTAACGGTACCGGTCTGAGCCGCGACTTCTATATGTTCAACTTCTTCGATTATGAGGTGATGGAGCCGTTGATGATTGACAGCGTCGAGCATAATGTCCTTGGCAACTGCTTCCAGAACATCCTTGCAGAGCTGAATGCTCCTGACGACGACCTTACCAGCCATATGCTGCGTCTGGGCATAGGCCAGCTTCTCAGCTACTGCCGCCGTTTCTACGACCGGCAGTACGGCAACAAGAGGCTGCTGACTTCGGAATTCATAAACAGACTGGATACCGTCATCAACGGTTACCTTGCGGACGCGACCGACCTCAAGTACCGTCTCGGGCCGCCGAGCGTGGCCTGGTGCAGCAGCCAGTTCCACCTCACGCCGAACTATTTCGGCGACCTGGTGAGGATGAAACTCGGCATAAGCGCCAGGGAATATATAAGGAACAAGGTGTTCGAAGCGGCCTGCTCACTTCTGGCCGATCCGGCCAATTCAGTGGGGGATGTCGCCTTCCAGCTGGGATTCAACTACCCGAATCACTTTACCCGTTTCTTCAAGGGCGTGACGGGCAAGTCTCCTTCGGAGTACAGGCATTCTCAGATTATAATGGCTTGACGCCGATTCCCGGCCAGTCTGGCAGGGTGATTTTGCCGTCCACGACGGTCATTCCCTTGAACTTGTCGTTGGAAATCAGGAGGTTGCCGTCGAGGTCCGCGAAATCGACGGCGGGGGAGAGCTGGGCTGCGGCGGAGACGGCGCAGGACGTTTCCGTCATGCAACCCAGCATCACCTTCATGCCTTCGGCACGGGCGTAGTTCAGCATCTGCCAGGCTTCGCGCATCCCTCCGCATTTCATCAGCTTGATGTTGATGCCGGAGAAGGCGCCCTTGATCCTCGGGATGTCGGCGAGATGCTGCAGACTCTCGTCTGCAAATATCGGGAGCGGGCTGCGCTCGGTGAGCCAGGCGATGTCGTCCAGACGGTCGGCAGGCATAGGCTGCTCGACCATCACGACGCCCTGCTCCTTGAGCCAGCAGATCTCTTCGAGGGCTTTCCCGCGGTCTTTCCAACCCTGGTTGGCATCGACCGCGAGCGGAAGGCCGGTGACGGAGCGTATCGTGCTTATCATCTCCTCGTCGCTGTCCAGACCGACCTTCACCTTGAGGATCTTGAACTTTCCGGCGCATTCCAGAGTCTTCTGGCGCACCACCTCGGGGGTGTCTATGCCGATGGTGAAAGTGGTGTTCGGCGTTTTGGCCGGATTGAGACCCCAGATGCGCCACCATGGCTGGCCGATCATCTTTCCGACGAGGTCGTGGAGGGCGATGTCGATGGCCGCCTTGGCGGGCTCATCGCCCTCTGAGAGGCCGTTGACGTAGTCAAGGATATCCTCCGTCTGCATAGGGTCGGCGAACTGCGAGAGATCGACCCTGCTGAGGAAGGTGCAGGCCTCCTCGACGGTGTGATGGAGGTAAGGTGGCATCGAGGCCTCGCCGTATCCGGTGAGACCGTCGTATTCTATTTCCACGAGGACGTCGGGGGTGGATGTGCGGGAGTAGGATGCAACGGTGAAGGTATGCTGGAGCTGGAGCTCGTAAGGGAAGAAGCGGAGCTGCATGCGGCCGCGGGAAGGGCTTCCGGCACTGTAGCGGCCGTCGAATCCTCCTTTGGCCCCGTTGTTGAAGATGCTTCCTCCCGCGCAGGAGGAGAGTGCGGCTCCGGCGCCCATTGCCGCCGTTGCCTTGATGAAGTCACGTCTTTTCATAAAACATCGGACCGAGGCAGTTTCGTGCTGCGGCGATCCGATGTAAAATTAGTAAAAAACTGACTATGTTCAACAGCCGAAAAGGACCATGGAGTGCACCACCTGTCCATGGTCATCATATTCGACATAAACCGCCCTCGCGGCAGATTCCTCCGTGCAGGGGCGGAAGTATCTGTCCTGGAAGAAGACGACGGCCGTCTTCCCGCCGTGCGGGTGCTCGCCGAGGATTGGTTTGAATGTCTGAGGCTGCTGTGTCATTTTATTCAATCTTATATTACGCTTTTATTATGCTTTTATTATGCCAGCGCGAGGTCAAGGTCGATCACGAGAGCCATTATCTCGTCATTGAGAATGTTCTCGTCAAGGGTTTCATCCGTGTGCTCGCCGCGCTTCTGTTCGTACTGGCGGATAAGCGCTGCCCTTGCTGCTGAAATTTTGTCCTGAAGTCCCATATCGTTATTGATTTATCATTGTAAGTTTCTTCTCCTTCTCCCTTCGTTCACGATACAAAGATATCGCTACATAATGCCAATTTGTGGCACAGTAAAATTGATTTTGTCAAAATATGAGTTGACATCTAAAAATATGGGACACTTGCAAACTTCCGTGGCATAATCTGACATAAACATATGCTTCAAGGT
>JAUNNZ010000058.1 GCA_030537315.1 Bacteroidia bacterium
ACGCCGCGCCTTCACAATCTTACACCCTTGTTGCACTGTTCACTTGAATCGGGGTCAAGCAATAATAACAAATCTATTTTTTACGTAAAAATGAAACAAGAAATCAAGAAATTCAATGAGCGGGAGCGTCAGCATTACGTTCCTGCAAGCGTAAAAGTCATAGAGACCTCGGTGCAGAGAGTCATCTGCACAAGCGGAGACAATTCAGCCGGCTTCGGTAACTACAATGACGGAGGTTCATACTAAAAGCGGGAGGAAAGCATTATGAAGACAACATTCAGATTCATCATCGCAGCAATGGCTGCCATTTCAATGTTCTCATCCTGCCAGAAGGAACTGGCCAATGAGACTGCCAGCAGCACAACGGACGGAGTCCGCACCATTTCAGTACAGTTTGATAATTCCACAAAAGCCTCTCTCAGCGGCTTAGCCCCGACCTTTACCAACAATGATAAAATCAGAGTTTCCAACACTGAAAAATCAGAAGAGTGTACTGTAACCGTTTCCGGAGCCGGAGCCACATTCACAACAACCCTCTCGGGAGCTCTCACAGCCATTTATCCGGCAGATGCGGCTGTTCTCGCCTCAGAGGCAACCGATGCTCCTATTGCATCTTCCAACAATTTCAAGGTTCTTGCATCTCAGGACGGTACAATGGAAAAGGCCATCATCGCAAAGGCCACTGTAGCGGAAGGGGGGAGCACGGCTACTTTCTCTGGTCTGACATCATTGTTCGTGGTTACACCTCCTTCGGGAGCGACATCCTTCACAATCAAATCGCTCAACAAGATTGGCACAGACGGGCAGCGAGCAACTACCCCGGATGCCGAATTCATAAATACTTCAGGCGAGGATGATGCGGCCAAACGTATCATTACCGTCACTGGAGTGGATACAGACGGCAATGCTTATGTATCTCTCGTTCCCGGTGTGAATCTCACCGACCTCTCGTTCGATGCGGGCGCAAACTACGGAATGAAGGGAATTCCGATGAAGGATATTACTGCTTCAGGAAAACCCAACGCAACAGCAGCCAACACAAAATACACAATCGGAAACGCCAACAACACCTGGCACCCCTACGTCCCCATCGGCGGCAAGAAATGGGCGACGGAGAATATCGGTGCGACCGAAACTGATCCTTACGGTACATATTTTATGTGGGGAGAGACAAATGGTATAAAACCAAGCGCCTCCTCTTTTTCTTTCCCGACTTCGAAATACTACACTGCGGACAACCATTCTTGGACAAAAACCAGCGGCTTCGCCTGGGCAAATTGTCCTTGGACGAACGGTACGTTTAATTCTTCATCAAACAAAAATGTCTTTACGAAGTATACCAACAGCGATGACTATGCAAAGAGTGGTACTGCAGATAACAAGACGAAACTTGACCTTGCCGATGATGCCGCTTATGCCAATTGGGGCGGTCCTTGGCGTATGCCTACCGGAGGGACTGAATCCAATGCGGATTTCACAGCCTTAGCCAAAGCTGCCAACGCAAGTTATTCGTCAAGCTCACTTTCATATACGGACACTATCACCACTGGCGATGCGCCTTCAAGTCAGGGAGTTTATTATTATTATAATGTATCAGGAAAGACAGTAGGTGTTTATTTCGTTGACAGCTCACAAAAAAAGTTGTTCTTCCCCGCTGCGGGCTTCGGCAATGGTACCTCCCTTCTCAATGCGGGCTCCTGCGGCTACTATTGGTCGAGTTCTCTCTACACGTCCGGTCCTAACCGCGCGTACGGCCTGCTCTTCTCTAGTGGCAATGTCAATCCTCAGAACTACAACCATCGTTACTACGGCTTCTCCGTCCGCCCCGTCTCAGATTAATAAATGCCAACTTTCCCAAGACCGTCAGGTCTCAGGAAAGTTGACATCTTGAAAACACTCAAAAGCATTATCGCGCCGCCCCTGGGGCGGCGCGAGATGACTTTGGAAAAAACCAATTTAAGAATACAAAGGTTCAGAAGTGACACAGAAAGAAATCATCGAATTCGAGGAGACCAACACCGGCGTGATCCGGCTCTATCTTGAGGGCTCGTTCTACAAAGCTTATGAGCGCAGCGCATTTGCATTCTGCACCCGCATCAAGGACTACAAAGTCCTCCGCAAGGAGTCAAAGACTCTCGGCAGGGACATCCTCTATGTGGGATTCCCGATGACCGCCCTTGACAGGACGCTCGGGAATGCTATGACAAGAAGGGTAGATGAGGTCGTAATAGATGTGGTGCTTTCCTATCCCATCAGCGAGAGTGAGTTCCTCCAGTGGAGGGACGCCCAGGAAGTGGAGCAGGCCTCACGCGCCCTGCTTTCCCCGTACACCAAGGTGATTGAGAAGCCCCCGGTGTACAAGACGGCGTATGACATCCTTACACAGGTCATCCTCATCTCCGGGAACATCTCCAAGAACTGCCAGACTCCTTTCGGACTGCGGATGAAGGAATTGTCCTTCAGAGGCTGCTACCTCGTCAGAGGTCTTTACGACCTGAAAGGGGAGCAGCGGTCCCGTTCCATCGACGAGGCTCTTCCTTTTTACGATGAACTTGCTTTCCTCCTCCAGTTGATGAAGGACAGCAAACAGATTTCGTTGAACTCCTTTGCGCTTCTGAGCGAGCAGATAATATCCGTAAGCAGGCAGCTGTCCATTCTGCAGCGAAAGGCCACAGGCCCTGTACCTGCGGAGTGAGACTGAATCAGTGGTGCGGGCGATGTCAAACTCCGAGGACTCCCACTGCGTTTCCGAAGGGGTGACCGGGATTTCCCGGGGCATTCCGCGCCACCAGACGCTTTGTTGTTCTTCCCCGCTGCGGGCTACGGCAATGGTACCTCCCTTAACAATGCGGGCTCCAACGGCAACTATTGGTCAAGTTCTCTCAACACGTCCAATCCTAACAACGCGTACAACCTGAACTTCAATAGTGGCAATGTCAATCCTCAGAACAACAACAATCGTTACAACGGCTTCTCCGTCCGCCCCGTCTCAGCGTCAGTCGGACGGCGGCCTGCTTACGGATATTTTCAAAGCGTATTATCAGGCGCGTTCCAACAAGAGGAACACTCATTCCCAAGTTCGCTTTGAAAGGAACCTCTCTTTCAACCTCAACGCACTTTATGAAGAAATAAGAGATCGCACCTACCGTCCCGAGCGTTCGATGTGCTTCATCATCAAAGACCCGGTGCAGAGGGAAGTATTCGCCGCGTCATTCCGCGACAGAATCATCCACCACTATCTTTACAATCAGTTGGAGCCGGTCCTTGAGCCGACTTTCATATACGATTCGTACTCCTGCCGCAAAGGGAAAGGGACTTTGTTCGGCATAAAGAGGCTGGAGCATCACATCCGTTCCTGCAGCGGGAACTATCACAAACACTGCTTTGCGCTCAAGCTCGACATCGAGGGCTATTTTATGAATATGGACAGGGATTTGCTGTTCGATATGCTTCAGTCGAGGATAGATTCCCTTGCATCGGGCGGCAGGCTCCCGGAAGGATTCGACTATGATACCGTTCTGTTTCTCCTTCGTCAGGTGGTGTTCCTCGACCCGACCAAAGGTTGTCGCATCAAGGGGCAACTATCGGACTGGAGGGGTCTTCCGAGTACAAAGAGCCTTTTCAAGTCCGCGCCCGGCTGCGGCCTCCCCATCGGCAATCTCACGTCTCAGCTATTCAGCAACGTCTATCTCAACGAACTGGACCAGTACGTCAAGAGAAACCTCGGTTTCCGCCATTACGGAAGATATGTCGATGACTTTTACATCATAGACGGGTCGCGCGACAGACTTTCTGCGGCTATTCCGCTTGTTGCGGATTTCCTGCACAGCCGGCTGCACCTCAATCTGAATTACCGGAAGGTGAAGATTATTCCGGTGGAGTGTGGCGTCCCGTTTCTCGGAGCGGTCGTTTTTCCTGACGGCAGGCATCTCAGCCGTAAAAGCATACTAAGAATAGAAAGGCACCGAATGGCTTCCCTGTGTTGTGAGCGGAATCCTTTCGCCCTTCAGGCCGTAATGAATTCATATTCGGGCTATCTGGGACATTTCAATTCAAATCTCAAGGACGATGTCAGTTAGTGTGAGAGTACTATTGCTTCCTTGTTCTCCATCCGCTTCCAATTCTCCATCAATTCATTTTTATGAAGATCCAGCCATTCGTACACAAGATTCAGAACTCTTCTTGGGAGAGAACCGGCCAAGATTTGGCTGTTTTCTGGCCGATTAGCTGATATTTCTCCATTTCGGCC
>JAUNNZ010000010.1:0-48837 GCA_030537315.1 Bacteroidia bacterium
AAGAAATTAACGCTCTCGATTATTGTATTTCTCGGTACTTGCTTGTACTTATCTTATCAGTCTTTCAATGAACTTTCAATTCCGAACGAACCGTTGTTCGAACGGGGTTGCAAAGGTAGTCACATTTTTTTAATCCACAAATTTTTCTGAAGAAATTTCTAAAAAATTTTTCAGTGGACAAACAACGTTAAAAAGAGCTTTGCAACACCCTCTCTTCCGAAAGGGGTGGCAAAGGTATAACAATAATTCAGATCTGCAAAATTTATTTTAAGAATTTTTAAGAATTTATTTCACGGCCTTCAGAAAGGCTTTCGGGCCCGAAGTCGTTGCATTCTTGCTAAACTCCGGAATATTAAACGATTTGAAGGATTTGACGCCAAAAAGAGGGTCCTTCTGAGGAAGGACAAAAGGCTTGGCAGACGTGCCGTCATCCTCAATCTTTGCGAAATAAAATCTTGTATAGAGTCCGTCGTCACGACGGGAGGAGAAGACAACCCAGCGGCCGGAAGAAGACCAGGAATGGTAACTTTCGGTATCCGGACTGTTGGCTCCGGAAAGCGGGAAAGACTTCCCGGCAGCAATTTCCATAATATACAGGTCGGAATCCTTGTGCCAGATCGGGAAGGTTCCATTGGCCGTCATGGTGTACATCAGGAATTTCCCCGAAGGAGACACCCTTGGGAAGAGAGCGCTGCAGCCGGCAGCCGCGGCACCGACCACCAGTTCCGCCGGACCGAAAGTCCTCGTGCCCGGATCAAATTCCGCACGGAAAATATCATACCTGCTGTTTTCGTATCCGGCTGCACTGTCGGCGACAGCTGCCGAATAATAGAGAGACTTCCCGTCAGGCGACCAGCACGGGAACGTTTCCAGAAGGTCAGGCCGGGCGCTGACTACGGTCAGCGAATCTGCCTCGACATCATAGAGTACAAGATCGGAAGCAGAATCAAAGACCTCGGTCTTCTGATGCGCACCAACCGGGAACTGCTGTCTGGTGACATTCATGGAGTAAGCGATGATCGGTTCAGTCGGATGCCACGCAGGGTAGACTCCTGCCGAAAGGAATCCATCTCTCTTCAGATTAACCTTTGCAATCTTACCGTTGCGGACAATGACAGTACCGCCATCTTTCTGGCGTATGTGCAGTTGGAAATTGCCGGCGTCATAATTCTGGAAAGAATGGCAATTGACGCACTGGCCGCCCGAGCGGTCACGATCAAGCGTATTATTGTATAGTTCCCTCTCTCTGAAAGAAGTCAGGTCCCTCTGATATATCCCCATCGTACCGGCCATAGCATAAGTCGGCTCGATAAGCCGATAGGTCAGATATCGGTCGATCTCGGAATCATCGACATATATATTATAGGGGTCGGTTGCAGTCCAGATCTTTCCGTGCCTTTCATACACGGCGACGGGAATCGAACCTCCACGGTTGTCATCAAGCAGGGCGCGCCACTTCGCGGGCGGGATCCTGACCTCGCGCCCCTTCAGCACCAGCGATTCTCCGATTACGGTGACATAGGCGTCGGCATCGTCGCAAATGAAGAAATTGAGCGGAGCGATATTTGCCGGCACCGTCACTCCGGAATAGTCAGGTTCCATAGAAGGCGCCCCACCCTTTTCCAACGCGACGGGGATGGACGGAGAGCAGGCGGCCGCAAGTACGGCCGACAGCAGGACAATTATTCGCCAGCACGGTTTCATATCAATACAGACTGATCATTTTGGCAAGGTAGTGCCACTCATCAAACTCCGGCGTACCGCCCTGCGTCCTTGCATAAAACATCAAGACCGCCGTAGGCGCGTCATCGCTTGCCAGCCAGGAATCCTCGCCATGATCCTGCAAAGGTTTCAGCGACACATATTCAGGATCTTCCGCAAACAGTCCGGGGTTCTGCGCATATGCGGCATATTTCTTCGCCCATTTCTTCTGGAACGGAACCGTTGCTATCCTGTCGATATATTTCATCGCGAGTTCATACTCACCTTCAATCAGGGACACTTTCGCCAGGTACTTGTATCTTTCGACACCCGGCTGCGCCCATAGATTCAGGTCCATGCTCCACCGCGAACAGAAATTCAGCATACCTGAGTAATAGAATATCGTCGGCCCCGCAAATCGGGAAGTCGCGACGCCGAAAGCATCAATCTCCGAACGCTGAATCGTAAAGGAATATTTGATGCAGTCATCCTTGAGCCGGCCCAGATTGTACAACGCGATATTCCTGTATGCTATCAGGATGTCGTTTGTGACCTTTGATTGCGTGCAGGTGGCGAGCGCACTCGCCCACTGGCCGTTTTCAATCTCCCTCTCCGCCTTCATCTGCCAATGGAAAAGCGCCGACCTGCACGGCATCTGATACAATGAAAGCACTGATGCCGCATACACCATCAGTGACACTATCGCCATCGGCCAGCCTGTTTCGGACTTTTCCACAGGGATTGCGCCTGCACAGGCGAATGCTGCCCATGCAGCCAGCAACGGCCACACACCTGCAAAATCATCGACGAAGTCCAAAAACGGTGTTCCGGCCAGCCATACGAATTTCAGCGCCAGCACATCATAAAGGACCAGATAATACACAAGCGGGACCACAGCCACGAACAGCAGGTTCCAAGGCTTGCGCACCGCATGTACCAATACCGGCAGAAGGGCATAGAAACCGAAGAAAGGATAGCCGAGCACCACGATGGCGGCAGACAGGACATATCCGTTCATGCGCGAGCGCTGCAGCCAGAGCAGAAGCAGAGACGCTGTCAGCAGGCCCAGAGGCTGCGTAAAAATCAGCGCATCGGCACGGACAAGGAAAATGCGGTATCCCAGTCTTGCAATGAAAAGGAACACTAAAAGAGACGGCAGGATACCGATAAAGGCCATCCCTTTCTGACGGCGCACCCCATATATCAGAACGGCGGAGCACGCCGCGGTCACAAGCACCAGCAGCAGCACGCCCAGGACAGGGAATGTACAGCACTGGGTAAGGAACCGTCCCACCCACAACAGAAGTCCGCCCGGTTCACGCAGGCATGAAATGAAATATTCCAGGCCCTTGCCGAAGAATGACAGGGCCTGGAATTTATAAACGTAGTCGGAATAGTGCAGGAAAACATAAGCAGTCACTACAGTGACGGCGACCAGTCCTGCCGTATGAACCAACCGAAGGTTTTTCAAATACTAATATTTATTGAGAGGAACACCAGCCGTGAGCTTGTGGACCTTCTCCTGGACGCTCTTGATTACTGATTCGTGGTCGATGAGGGAATTGGTCTGTGCCGCTGTAGGGACATCGTCCTTCTTGAGGGAGAGAGCCTCGATGTTCTTTGCGCAGGAGGCGAGGACCTCATCGATGAGTGACACGATTACAAGCATATCCTTCTCCACGAAACCGCGTGAAGTGACTGCAGGGGTGCCGATACGGAGACCTGAAGTCTGGAACGCTGAACGGGTGTCGAATGGAACCATATTCTTGTTGACGGTGATGTCAGCTTTTACGAGCTGGGTCTCCGCGATGCGGCCGTTGACCTCTGGATATTTGCCGCGGAGGTCAAGGAGCATGAGGTGGTTGTCGGTGCCGTTGCTGATCACCTTGTAACCGCGCTTGATGAACTCTTCGCACATCGCCTTGGCGTTTGCCATGACCTGTTTCTGGTATTGTACGTATTCCGGCTGCTGTGCCTCGTAGAAGGCGACAGCCTTTGCAGCGATGACGTGCTCGAGAGGGCCGCCCTGGACGCCCGGGAATACCATTGAATCGAGAACCTGGCTCATCTTCTTGACGACGCCCTTCGGAGTGGTGCGGCCCTGAGGGTCGTCGAAGTCCTTTCCGATGAGGATGATGCCGCCGCGAGGACCGCGGAGGGTCTTGTGGGTCGTAGAGGTTACGATATGCGCGTACTTCACAGGATTCTTGAGAAGTCCGGCTGCGATGAGGCCTGCGGTGTGGGCCATATCGACCCAGAAGATAGCACCGACCTTGTCGGCGATCGCGCGCATGCGCTCATAGTCCCATTCGCGTGAATATGCTGAAGCGCCGCCGATGATGAGTTTCGGCTTGCACTCGAGAGCTGTCTGCTCCATCTTGTCGTAGTCAACGAGACCGGTTTCAGGATTGAGGCCGTAAGCTACGGCGTTGTAGAGGATACCTGAAGCGTTGACTGCCGAGCCGTGGGTAAGGTGGCCGCCCTGGCTGAGGTCGAGACCCATAAAGGTGTCACCCGGCTTGAGGATTGCCATTTCAACGGCCATATTGGCCTGTGCTCCGGAATGAGGCTGGACGTTTGCCCACTCAGCACCGTAGATGGCCTTGAGTCTGTCGATGGCGACCTGCTCTATCTGGTCGACAACCTCGCATCCGCCATAGTAGCGTTTGCCCGGATAACCTTCTGCATACTTGTTGGTGCAGACGGAACCCATAGCGTTGAGAACCTCTTCGGTCACGTAATTTTCGGATGCGATAAGCTCCAGACCGGCTCTCTGGCGGTCTTCTTCTTTCTTGATGAGATCAAAAATGATACTGTCTTGTTTCATAACGGAACACTAATAACTAAGCTGTTTATTTGTATCCACAAAGATATGTATTTTTTCAGTAATTTTGTGGATATGAAAGACAGAAAACTTCTTAACGTTGAACTTGATAGGGTCGATGCCCGTGAATACAGGGAATTACCTCCTTCAGGCGTGGTCGTGGTGCTTGACAACGTGCGCAGCGCGCACAACGTAGGCAGCGCTTTCCGCAGCTCCGACGCCTTCAAGATAGACAAGGTGTACCTCTGCGGCATCACCGCCGCCCCGCCTTCCGCGGAAATACACAAATCGGCGCTCGGCGCCGAAGACAGCGTGCCGTGGGAGCACTGCGCGGACACGCTGGAGACCGTAAGGCGCCTCCGCGCCGACGGCTACACCGTTCTCAGTGTCGAACAGACTGAGAACTCCGTGAAGCTGCAGGAATTCCAGCCTGCAGCAGGCGGGCGCTACGCCCTCGTTTTCGGCAACGAAGTCGACGGCGTGCAGCAGGAAGTCGTCGATGAGTCCGACGCTGCCCTCGAAATCCCGCAGTTCGGGACTAAGCATTCCCTCAACGTTTCGGTGAGCGTAGGCATCGTCCTGTGGCAAGTGACAAAATGTCAATGGCACAGAGGTTGATTCATTTCCAACTGCACCGGAAAACCGGCCAACAAGAAATCTTAAAACTATTATAATTATGATCAAACCACTTGCAGACAGAGTCCTGATCGAGCCTAAGGAGGCCGAGACCAAGACAGCATCAGGCATCTATATCCCTGACACAGCCAAAGAAAAACCACAGCAGGGCACAGTCCTCGCAGCCGGTCCGGGCAAGAAGGACGAACCTATGGAAGTCAAGGTCGGAGACGTCGTCCTTTACGGCAAATACGCAGGCACCGAAGTCACCGTAGATGACAAAAAGTATCTCATCGTCAAGCAGTCTGACATTTTAGCAATCATTTAACTATGGCAAAGGAAATTCAATTTGACGTGGACGTCCGCTCCAAGATGAAGCAGGGCGCGGATTCACTTGCAAATGCAGTCAAGGTAACACTCGGACCTAAAGGTCGCAACGTCGTCATCGACAAAAAGTTCGGAGCACCTCAGGTAACCAAGGACGGCGTAACCGTTGCCAAGGAGATCGAGCTCGAGGACCGTTTCGAGAATATGGGCGCGCAGATGGTCAAGGAAGTTGCCGCCAAGACCAACGAGCAGGCAGGTGACGGCACAACGACCGCTACCGTTCTGGCACAGGCCATCATCAACGTGGGTATCAAGAACGTGACTGCAGGCGCCAACCCTATGGATCTCAAGCGCGGCATCGACAAGGCCGTCGCAACCGTAGTCGAGAATCTCAAGAAGCAGAGCCAGCAGGTCGGCGACGACTACTCGAAGGTAGAGCAGGTCGGCACCGTCTCCGCCAACAATGACAACTATATCGGCAAACTCATCGCAGACGCGATGTCGAAGGTCGGCAAGGACGGTGTCATCACCGTCGAGGAAGCCAAGGGCACCGAGACCGAGGTCAAGGTAGTCGAAGGTATGCAGTTCGACCGCGGATACATCTCCCCATACTTCATGACCAATGGTGACAAGATGGAAGCAGAACTTTCAAGTCCTGCCATCCTCATCACCGACAAGAAGATCTCCACGATGAAGGACCTCCTCCCTATCCTCGAGCCTATAGCCCGCGAAGGCAAGGAGCTCCTCATCATCGCCGAGGACGTTGACGGCGAGGCCCTCACCACCCTCGTGGTCAACAAACTGCGCGGCACCCTCAAGATCGCCGCAGTCAAGGCTCCCGGATTCGGCGACCGCCGCAAGGAAATGCTCCAGGACATCGCCACCCTCACCGGTGCGCAGGTCATCTCCGAGGAGCGCGGTTTCACCCTTGAAAACGCCACCCCTGACATGCTCGGCAAGGCCGAGAAGGTCACCATCACCAAGGAGAACACCACCATCGTGGGCGGTGCAGGCGACAAGGCTGCGATCGCAGAACGCGTGGAGTCCATCCGCAAGCAGATCGAGGTCAGCAAGAGCGACTATGACAAGGAGAAACTCAAGGAGCGCCTCGGCAAACTCGCCGGCGGCGTAGCGGTCCTCTATGTAGGCGCTACCACCGAGGTTGAGATGAAGGAGAAGAAGGACCGCGTTGAAGACGCGCTCAACGCAACCCGCGCGGCGGTCGAGGAAGGATATCTTCCTGGCGGCGGCGTAGCATACATCCGCGCAGCGGCATCTCTTGACGGAGTCAAGGGTGACAACGACGACGAGACCACCGGCGTCCACATCATCGCCAAGGCCATCGAGGAGCCTCTCCGCCAGATTGCCCTCAACGCCGGCGTCGACGGCGCGGTGATCATCCAGAAGATCAAGGAGAACAAGGGAGACTTCGGCTACAACGCACGCACGGGCGAATACGTCCAGATGTTCGAGGCCGGTGTCATCGACCCTACCAAGGTCGCCCGCGTAGCTCTCGAGAACGCGGCTTCAGTCGCCGGAATGTTCCTCACCACCGAGTGCGGCATCGTTGACATCCCGAAGGACGAGCCAGCCGTTCCTGCAATGCCTGCAGGCGGAATGATGTAATCGTTCCTTGACAGCAAAAGAAGAAGGCCCGGGATTGGTTCCCGGGCCTTCTTCTTTTATTATAGTCCTACACAGAAGCCGACACTTATGTTGTTGCCGTCTACGGCGGCGACCCAGTCGCCATAATGCCTGCCGTTCTGGAAGACTTCGGAGTAGCCGAACGAGCCGATATGCACCAGCATATACACGCCCTGAGAAACCCGTATCGCAATGCCTGGACGCAATCGCAGGCCTATGGTCGTATAGTCCGGATAGAACTCGAACGGCGCTGTAGCCGAGACGAAAATTGACACAATTCCTTCAAGTGGCAGGATGTGCCACCGCGCATAAGGCGTGACTGCCAGACGGTCATAACCCGTCCTGTAGGATGCCTGTGCGCCGACAAGGAAATTATTGCTGACCCTATATGAAATATCAGGAGCGAACGTAAAAGCGACACCGTTGCCGCTAGTGCCTATGCCTATGCCGCCGCCCAGATAGAGCTGGCCTCTTGCCGTCAGCGATGCAAAAAGCAGCGCTGCGATTATGATGACTTTCTTTGTGCTCATATTATTGTTTCCTCTTACAAATATATAAATAATAATATTATCACAGTCAACTGAAAAAGAGTGGCCCGGAGATTACCCCGGGCCACTTTCAAATATTTATGAACACGTGTTAGCTGTTCTGCTTGATCGCTGCCTGAGCTGCTGCAAGGCGGGCGATAGGAACGCGGAATGGAGAGCAGCTGACGTAGTCGAGACCGATCTTGTTGAAGAAGGTCACTGAGTCAGGATCACCACCGTGCTCACCGCAAATACCGCACTTGAGGTCAGGACGCTTGCTGCGACCGCCCTGGATACCTGCCTCGACAAGTTTGCCGACAGCCTTGGTGTCGATAGTCTGGAACGGATCGGCATCAAGAATCTTGTTGCCAAGGTAATCACCCATGAATGCGCCCACGTCGTCACGTGAGAAACCGAATGTCATCTGGGTGAGGTCATTGGTACCGAAGCTGAAGAATTCAGCGGTGCGGGCCATACGGTCGGCGGTAAGGGCTGCGCGAGGGATCTCGATCATCGTACCGAAGTGGTAGTCAACCTGAACGCGGGTACGGATCTCAATCTCAGTGCGAACCTTCTCGCAACGCATCTTCTGGAATTCGAGCTCACGGGCTGAAACGGTTACAGGGATCATGATCTCAGGCATAGGCTTGCAGCCTTCCTGGATAAGTTCTGTAGCGGCCTCGAAGATGGCGCGATACTGGGTGTCGGCAATCTCAGGGTAAGCGACGTGGAGACGGACACCACGGAGACCCATCATAGGGTTGACCTCATGGAGGCTCTCGCCACGCTTTTCAACCTCAGCTACGGAAATGCCGAGTTCGTCAGCAAGCTCCTTCTCCTTCTCTACGGTCTTAGGCACGAACTCGTGGAGAGGCGGGTCGAGGAGACGGAAGACAACCGGCTTGCCGTCCATAATCTTGAGTGTGCTCTTCACAGATGCCTTGATGAACGGCTCAAGCTCCTTGAGAGCGGCCTCACGCTCGACTGTGGTGTTGCACATGATCATCTTGCGGAGTTTTGCGAGAGGGGTCTCGCTGTTCTTTCCGTAAAACATATGCTCGATACGGAAGAGGCCGATACCCTCGGCGCCGAATGCGAGAGCGCGGGCTGCGTCCTCAGGAGTGTCGGCGTTGGTGCGGATGCCAAGACGACGGTATTTGTCGACGATTGACATGAACTTTATGAAGAGAGGGTTCTCGCTGGCGTCCATGGTCTCGATCTTGGTGTCATATACATAACCCTTGGCACCGTTGAGTGAGAACCAGTCGCCTTCCTTGTATGTCTTGTTGCTGCCCTCGAAAGTGACAGTCTTCTTCTCGAAGTTGATCTTCATCGCTTCGCAGCCTACGATACAGCACTTGCCCCAGCCGCGAGCCACGAGAGCTGCGTGGGAGGTCATACCGCCACGGGTAGTGAGGATACCTGATGATGCGCGCATACCCTCGATGTCCTCCGGAGAGGTCTCCTCACGGATGAGGATGGTCTTCTTGCCGGCGGCAGCTGCTTCCATGGCAGCCTCTGAGGTGAATACGATCTGGCCTACTGATCCGCCCGGAGATGCAGGGAGACCCTTGGCGATGACGGTAGCCTTCTTCTCGGAAGCGCTGTTGAGTACAGGGTGGAGGATCTCATCGAGCTGTACAGGAGAAACGCGCATAACGGCGGTCTTCTCGTCGATCATACCCTCGTCGAGCATATCCATTGCCATCTGGAGGGCAGCGATACCTGTACGCTTGCCGATACGGCACTGAAGCATGTAGAGGTGCTTGTCCTGGATGGTGAACTCGATGTCCTGCATGTCGTGGAAGTGCTCCTCGAGACGCTTGCGGATATCGTCAAGTTCTTTGTAAACCTCAGGCATAGCCTTCTCGAGAGAAGCGAGGTTCTTGTTCTGCTCGGTCTTGGTTGCCTCGTTGAGAGGGTTAGGGGTGCGGATACCAGCAACGACATCCTCGCCCTGGGCATTGATCAGCCACTCGCCATAGAACTTGTTGTCACCGTTTGCAGGGTTGCGTGAGAATGCGACGCCGGTAGCTGAAGTGTCACCCATATTGCCGAATACCATTGACTGTACGTTTACAGCGGTACCCCAGTCATCAGGAATCTTCTCGATACGGCGGTAAGCGATTGCGCGCTTTCCGTTCCAGCTCTTGAAGACGCCGCCGATGGAGCCCCAGAGCTGGGCCTCGGCTGTGTCAGGGAACTCGACACCGAGAACCTCGACAACCTTCTTCTTGAACTTCTCGCAGAGGTCCTTGAGTTCCTCGGCGGTGATTTCGGTATCTGACTTGTAACCCTTTGCGTCCTTGAGCTCGGCCATCATACGGTCAAGCTGCTGGCGGATACCCTGACCATCTGCAGGCTCGATGCCTTCAGCTTTCTCCATTACGACGTCTGAGTACATCATAATGAGACGGCGGTATGCGTCATATACGAAACGAGGGTTTCCGGTCTTTGCAATCATACCAGGGATGGTGGCAGAGCAGAGGCCGATATTGAGGATGGTGTCCATCATACCCGGCATTGAACTGCGGGCGCCTGAACGGCAGCTCACGAGAAGCGGGTCATTGACATCACCGAATTTCTTGCCCATAAGTTTTTCAGTAGCTTCAAGTGCTCCTGAGACCTCCCACTTGAGCTCTTCTGTATAACCGCCACCGAGACGATAATACTCTGCACAACACTCTGTGGTAATGGTAAAGCCTGCAGGTACAGGCATACCGAGACGACTCATCTCGGCCAGATTGGCTCCTTTTCCACCAAGGAGCTCACGCATTGAACCATCGCCCTCGGCCTTCTTTCCGCCGAAACGATAGACTCTTTTCTTACTTTCAAACATATTATTTTAACCTAGATAAATTTCGAGCCGCGAATTTACGAACAATTTTTTGATTTATAACAATTTCGCGGCTAATTCAGACAGCTCGCTCCTCTCACCCTTCCGTAGGAAGATGTGGTCGAACAGCTTCTGGCCGTCCATCTTCTCGCCCAGATGCGTCAAGCCGTTGGACCACTGGTCGAGATATGGCTGGTCAATCTGGAATATATCGCCCGTGAAAACCATCTTCGTACCGGCACCGGCACGGGTGATGATGGTCTTCATCTCGTGAGGCGTCAGGTTCTGCGCCTCGTCGATGATGAAGTAGCATTTGCCGAGACTTCGGCCGCGTATGTATGCCAGAGGCTCTATGATAAGTTTTTCCTGCGTGAGCATGGCCTCAATGCGCTGCGCTTCGCGCGAAGTTGGCTTGAACTGGCCCTTGATCACGTTGAGATTGTCCATAAGCGGCTGGAGGAAAGGCCCCATCTTGGACTTCTGGTCACCCGGCAGGAAACCTATGTCCTGGTTACCGAGAATGACGGTCGGGCGGGATATGATGATCTGCTCGTATTCATTCTCCTGCTCCAGCGCGGCGGCTAGGGCGAGAAGGGTCTTGCCCGTACCGGCGCCGCCGGTAAGCGAGACGAGCTCGATCTTAGGATTCAACAGGGCGTCGAGCGCCATCTTCTGCTCGTCATTGCGCGGACGGATGCCATAAGCCTCGCGGGACCGCACGAAAACGATTCTGTCGCGTTCCTCATCGTAGCGGGCACAGACGGTTTCGGCGTCCTTGTTGCCCTGCCAGTGGAATTTGTAGTTCTGGTTCGCGACCGGTTTGCGGTCGGTCACATCCTGCCATTTGATTGCATTCTCCGGACCATAGACAAGGGTCTGAAGGATATCCGGCTTAAGCGTAAAAGTCTGGACTTCCTTCTGGGAATTCTCGATCTTCGCCTCTTCAACCCTGTCGGTCAAGTAGTCCTGGACCTCCATTCCGGCTGCCTTTGCCTTCAGGCGGAGGTTTATGTCCTTGGTCACGAGCGCGACGAACCGGTCGGGGTTGTGGTCGCGCACCCAGATGGCCGTCGCAAGGATGCGGTGGTCCTGGATGTCATCCCTGAACAGGTCTTTAAGATTGTCCGGGAACAGATGGTTGGGTTCTATCTTGATCAGGCCGAGCCCCTTGCCTATCGGCAGGCCGCCGTTTTCAAAGTTCTTGCCGGCGGTAATCTTGTCGATATCCCTCATAAAGCCCCTGGCGTGATAGGCCAGAGTGTCGTTGCCCTTCTTGAATTTGTCGGCTTCCTCGACTACTGCGCAAGGAATCACGAGGTCATTGTCCTGGAAATGCTTGATGGCATTGTGGTCGTGAAGGATCACGTTGGTGTCCAGCACGAAAATCTTCGGTTTGTTCATCTTATGTGGTTAATCCTCGCCTTCTGCGTTCTGCATAAGCGATTCAAGTATTGTCTGTATGCCGGTTTTCGCCGACGCCTTCACGCGTACTTCCGAAGATCCGGCGACCGGATGGCCGAGCGGGAAGAACGCCACGTCCTGCAGCAGCAGCTCGGCGTCCAGATAATCGAAATCTATATCCCTGATCTGGATTATCACGCCCGGAATCTCGGAAAACAAAACGCGTATGATATCTTTTTCCTGATATGCCTTGAGAATGTTGGAAATATCCACCGTCGCACCTGTGCCGTCAGCCGTCATGTCCTTCAGGGATTTCAGCAGACCGCCGACGCGGACCGTGTTGCCGCCCAGCAACAATCCGTCCTCAACGAATTCTCGTATAACCTCGTAGCAATCAAGGAAATAGTCGGCATCACCGACCTGTGGCGGCACGCCGCCTCCGAAACCCAGCGTCTGCGCGAGCAGGGAGCCGCCGAGGCGGAAATCGCAGGTTTCGAACGGAATGAACACTATCCAGCTCTGCGGGTCCGGCACCAGTGTTGCCGGGCAAGCGCGCCGGCTGCCGAGGACAGGGTGCTCCGAACGGAACGGCTGTCCGACGAATGCATCCTCGATGCCGGTATCCTTCGCCAATGTGGCCTTGAAGGACAGGTCGCACTCGGATGACCTGGCATACGAATATGACGAGAATTTCAGGCCGAGGCCGTCTAGATAGTCGGCCGAGGCCTTGACGGAATTGTAGAATGCGGCGTGGGATCCGACGGGGTCGGCATTCCATTTCCACGACGCCTTGAGCTGGAGGTCTCCTATGCGGAAACGGCCCTGCAGCCAGATCGCGTCGATGAGCGCCTCGGCCACACGGCCGCAGGAATATGACTCGGCGAACGCAAGCGGAAGGATCTTCCGCACGTTCTGGAGCCCTGCAAGATAACTGTCTACCTTGGAAGAATCGAATTCGTAGCTGGAAACGACGGGATCGAGGGTTTCGTCCACAACAGTGTCCGGGCAATCCTGCTGGACGTCCGAAGCGCCTTCCGTCACGGCATCAAGAAGCTGCGCGGGTGTGTATTCCTGCGTAACACCGTCAATGACGTAGGTGGAATGTAATGCTGAAAGCGATTTCGCCATTTGAGCACACAAAATTCGTGTAAATTTAACTAAATTTGGAAACAGTTGCAACTATGGAGTATAACACACAGACATACGACCGGCTTCTGGCCGATCTTTTCGATAAGCACCCTACCGTACAAAAAGTTGGTTTCGGCGCTGGCGCGTACAAGCCGGGGCTTGCAGGAATGGAAGCTTTCGACGCTGCGCTGGGTCATCCCTGGCGCAGATTCAGGACCGTTCACGTGGCCGGCACGAACGGCAAGGGATCCGTCAGTTCGATGCTGGCGGCCGCACTTGCCGCCTCAGGCCTCCGCGTAGGCCTGTACACATCTCCCCACCTGGTGGATTTCAGGGAGAGAATCAAAATCATAGAGAACGGGGAACCTTCAATGATAAGCAGGGAGTCCGTATTCAAGTTCCTGACAGATACTGATTTGGGCGACCTGTCGTTCTTCGAGATCACTACCGGAATGGCATTCTGGTGGTTTGCTGGTCAGGACGTCGATGTGGCCGTAATCGAAGTCGGCCTTGGAGGGCGTCTCGACAGCACCAACATCATCCTGCCCGAACTCAGCGTCATCACCAGCATAGGCCTTGACCATTGCGCGATGCTCGGAAACACGCGCGCTGAGATAGCGGCTGAGAAGGCCGGGATCTTCAAGCCGGGCGTACCAGCCGTAGTATGGGGTTGGGATGATGAGACAGGACCTGTATTCGAGGCGCGTGCGGCGGAAACGCCGTGTCCACTTTTCTTCGCGGAAGAATTCGAAGCGGAAGACATTGGACTCGACCTCACCGGTCCTTGCCAGGGCATCAACCTGCGCACCGTGCTGGCCGCATTGGAACTGCTCGGCATTGAGGCTGACCGCGACGCTCTTGCCCGCACGGCACGGATAACCGGCTTCCGCGGCAGATGGGAAAGGCTCCGGACAGAGCCTGAAACCATCTGCGACATCGGTCACAATCCAGCCGCCCTGCAGCTGAATTTCAAGCGGCTGGCAGAAATGGGGCGGCCTCTTTTCATCGTATATGGCGTAATGGCTGACAAGGACCTCGACGGCATAGCTCCGCTGATGCCGGGCGGGGCAGAATATTTCCTGGTTGCGCCCGCAACCAGCCGTTCCCTTCCGGTCGAAGCCCTGAAGGACCGCCTGTCAAGTTTGCGCCCCGACATCCGCGCCTGCGCCGCGCCTTCCGTGGCGGATGGTGTCAAAATGGCAGTGGAAAAGGCCTCCGGAGTACCCGGGAGCCTGGTTTACATTGGTGGCAGCACTTTTGTAGTAGCTGAAGCAATAGAACTTTTTTAATAACCTGAAATATGAAACGTATCGTAGCAATTATTTTGGCGATTACGCTCACTCCGATTATGAACTCTATTTTTGCTGCAAATAAAGATGACGAAGGCCACACTCTGGTGAGTTTGTGGAAATCCTATTATTCGGCGGTCGAAAAGGACAAGCCGAAGGAACAGGCATCCATTCTGGAAAACATCAAGAAAGAAGCCGCCGCAAAGCGGCTTTCGTGGGATTTCTATGACGCGTGCGGCAGATATGTGGATGCGCGCACCAGCACCAACTGGAAACTCCGCGATGAACTTACCGCTCAGAAAGAAAAAGACCTTGACGAGTATAACGATCCGTTCGTCAATTTCTTCCGGATGCGCGGCACCAACCCTGACCGCCTGCTGGAATTTGCCAGCCAGCACAGGGACGAGTTGACCCAGACCCATTCCACTGAGTTCTACGGAAGGGACGGACAGGTCTATAAGCTAGGTTTCGGTGATGCCCTCGTCCCGCTGATTGCAAATGACTATGACTTTGCACTCTGGCACATCTTCTTCCTGGATGAAAGGTACGGCTCAAACGCAAAGTCGGTCAGCGCCATACGCAGCCGCTATGGTGACGAATATCCGTTTGCCGGCTTCATCGATTACACCGAGGCTTACAGGAATCTGGGATCCGACGCAAGACGCAAGGCGGTTGAATCCTTTGTGGCAAAATACAATACAAAGGCCGTGAGCCTGCTCGGACGTCAGTACGTCATCAGATCCGATTTCGACAGGTTGAACCAGGACAAGACCAGCACAGGCAAGGACTACGAGAAGATAAAAGCCGCCTGCGAGAAATTCATTTCCGACCAGGGCGCATTCAGGGGCGGCGAGAAAGCCATCGCTGACTGCTGCACTTCACCTAAGGAACTGCTGGACAGGATGAATGAGAAAGGCCTTGACTTCAACATAAACGACGGGAAACTCACAGTATTCACAAGGAATCTTCCATCCGTGAAGTTCCAGATTCTCGACGACAAGAAGACCATACACGAGAAGACCCTCGACAACCCGGCAAAGAGCTACTATGTGCGCGACACCATAGAATACGACATCCCTGACATTGCAGACGGCGAATATAATGTCAAATGCTTCAACGGCAAGGTTGAAGCCAAGGGTGGATACCAGAGGTACTCCCTGTCCCTGGCGGTGAAAAAAGATTCGTTCGGCTATGCCGTCTATGTCGCTGACTATTTGAGCGGCAAGCCTTTGGAGTCAGTTGACGTCACGCTTGTCGACAGCGACGGAAAGGTTATGGCCAACACCAAAGATTTCCGCATCGACGGTTTCACTTACCTGCCCGGGGAATTTCAGGAGAGCATCAAGGAAGGAAGTTGGGGCGACGCGATTTTCGCCAGCGCCGTCACCGGCGGCCTGGCGCGCAGATCCCAGACCGAGAGAGTCTATCATCGGGAGAGCTGGAGGGAGGATGAGTCAGACCGCCAGGACGCGATCCTGCTCACCGACCGCGGAGCATATAATCCAGACGAAACATTGCACTACAAAGTCATCCTCTACAATGGGTTGTACGATCTGAAGGTTAAGGAGGGAGAGCAGCTGACAGCCGTCCTCTCGGATGCGCAGAACAATGTCATCGGCTCGAGCGAACTGAAGACCAATGAGTTCGGCTCCGCCGCCGGAGACTTTGTCCTCAAGCGCGGCGCCAGGAACGGAATGTACACGCTGGCAATAAAAGACAGGCGCAGCAGGATCATCGCCTCGAGGAATGTGCGTGTCGATGACTTCGTGCTTCCGACCTTCGAACTTACGTGGACTCCGGGCGAACAATTCTATCTTCCAAACGATGAAATCTGCGTCACCGGCCGCATGAAGAGTTACTCAGGCCACCCTGTCTCTTCCGCCAAGGCGGAATACATCGTTGAAAGATACGGAAGCATTTATGACTCCGGCGAACTTGTCCCTGCACAGGACGGTACTTTCAGCATCAGGTTCCAGGCCTGCGACAACGACTTCTGCTATTATAACGTCAAGGTCAAGGTGACGGACTCAACCGGCGAGACGCAGGAGTTCTCAACAACTGCATTCTCGCTGCGGGTACTGCCTATCAGCGCTTCTCTGAAAAACCTTTCCCTCGGAAGGACTTCCGTCGGAGCCAGCATACTTTCAAGCGACGTTGCCGAAATCCTCTTTGAGCTGAGGGAATGGCCTGCAAAGGTTTCCCTAAAGCATTCAAGCCTCAAAATCACCTACGAGGTCCTGCGCAATGACAAAGTGGTGACAAAGGGCAGCGCAAAGAGCGGGGAGGTCAAGAAGATAGACCTGTCAGGCAGGGAATCCGGACTGTACATCATCAGGACAACCGCCGTCGCCAAGGGCGGGGACGGGCGGGAATACAAGCAGGAACACGACCTCAAAATCCTTAAAGTCAAGGACAGCGACAACACGCTCGGCGACAACATAACCAATTTCTTCAAGGAGACCGCCGATGAGATCGGCATCCAGTTCGGACACTGCGGAGCACCTGTCTGGGCAGTTGCGGAGTTGTACGGTTCTGGTGACGTCCTTCTCCAGAAAAGGATGGTCAAGCTCGACGGCAAGAGCAACCTCAAGACTGTTGCATTCGACTATAAGGAAGATTATCCGGACGTCGTGCTGCTCAAGATTTTCTATTTCCTGAACGGCCAGTCCTACAACTACAGCAAGACGGTTTACAGGAAAGTCAACAAACTCGACCTGCCGCTGTCGTTCAGCCGCTTCCTCGATACCACCAAGCCTGGCGCGACATATACGTTCAACATAAAGACCGCCGCAGGCGTGGAATGTGCCGCCACCATTTTTGACAAGAGCACCGAGACTATGGGGACCAACGTATGGCAGTCGCTGTACGCCCGCAGATATCCGGCTCCTTCCGTCAACTACGAAACGATATGCGGCTGCAACAGGGGTACCGGCTATTATATGGATGAAGTGAGGATCGGTTTCGGCTCGAAGTCCGCCGCTCCAGGCAGGATAGCGAAAGCCCTGGGCATCAATTCAATGGCCAGGGAGAGCGTGGTCATGTCAGACAGTATGGCTGTCGAAGAGGAGTCGGCAGCCGCACCTGTGGATGCGGAGGAAGAAGCAAGGCCGGAAGGTTATGTTCGCGAGAATTTCGCGAACACGATTGCCTGGGAGCCATTCCTGCGCTCCGACAAGGACGGCAACATTTCGTTCAGGTTCACCAACGCCGACAAGCTTTCCACATATTATGTCCAGCTTTTCGCACACCGTATGGATATGCACAACGCCGCGTTGCGCAGGGAAATGGTGGTCACCATTCCTGTGAAGATCGCGGTAGTCGAGCCACAGGTTCTCTACACCGGCGACAAGTATCTGCTCCGCGTCAGCCTCGCAAACAGCAAGGACACCGCCATCGGCGGCAAACTTGCCGTTTCCTTCCTCAACGGAGGAACAATGGATGCCAAGGCCATCAGCAGCGCGTCAAAATCCATAAGCATTCCTGCCAACAGCAATTATGACGCTGAATTCGCATTCAACGTCCCTGATATCAGCGAGCTTGGCATCAAGCTCGTCTTCACCGCCAACGGAGACTATGGCTCCGACGGCGTATTCGTTGCAGTGCCTGTTGGCAAGGCGCTTCAGGAAATAACTGAAGCG
This sequence comes from Bacteroidia bacterium, assembly GCA_030537315.1. Classification (GTDB taxonomy): domain Bacteria; phylum Bacteroidota; class Bacteroidia; order Bacteroidales; family UBA932; genus Cryptobacteroides. The sequence goes on from JAUNNZ010000010.1 coordinate 17,931, forward strand.
CATTCATCCATCCTCCTCGCAGATCAGGACCGCGAAGCCCTGATCGCCAGCCTCCGCAGCCAGTTCGCGAACGTCAAGGGCAGCGATGCCGCGCTCAAGGAAACAAGCATCATAGATATGATCCGCGAGGCATTGCCTGACTTCGTGGAATACAAGAGCGACAACAGTCTCAGCCTTACCGAAGCGATATACTCCAACTGCCTTATCAAGTCCATCAATGCTTCCGCCACGGTAGAAAGCGATGCGGCCGACAAATTGAAGAAATGCCAGAACAAGGACGGCGGATTCGGTTGGTTCGAAGGTATGGATTCATCCCCTATCCTGACACTTGTCATAATGGAGCGCTTTGCGGCGATGAAGGATATGCAGAAGCTTATCGACGTCGAAGCAGCCGTTAAATATCTCGACAAAGAGTATCTCGGCGAAAGCAAGAGGCCGTACTGGTGCGGCAATTTCAGCCAGTCACAGTACCTGTATCTCCGCTCACTCTACCCTGCAATAAGCCTTGACCTTGGCAGCCTCGGCTTCCTTGCCCGCCGCGCATTCAAGAAAGGCAACAAGGAATATCTCACTCCTTCAAAGGAACGTGGACTGAACGGTCAGATATTGGCCAAGGCGCGCAGGCTCAAGACCCTGCGCAACCTCGTCACCAACCCTGCCGGAGAGGACCTCGCCGACGCCCTCGGCATCAGTTCGGGCAGGAAACTTGAGAAATCCCTCCAGGCTGACATAGAGTCCCTGCTGGAATACGCCGAACCGCACAGGAGCGGCGGACAGTACTATCCTAACGCCGTGATGCCTTGGCGCGGGCTGCTCGAAAGCGAACTTTACGCCCACTCCATGCTCTGTGACCTGTTCGACGAAAGCGGATATGACAAGCTTGCTGACGACATCCGCCTGTGGATAATGGTTCAGAAGGAAACCCAGAAATGGGAGGATGACCCGGCATACATAGAAGCCATCGCCTCAGTGCTGCGTGGGTCCGAGAAGGTTCTTCAGACCAAGGTTGTCATTCTCAGCGCCACCACCACTCTTCCGTTCGAAGAGATCAAGGCTTCCGGAAACGGCTTCAGGCTTGAACGCAAGTTCTACCGCGACGGCGTGGAAATCAAAGATGGCGAGCAGCTGAAGGTAGGCGACAAGATCGTCGCCAAGTTCAAGATATGGAATGAGGAAAACCGCAGTTTCGTACGCCTGACCGCGCCACGCAGCGGCGCGCTCCGTCCGGTGCAGCAGCTGTCAAGCCGCATCGGCTGGCACCTCACCCCTCTCCGTATCCCGGGATGGCTGACATTCCGTCCGCAAGGCTACCGCAGCGTTCTGAAAGACCGCACGGAGTTCTGGTTCGACAGCTATCCTGAAGAGAATACAACCTTGGAAGAGGAATACTTCGTCACACAGGCAGGCACATTCCAGTCACCTGTCCCTGTAATAGAATCCCTTTATGCACCTCACTACCGTGCAAACGGTACGAGCGCAGCTATGAACACACGCTAAATTTCCTCAAACTCGGAGGATTTGATCCAGCCCTGGCGGCCGTCGGCAAGCTCGATGTTCCGCCAGTCACCCACTTCGTCAAGAATGGAGACCTTTGTGCCCTCATGCAGGACGAAGAGGTCGGTTGACGATTCGCCTGACGGAGAGCTCTTGACAGCAGTGACCGCCCTGGTGATGATTGCCTTGTCGTTTTTACGGTAATCCGTTCTCTGCCAGAAGGCAAAGTCGAGGCATAGCAATGTGCAGAGCAGAACAGCTATTCCCGCGAAGAAGCCTATCTTCCGCATACCGGAAGTGCGGCCGCGAAGGAAGAGCAGGGCCAGTGCCACAGTTGCCGCAAGAGCAAGAAGGGCGAATATCGCCCAGACATCTGACGGCAGGAGCCAGCAGGCCTTGCGGCCCCATATTTCAAGAAAGAATTCCGGGACTTCTTCAATCTTGTCCTGAATCTGATTGTTCGCGAATTCAAGGTTGAAGCGTGCATCGGAATATGAAGGGTCAAGCTTCAGAGCACGCTCATAATTGAGAATCGCGTGCGAAACATCACCTGACTTGAAATAAGCATTGCCGATATTGTAGTACAGTTCCGGGGACTCCAGACCTTCAGCGCGTATTGATTCCCAGGACTTCGCAGCCGTCTCAAAATCGCCGTCGGTGTAAGCCTGTGTACCTGCAACCCAAAGAGAATCGGTATGGTTGCTGTCGGAAGCGCGGACTCCGAACGGAACCAGCATAAGCATCGCTGCCAGGGCTGCCGCTGTGCCGGCGGCAGAAGGTTTCTTCTTCAATCTCATACTCTCGTCAATTGCTGAAATGACTGATACAGCGGTCTCGTAATGGGCATTCATCGCATCGTGGCCTGAATCAGGCGAATAGCGGGCATACTCACAGGCATCAAGCAAGCCGATGAAATCGGATGCCGTACCTTCTGAAACACCTTTTTCAATGAGCTTGGCTGAAATGTTGTCCTTGCTCATATCAGCCGCGTCCATAGTAAGTTTGTCCGATACAAAGCCAAGCAGTGTCTTGTGCAGTTCCTCATAGAAAGCGGTATACAGATTCTTCTGCAAGAAATCTCCAGCCTGAGAAAGTCTCTTGCGAGCCATCTTGGTCGCCGCACGGTTCTTGGTTCCCGCCACGTCTGCACGGCGCTCGTCAAGCTTGCGCAATGCAAGGAACAGGACAGTCCCCGCCGCAAGAAGCAGAATCGTGAGCACCCAGAAGAGAGGCGAGCCTATGAAGAACGACCCCACTTTGTCGAATGACGGCTTGCGGGTCACGATGAAACGGATGTCGCTTCCGAGGTCGCGGACATCCTTGCGGTTTGAACCCTGAATAATCTGCCCTACGGTCTCCGAACCGGCACTGGCATTGCGGGCCACGCTTATGTGGAGCGGCTTGCTGTCGATAGAGACATATTTCCCCGCCGCAATGTCATAGTAGGAATACTGTATGGGCTCAATGTCGAATTCGCCGTGGCTGCGCGGGATGAACGGATATTCGAAGGTCTTGCCTCCCGACACCTCATCGGTCTTGACGTCATAGAGCTCGAAATCAGGAGGAAGGTTGACTTTAGGCGCCTCGAGCAGCGCTGTGTTGCCCTTGCCTGTGATGGTTATCTTGAGCGAAGCGGCATCGTGCGTCATAAGGGAGTCGCGTGTAAGCGAGACGCTCATCTTGTAACCGGTGCCTACGGCGCCGTTGAATGATGCCGGCGCACCGGCAGGAAGGCCGTTCACGTGAACGGTATATGCAGATGACGAGACGCGCTTGCGGATCGTCTGATATTCATCCTGGAAGAAGCTGTCGAAAATGCTTCCCGTCGATGCTCTCGGCGCGCGGACATTGATCAGGCATACAAGCTCGGCAGGATCGATCTTTATGTCACCCGCACGCTGCGGAATAAGATTCCATACCCGGAGGACAGCGGCGTTGTATATCTTGTCTCCAACCGCTTCGCGATGGAACTCTATATTTGTGGGGGCCTGGACTTCCTGGCTCCAGAATCCATTGAATGTCGGGAACTTGGCATCCTCGAAGCCGGCAATATTAACACGCTGGTACAACTTGAGCGTAGCGGTGACAGTCTCGCCCACCATCACCTTGTTCTTGTTGATGGACAGACGCAGGAACATATCTTCTGAAGACACGTCACCGGTCTGTGAAGCGCCTGCCTGCGCCCCTCCCTGCTGGGCACCCTGGCCCCTCTGCTGAGAAGAATCTGCAACAACTTCTATCTGCTTGGCTCCCGAACGGACTTCTTCGCCTTTGATTGTTGCCACACCTGGCTGCAGAGAGAATTTGCCCGCCTTGCGTGGCATCAGGACATAGGTATATGTAGTCTGGGATGACCTGGTTGTTTTGCCGTTGATGAAGGAGACGGAAGAGGAAGACCCCTTCTGCGGACCCCATACAAGTTGGAAGTCCTCGCCGGGATTCCACTGGAAATCAGACGGTGAATGGTCCCCCTCGATTATGAAGGTGACGTTGAACTGTTCATTGATGTCAACGACGTTAGGCGCCTGCACTTTGACAGTGGTCTGCGCCAACGCCGCGAGAGCTGTCATCGACAGCATCAGTATGGTCAGTAATCTCTTCATTACCAATTCTTTTCTTTTTGCCTTGACTCAAGCGCAGCCGCCTTCTCGCGGTTCACCTTGTCCTGAGTCTCCTTTTCTTTTGCCTGGATGGCTTTCAGCATCTGCTGTGCCTGCTGAGGGGAGATTTCCTGCTCCTGAGGCTGCTGCTGTTGCTGCTGATCCTGTTGGTCCTGCTGCTGGTCCTGGTCCTGATTCTGCTGTTGGTCCTGATCCTGGTCCTGGTTCTGCTGATCGTTGCCGCCACCGCCTCCATTCTGCTGGTTCTCAAGCATCTTCTTGGCATAAATGTAGTTCTCCTTGGCATCAAGGTCATCCGGGGTTATCAGCAGAGCCGAGCGGAACGCATCAACGGCGGATTTGTAGTCTTTCTTCTGAAGGGCGACATCACCGAGGTTATAATAGTAATCAGCCGCACCGGCGCTTGACGGAGCAACGTCCTTGATGGTTTCAAGTGCCTTCCCTGCATTTTCATAATCTTCCTGGCGATACAGGGCGGACGCAAGGTTGTACTCCGCCGCAACGGACAGTGAATCCTTGACCGCAGCCTTGCGGTAATCTATCTCGGCCTCCTTGAACTTGTCGCGCTTGAACTTCCGGTTGCCGGCACGCACGTCGTGCCTGTCAACCTGCGCGAAGCAGCTTGCGGCAAAGCAAAGAAGCAGTATGACTGTCAAATACCTTTTCATTCGAACATTCTCTTTTTCGGACGGCGTTCGCCGATGAGCATTTCAATGACAAACAGCAGCAGCGCGGCCGCAAAGAAATACATATACTGTTCGTCATAGACCTCGAAGACAACCGAATTGAACTTCTCGTCCTCAAGCCTGCGTATCTCATCGATGATAGGATTGAGGCCGAACTCCTCGTTGCCGGCGTGGATGTATGCGCCGTTTCCTTCCGCGGCGATTTTCTGCAGCGTTGACTCGTCAAGACGGGTTACCACGATGTTGCCGTCCTTGTCCTTCATAAGCTCTCCCTGATAAGGGATAGGCTGTCCGCGGAGGGAGCCGACACCTATCGTGAAGACCTTGACACCGGTTTCCGCCACAACCCTGGCGGCGTCGACAGCATCGTCCTCGTGATTCTCTCCATCGGTTATGACAATTATCGCGCGGCTCTTCTCGCTCTGCGCACTGAAACTCTTTGCGGCAGTCTTGATAGCCTCTCCGATGGCAGTACCTTGGACGGGAACCGACTCCGTGCTGATGTTGTTCAAGAACATCTTTGCGGACACGTAATCCGCCGTGATCGGCAGCTGCACGAATGATGTGCCCGCAAAGATCACAAGACCTATGCGGTCTCCTTCAAGTTTGTCCGTGAGCCGCGAAATAGCCAGTTTGGCACGGGAAAGACGGTCCGGCGAATAGTCCTGTGCAAGCATCGAATTGGACACGTCAAGGCATATCATTATCTCTGCACCCTTCGTTTCGCGTTCAGCCAGCTTCGCGCCCATAAGCGGTCTTGCGAGGCCGAACACGAAGCATATGAATGCCAGGCAGAAAAGGATGATGCGTACCCAGCCCTTTGAACCAGACCAGCTTGGCATGAGGTCACGGACGAGTTTTTCGTCGCCCATCTCACGGATCCGCCAGGCTCTGCGATAGCGCACCAAGCCATAGGCCAGCAGGATAACCGGGACCAGCAACAGCAGCCACAAGAATCTTGAACTTGCAAAATACAGCATTACGGCATCCTCCTGATTAAAAGTCTGACAATAAGTTCAAGCAGGAGACATACGAGGGCTGCAACCGCATATTTGTCGAAGAGCTCCTTGTAAACAGGGAAACTGTCTATGGAAACCCGCGCCTTCTCCATCTTGTTGATTTCCGAATAGATCTCCGCAAGTTTCGTATTGTCGGTAGCACGGAAATACTGGCCTCCGGTAGTCTCCGAAATACCCTTGAGCAGGTCTTCGTCTATCTCGACCTGGACATTGCGCATCTCGGTTCCCCACGGAGTCATAAACGGGTATGGAGCCATTCCGTTTGCACCAACGCCTATCGTATAGACGCGCACCCCATAAGTCTTCGCAATTTCAGCCGCAGTCTGCGGTGACACCTCTCCCCTGTTGTTCACGCCATCGGTAAGAAGGATGACGACGCGGCTCGGTGCATCGGAATCGGCGATTCTCGCGACTGCAGTGGCAAGGCCGTTGCCTATCGCCGTTCCGTCCTCGATCAATCCGGTGTCGATTTCCTTCATCAGGTTGATGAGGGTCGCCCTGTCGGTGGTCAGCGGGCACTGGGTATATGACTCGCCCGCGAAGACCACGATGCCCATACGGTCCGTAGGCCGCTGGGCGATGAATTCTATGGCGATGTCCTTGGCCGCGCTTATTCGGTCAGGGGTGAAGTCCCGCGCCAGCATACTGGTGGACACGTCCATCGCAAGGACTATGTCTATTCCTTCGGAATCTATCTTCTCGACATCGCTGGACGACCTCGGACGCGCTATGGCGATGACGATCAGCGCCAGCGCGACAATGCGCAGCAGTTCCGGAAGATGGCGGAGCACAGCCAGCGGTGAAGTGCCCGTCTGCTTCCATGGAATGGAAGTGGACACTCTGAAATGAGGCTTGCGGCCCGTCAGTTCCTGCCAAACGTAAAGTGCGGCAAGAAGGACGGGGACAAGCAGTAGCCAGAGAAGTTTTGGATATTCGAAGAACATTACTTCTCCGCGGCCTCCTCCCCGCCTGCTGCGGCAGCCTCTTCATCAAGGGCCGTCTGGTATGTCGAAGTGACGAAACGCACGGCTGTCGGAACCGCCTTTGCATTATCCTCGTCATCTGCAGTATGCTTTGCGAACTTCACGAAGTCGGCGCACTCGAAGAGCGCCTTGGTTTCGTTGAAAAGGTCCGGACTGATATCCTTGCAGTCCTTGAGGGCGTCAAAGAGTTCGGCAGTCGTCATTTCAGGGGCATCCACGCTGAATCTGTCCTCAATGTATGTCTTCAGCGTATCTGTGATGCCCGAATAGAATCCCTTCTGTTTTTCCGGCGCCCACAGTTTGTCGCCACGGTATTTGTCAAGCTGGCGAAGGGCCACGATGTATGCGGGATCCTTATGCGCCTCGACCTCACCTGCGGCAAGCGCACGGCGCTGCCTGATGACATTGAGCAGGAGAATGGCCAGTACTATGAGCAGCCAGGCCCCGGCAGCCCAAGGAGCGACTTCCTTGAATGTGAGAGGATATCGGATCTGGCCCTTGATGTCATGAATGACGAAAGTGGCGGTATCCACAGGCATCGTCTTCACTTCAATCTCCATCCCTTCAAACACGAGGGTGTCGGTCTTGTCACCCTCCACCCGCTGCATAGGGATGGCGGGCATCTGGTATATACCTTCCTCAAACGGTGCGAGCACGACGCTGGCGCGTATGCCCACCGGCTTGTTTTTCCTGATCCAGCGGGCGAGAGTACGGCCGCTGACCGGCTTGCCGGCGGCAAGAGTGTCGACCTGCCAGTTCCTTACCACCGTGAGGGTGTCGTTTGAGGCCGGAGCCAGATCTGGCAGAGACAGGACCACACCCGGCTTGACGTCCTCCAGTTCGACGCCATATTCCAACTGGTCGGCGACGAGAATGGAATCGCGCTGCTGGAGAGGCTTCATGTAAGCCTTCCCGCCAGGTACGATGTCGAGCATCGCCGTCAGTATGAGAACCAATAGCTTCATCTTTTATTGAAAAGTGCCATCAGACCTTTGACATAGTCCTCGTCCGTGGCAATGTCAACATTGTCAATCTTGTATTTGTTGAACAGCTTCCGTTCCTTGTCCGACAGGTCGCGGAACCATTTAGCGTACGCGTCGCGCACGGCCCTGCTGTCCGTGTTGATCCAGGAGCCGCCTCCCGTCTCGCTGTCCTTGATGTGTATCAGGCCGACGGCCGGAATGGACTGTTCGCGAGGGTCGTGGACCTTGATGACCGAGAGGTCATGACGGCCGACAGCCACCTTGAGGGCATCCTCGTAGCGTGGATTTCCCTGGTCATCAGCGTCAATCATATCGCTCAGCAGGAACGCAGTGCATTTTTTCTTGAGTGCGTTGGTGAGGTAGCGGAGCGCCCCGCCTATGTCGGTGCCGTCGGAAGTCGGCTGCAGTTCCAGCATCTCACGGATGATATGCAGAAGATGGGAGCGTCCTTTCTTCGGCGGGATGAACTTCTCGACGCGGTCGGAGAAGAACAGCGCCCCAACCTTGTCGTTGTTGAGGATGGCGCTGAAGCTGAGGACGGCGGCGATTTCAGCCAGCCGTTCGCGTTTCGTGCCTCCGGCGGTGCCGAAGAGGCCGGAACGGCTGACGTCCACGAGAAGCACGACGGTGAGCTCACGCTCTTCCTCGAAGACCTTGACATACGGGGAGCGCAGCCGCGCCGTGACGTTCCAGTCCATTGAACGGACATCGTCACCCCACTGGTACTCGCGCACTTCGCTGAATGCCATACCGCGGCCCTTGAAGGCAGAGTGGTACTCACCCGCAAAGATCTGATGCGAGAGCGCCTTTGTCTTGATCTCGATCTTCCTGACTTTCTTCAGGAGGTCTGTCGCACTATGGGACGATGACTGCATTTATTACCTGCTCGATGATCTGTTCTGTTGTTACGTTTTCAGCTTCCGCCTCGTAGGTGAGGCCGATGCGGTGACGGAGCACCTCAGGGCAGACGGCACGCACGTCTTCAGGGATGACGTAGCCGCGGCGCTTGATGAAAGCGTACGCCTTGGCGGCCATTGAAAGGCTGATGCTGGCACGCGGTGAAGCGCCGTAGCCGATAAGGTCCTTGAGATTGGCGAGGCCGTACTCCTCCGGAGTTCTGGTGGCATAAACTATGTCCACGATATAGCGCTCGATCTTCTCGTCCATATAGACCTCGCGGACGACCTGACGGGCGCGCACGATATCCTCCGGTTTGACCACGGCGTTCGGCTGAGGGAATTCGCCGCTGTTGTTCATACGGACTATGAGCTTCTCCTCCTCCTTCTTCGGATAATCCACGAGAACCTTGAGCATGAAACGGTCGACCTGGGCCTCCGGCAGAGGGTATGTACCTTCCTGCTCGACAGGATTCTGGGTAGCCATCACGAGGAAAGGTTCAGGGAGCTTGTATGTCTCGTCGCCGAGGGTGACCTGACGCTCCTGCATGGCTTCAAGGAGCGCTGACTGCACCTTTGCCGGGGCGCGGTTGATTTCATCCGCGAGAACGAAGTTCGCGAAGACGGGACCCTTGTGAACCTCGAACTGCTCTTTCTTCTGAGAGTAGATCAGGGTGCCGGTCACATCCGCCGGCAGGAGGTCCGGAGTGAACTGGATGCGGCTGAACTTTGCTGAAACGGCCTTGGAGAGGGTGCTGATCGCGAGTGTCTTCGCAAGACCCGGCATACCCTCGAGGAGGATGTGGCCGTTGGCCAGAAGGGCTATCATAAGGTTCTCAACCAGATGCTTCTGGCCGACGATGACCTTGCCCATTTCAAGTTGGAGGATGTCCACGAACGCGCTTTCCTGCTGGATGCGGTCGTTAAGTTCCTTGATGTTTACACTTTCCATATTATTTGGTACTTTTGTATTCGTTATTCAGTGCTTATGCGTTACTCTATCAAGCTTTCCTATCGCGGCGCCGGTTTCTGCGGGTGGCAGGTCCAGCCGAATGCCCCGTCTGTCCAGGGAACCCTCGAGAAGGCCCTTTCAACCCTCTTGCGCACGCAAACCGGCGTAGTCGGTGCGGGGCGGACTGACACCGGAGTCAACGCAACCGGCTACATCGCACATTTCGATGCAGCCGAGGGGCTTGATACCGGTCAGATGCGCTACAAATTAAATGCCATCCTGCCCGATTCCATCGCCGTCCACGACATTCGCGAAGTGCCCGAAAGCTTCCACGCGCGATTCAGTGCTACAAAACGCGAATATACATATTTTTTGCATAGGGTGAAGGACCCTTTCGTGGATAATTTCTCATTTTTTTACGGTTATCCCGATGTCGATTTTGAAGCGATGAACCGCGCCGCCTCGCTGCTGCTCGGACAGCACGATTTTTCCTGCTTCGAAAAGACCGGAGGAGACAACAAAACATCCATCTGCACCATCTCGGAGGCCGGCTGGCACAAGAAAGACGATGACCACTGGTACTTCGTGGTAGCCGCTGACAGATTCCTCCGGAACATGGTCCGCGCAATTGTCGGGACACTGCTTGAAGTGGGCCGCGGGAAGCGGTCTCCGGAGTCCGTTCTCGAACTTATCGGGCGGGGTGACAGATGCTCCGCCGGCGAATCGGTTCCGGGTCACGCGCTGTTCCTCACAAAAATCGAATACCAGGACTGATTTTCCCTTTGGGAAAAGCAATTTTGTGCGTATCTTTGCAAAATTGGCAAAAAACGCATAGAAATGTATATCCTGCAATCCTTCTCACTTTTCGAAATGGCCGTCAAAGGCGGCTGGCTGATGATAGTGCTTCTGCTTCTGTCGTTCGTCGCTATTTACATCTTCGGCCAGAAACTCTGGACCATCAACCAGGCCGGAAAGATCGACAAGGATTTCATGCGTGACATCCGCAACTACATCAATGCGGGCAAGATCAAGTCAGCGCACACGCTCAGCACCAAATATGACACACCTGTCGCCAGGATGGTGGAGGCCGGACTTGTCCGCGCGGGCAAGCCGCTGGGCGATATCCAGACCGCTGTCGAGAACGTGGGCAACGTGGAAGTCGCACGCCTCGAGAAAGGCCTTCCTTACCTCGCCACCATCGCCGGAGGCGCCCCGATGATCGGCTTCCTCGGAACCGTCATCGGTATGGTCCAGGCATTTTTCAACATGGCAAACGCGGGCAACAACATCGACATCACTCTCCTCTCCAGCGGCATCTACACAGCTATGATCACAACGGTGGGAGGCCTGATAGTCGGTATCCTCGCCTACTTCGGATACAATTACCTCACCACGAAGATATCTTCCCTGGTTTACAGCATGGAGAGCGCTACCATCGAACTGATGGACGCCCTCGGCGGTGAGACTTCGGAACTTTCAGATACGGGAAAATAACATGGCACTCAGGAGGACAACAAAGGCAGACCCGAACATCTCGATGTCGTCGATGACCGACATCGTGTTCCTGCTGCTCATATTCTTCCTTGTCACCTCGACGCTTGTCAACCCCAACGCCCTCAAGCTGCTGCTTCCGAAAAGCACGGGACAGGTGGGAGCAAAGGCAACCGTCAGCGTCAGCATCAAGGATTGGGGCGAGTCCCGTTACACCTATCACATCAACGGTGCCGAAGAGCCCGTTGCGTTCGGCGAGATTGAGGACGAGATAGTCGGACTGCTCCAGGCGGAGGAAGATCCGACGTTCTCGATATATTCGGACGAGAGCGTGCCTGTCGGAGAGATTGTGCAGGTGATGAATATCGCCAAAAGGAATCATTATAAAGTCATTCTGGCAACACAGCCGGAATAGAAGGACAAAATATTTATTATCAATTAAATGGACCAGTATTCAAAAGAAGGTCGTAAACTCAGACCAAGGAAAAGCGCCGCTGGAAGCGCCGTTTCTTCCGAAAAAGTAGAGTATCATTCCGGAGAGCGCAAGTCCTACGGCGAGAGCCGCGGCAGCTACGGAGAACACAAAAACTATGGTGAGCGCAGAAGCTACGGAGAGCACAAGAGCTACGGCGAGCACAAGAGCTACGGAGACCGTCCGCGCAGGAGCTACGGCGAGAGCCGCGGCGAAGGCGAAGGCGAGCGCAGAAGCTTTTACGGCGGCAGCGGCACCAGCAAGCCAAGCTACGGCAGCGGCAAGTCAAGCTACGGCAGGAAATCCGGATCAGGCAGCGGCAGGCCGGGCACAGGCAGATCCAACTTCAGTTCCAAGCCTGGATTCAGCGGCAAGCCGGGTGCACGTGGCGGATCGAAAAAACCTTACAACAAGAATTCTTCGGCGTTCAACAAGCAGACCAACGAGGGCATTGACAGAATGATCAGCCGCCGCCCCGTAGTAAACGGAAGAGAGGCGGAATTGGAGAACGTACCACAGATGATGATCAAGGATGAGATCCGTCTCAACAAATTCATCGCCAATTCAGGAGTATGCTCCCGCCGCGAAGCCGACACACTTATCCAGGCCGGCGTCGTGACGGTCAACGGAGAAGTTGTCACCGAACTCGGAACCAAGGTCAACATCTATGAAGACGACATCCGCTTCAACGGCGAGCGGCTCAAGGGTGAAGACAAGGTTTACATCGTAATGAACAAGCCGAAAGGCTACGTGACCACCGCGAGCGACCCTCACGCGGAGAAAACGGTCATCGACCTCGTCAAGGGCTGCAAGTCACGGGTATATCCTGTAGGCCGCCTCGACAAGAACACGACGGGTGTGCTTATGCTCACCAATGACGGTGAGATCGCAGAGCGCCTCACCCATCCGTCATACGACAAGAAAAAGATCTACCAGGTCGCGCTCGACAAGGAGCTCAGCCGGGAAGATTATGAGAAGATCCTCAGCGGTGTCATCCTCTCCGACGGAGAAGTGCGCGCCGACGAACTGGAATACATCGACGAGAGCGACCACCGCAAGCTCGGCATCGAGATCCATTCCGGCAAGAACCGCATAGTCCGCCGCATCTTCGAGTCATTCGGCTACACCGTGAAGGCCCTTGACCGCGTTTACTTCGCAGGCCTCACCAAGAAGGGACTCAAGAAGGGCGAATGGAGATACCTCACCGAGGGCGAGTCCAACATTCTTAAAATGGGAGCATACATCTAATGGCACACCGCTCCGGATTCGTCAATATCATAGGCAACCCCAATGTCGGGAAATCAACGCTGATGAACGCGCTGGTGGGCGAGAAGCTGTCCATCGTCACCGCGAAGGCGCAGACCACCCGTCACAGGATAATGGGCATAGTGAACGGCGAGGACTGGCAGATCGTCTATTCCGACACGCCGGGCATCCTCAAGCCTAACTACCGCCTTCAGCAGAACATGATGAATTTCGTCGACGGCGCCATCGGCGACGCCGACATCATACTGTACGTCACCGACACCATCGAAACGCCGGACAAGAACGCAGAATACGTCGAGAAGCTCCAGCGCATCGACTGCCCTGTGGTCGTGGTCGTCAACAAGATCGACATAAGTGACCAGCCGAAGGTTGTTGACCTGATGAAATATTGGCAGGAGCAGCTGCCGAAGGCTCTTGTCCTGCCGGCATCCGCCCAGGAGCGTTTCGGCCTCGAATCCATCCTGAATGCAGTTGTCGAGCGTCTTCCGGAGTGCCCGCCGTGGTATGACAAGGATGCGTTCACCGACAAGAACCTCAGGTTCTTTGCATCGGAGATCATCCGCGAGAAGATACTCCTCAACTACAAGGAGGAAATCCCATATTGCTGCGAAGTCAGCATCGAGTCCTTCAAGGAGGGCGCGGAGCGCTATGACATCGGTGCCGTCATCTATGTCATGCGCGAGTCGCAGAAAGGCATAGTGATTGGAAAGAAAGGCGCCGCGCTGAAGAAGGTGGGCACCCAGGCCCGCATCGACATGGAGGATTTCTTCCAGAAGAAGGTATTCCTTCAGATTTACGTCAAGGTCGATCCAGACTGGCGCGAAGACAAGAGAGAACTCAGAAAATTCGGATACGAAGATTAAGTTATGGAAGAAGAGAACATTGTGACCGAGGAAATAATTGACGAGGAAGAACTCGCAGGGGAAGCACCCATAGAAGGGGACGGTTCCGAGAGCGGGAAGTACGACAAGATGCTTGACGGCGACGCCAAGAAGTTCAAGTTGTCCGGAATGTTCAAGGACTGGTACCTTGACTATGCCTCCTACGTCATCCTGCACCGCGCCGTGCCGCATATCGTGGACGGTTTGAAGCCTGTACAGCGCCGTGTCCTCCACGCGATGTTCAGAATGGACGACGGCGCCTATACGAAGGTCGCCAACATCGTCGGACAGGCGATGCAGTACCATCCTCACGGCGACCAGTCCATCCTGGGTGCACTCGTCACCCTGGGTCAGAAAGGATTCACCGTTGACTGCCAGGGTAACTGGGGTAACATCCTCACCGGCGACTCCAATGCGGCACCACGATACATCGAGGCCCGCCTGAGCAAGTTCGCAAAGGAGGTTGTCTTCGACCCTAAGGTCACACACACGATGAAGTCCTACGACGGCCGCAACGACGAGCCGACGGAACTTCCAGTACGCTTCCCTCTCCTCCTGGCGCAGGGCACCGAAGGCATCGGTGTCGGCCTCGCCTCCAAGATCCTTCCGCACAACTTCAACGAGCTCCTCGACGCCTCCGTGGCGATTCTCGAGGGCAAGCCATATGAAATCTATCCGGATTTCCCTACCGGAGGTTTCGCCGACTGCTCGAAATACAACCAGGGCAAGCGCGGCGGCGCTGTCAAGGTGCGCGCCCGCATCGAGAAGATCGACAAGAACACCATAGCAATCACCGAGATCCCTTACGGCAAATACACCAAAGACATCATCGATTCCGTTCTGAAGGCCAAGGACAAGGGCAAGATCAAAATCAAGAAGATCGAGGACATGACCACCGACAAGGTGGACATACTCATCCACCTTCCGAACGACGTGTCGCCGGACAAGACCATAGACGCGCTGTACGCATTCACCGATTGCGAATGCAACATCGCGCCGAATGCCTGCGTCATCAAGGACAACAAGCCGGTGTTCCTCACCGTCAACGACATTCTTGAGTTCAGCACATTCCACACCCGTGACATCCTTCTCCAGCAGCTCGGGATCAAGATGAGCGAGCTCGAGAATGACTGGCACTACACCTCACTTGAAAGGATATTCTTCGGCGAAGGCGTTTACAAACTCCTCGAAGACAAATCCTTCCCGTCCTGGGAGGCCCAGCTCGACAGCATCCTTGCAACAATGAAAACCTTCGAGTCACGGCTCCGCCGCGAAGTGGTGATGGAAGATATCCTGAAACTTGTGGACAAGCCTGTCCGCAAGATTTCACGTTTCGACGTCAAGGCCCTCGACGAAAAGATCAAAGGCATCGAGGATGAAATGGCTGTAGTACAGGACAACATCGACCATATCGACCGATTCACCATCGACTGGTTCAAGGCCCTCAAGAAAAAATACGGCAAGGACTTCCCGCGCCGCACCGAACTTACCGGCTTCGAGACCATCGCCGCCACCAAGGTCGTCAACAACAACGCCAAGCTCTACGCCAACCTCGCCGAAGGCTTCGTCGGCATCGGCCTCAAGAAGGACGACGGCGGCGAGTTCATATGCGACTGCTCCGACCTCTCCGAGGTCATCGTCATCGGCAAGGACGGCAAATACAAGATCTCCAAGGTCGAGGACAAGGCGTTCTTCGGCAAGGACCTCCTCTTTGTCGGTCTCTTCAACCGCGGCGACTCGCGCACCATCTACAACGTGATCTACAGGGAAGGCAAGACATCCATCTACTACGCCAAGCGCTTCGCCATCACCTCGGTCACACGCGACAAGGACTACGACATCACCACCGGTGTTCCGGGCTCAAGGATCGAATGGTTCACCCCTAACCCGAACGGTGAAGCCGAAATCGTGAAGATCAACCTGCGCCCGAAGCCGAAGCTCAAGAAGACTTCGTTCGAATACGATTTCTCACAGCTTGCCATAAAGGCAAGGACTGCCAGAGGCAACCTCGTCAGCAAGAACGTCATCCAGAAAATCACTCTGAAGAGCCGCGGCGTGAGCACCATCGCCGGCAAGGACATCTGGTACGACACCGACATCCAGAAACTGAACGAGGACGGCCACGGCCTGTACCTCGGCCAGTTCGCCTCAAACGACAAGGTCCTCGCCGTCTTCAAGAACGGAACATTCTACACCACCTCTTTCGAGCTGGTCAACAAATATCAGGGAGACGTGCTCCGCATTGAGAAATTCGATCCTGACAAGACCTTCACCGCCCTTTACTGGGATTCGGCTGCAAAATCTTTCTACGTCAAGCGCTTCTCATTCATCCTGAGTGACAACACTCCTCTCAGCTTCATCGCCGAAGGCGCCAAGTCATTTCTTGTCGCCCTGTCAGACGACAAGCACCCTCAATACGAGATTATCTGGAAACTTGAAGACAAGGAACCCGAAAAGGTCGATGCCGAGGAGTGGATAGGCAAGAAGGGATATGCCGCCAAGGGCAAGAAGTGCGCGGAACGCGGAGAGGTCAAAAAAGTCCGCTTCGTCGAACCTCTGCACAAGCCTGAGGACGACATTGTTCCGGAAGAACCTGAGCAGGCATCCGATGACGAACTTATCGACATCGACATAGTCGGAAACGATTCCGTTCAGGAAGAAATACCTGCACTTCCGAAGATGACCGTGGATTTCCCGTCAGTTACTACAGATGAGGATCCTATCGACCTGGAGATAGAAGAACCTACGCTGTTCTGATATCACCCCGACAAAAGACTATATAATATCGTCGCGCTCGCGCATGTCGCGCACGCGAAGCTGTATGCTTGAATTCCCCCGGTAGTAATTTTCCACAATCGCATAGCAGACGTCGAAAGGATTGCCTTCCTTGATATAGTCGGAGAAGTCTGCCATATTAAAGGCTATGGCCGGTATCTGATGATACGGCTGGGATTCCTGAATGAGATCCAGTTTCAGATGTACACCGCCGGCACCAACCTTGCGGCCGCTGCCTGCATCATAGACGTTTTCGGTGACGAAAATAGGGTTGCTGTTGCCGGGGCCGAACGGCTGGAACTGCTTCAGGATGCGGAAGAACTTCGGAGTGATCTGCGCGAAGTCGAGCTTTGCGTCGACGTCCACAATAGGAGTGAGCATCTCTGATGTGATCTTTCCCGCCACAAACGCATCCATACGACGGGCGAACTCTTCCAGATTCTCTTCCTTGAGGGTAAGGCCCGCGGCATAAACGTGACCGCCGAAATTCTCGAGAAGGTCGGCACAGCTCTCGATTGCGCCGTAGAGGTCGAAACCGGCGACGCTGCGGGCGGAGCCGTTGACGAATCCGTTCGACTTGGTAAGGACAACAGTCGGCTTGTAATAGGCCTCGACGAGGCGGGAGGCGACGATGCCGACGACGCCCTTGTTCCACTTCGGGTTATAGACTATCGTGACGTTCTCGCTGGCGAGGCATTTGCCCTCCTGCACCATCTCAAGCGCCTCCTGTGTGATTTCGCGGTCTATGTTCTTGCGGTCGTTGTTGTTTTCGTTGATCTTCTCTCCGATGAACATCGCGGTTCTGGTGTCGGTCGCCTTGAGAAGTTCGACCGCCAGACGGCCGGATTCCATACGGCCGGCCGCATTGATGCGGGGACCGATCTTGAAGACTATGTCGTCGATGGAAATGTGGCCGGGCTCCAGATTGGAGAGGTTTATCATTGCAAGGAGTCCCTTGCAAGGGTTCTCGTTCAACTGCTTGAGTCCGAAATGGCTGAGGACACGGTTCTCGCCGACCATGGTCACGAGGTCGGACGATATGCTGACCACGAGGAGGTCCAGGAGCGGAATGAGACTCTCGAACGGAACTCCGAATTTCTGCGAATATGCCTGCACAAGCTTGAAACCCACTCCGCAGCCGGAGAGGTCGTCGAACGGATAGTGGCAGTCTTCGCGCTTCGGATCCAGGACGGCTACTGCTTTCGGAAGGGAATCCTCAGGGAGGTGATGGTCGCAGATGATCACCTCCACACCTTTGCTGCGGGCGTATTCGACCTTATCGATGGCCTTGATGCCGCAGTCAAGCGTGATGATGAGGTTGAAACCGCCTTCGGCCGCCCAGTCAAGACCCTTGTATGACACGCCATATCCCTCGTCATAGCGGTCCGGGATATAGAAATCGACATTGTTTGTAAACCTCTGGATAAAGGAGTAGACAAGGGCAACTGCAGTGGTGCCATCAACGTCATAGTCACCATACACGAGTATCTTCTCGCCGGTAGTGATGGCCTTGTGAAGACGCTCCACCGCCACGTCCATATCCTTCATAAGGAACGGGTCGTGGAGATCAGAGAGACTCGGGCGGAAAAATGAGCGGGCCTGCTCGAAGGTTTCGACACCGCGCTTCACGAGAAGCTCCGCCAGGACTTTGTCAATCCCGACCTCGGTGGCGAGGCGCTCGACCTTTGCGGGGTCGGCCTGCTCCTTGAGTATCCACTTGCATTCTTTGGCCATAATCACACAAAGTTAACAAGAACTTTGCAAAAAAGAAAATGGATGGATATCTTTGTATGATTTAAGAAAATCGGCATTTATGGCACTTAGCGAACAGGAACTTCTTCGCCGCGAATCGCTGGCGAAACTCAGAGAACTCGGCATCGAGCCTTATCCGGCCGCCGAATATCCGGTCAACACGAACGCCGCGGAGATTGAAGCGGGTTATGACCCTGAAAAGAACAACTTCCAGGAAGTCTGCATAGCGGGCCGCCTTATGAGCCGCCGCATCATGGGCGCGGCTTCATTCGGTGAGCTGCAGGACGAAACCGGCCGCATCCAGATTTACGTCAAGCGCGACGAAATCTGTCCGGACGAGGACAAGACCATGTACAACACCGTCTGGAAGAGACTCCTCGACATCGGAGACGTCATCGGCATCAAGGGTTTTGCGTTCATCACCCAGACAGGCCAGCTGAGCGTTCACGCCAAAGAGCTCACGCTCCTCAGCAAGTCGCTCCGCGTCCTTCCTATAGTCAAGGAGCAGGACGGACAGGTCTTTGACGCCGTCACCGACCCCGAACTCCGCTACCGCCAGCGTTACGTCGACCTCATCATCAACCCGCAGGTCAAGGAGACTTTCGTAAAGAGGGCCAAGATCATCGCCACAATGCGCGAGTACTTCAACCAGGCCGGCTGCCTCGAAGTCGAGACCCCTATCCTCCAGAGCATCCCGGGCGGCGCCACCGCACGTCCGTTCATCACGCACCACAATGCGCTTGATATTCCGCTGTACCTCCGCATCGCCAACGAGCTCTACCTCAAGAGGCTCATCGTGGGCGGATACAGCGGCGTCTATGAGTTCGCCAAGGATTTCCGCAACGAGGGTATGGACAAGACCCACAACCCGGAGTTCACCTGTATGGAAATCTATGTGGCCTACAAGGACTACAACTGGATGATGAAGTTCGTCGAGACGATGCTCGCCAAAATCTCACAGAACGTCAACGGCACCACCGTCGTCAACATCGGCGGCAACGAGGTTGACTTCGGCGGCACATACCGCCGCCTGCCTATACTCGACGCCATCAGGGAATACGCGGGTGTGGATGTCAAGGGGATGTCGGAAGACGAACTCCGCGACACCTGCAAGAAGCTCCACGTGGACATCGAGCCGTCCATGGGCAAGGGCAAGCTCATTGATGCCATTTTCGGCACATTCTGCGAAGACAAGCTCATACAGCCAACCTTCGTGACCGACTACCCTGTCGAGATGTCCCCTCTTACAAAGCGCCACCGCGAGGACCCTACCCTTACCGAACGTTTCGAACTGTTCGTATGCGGCAAGGAGCTCGCAAATGCATATTCCGAGCTGAACGACCCTATCGACCAGCTCGAACGCTTCGAGGAGCAGGCGCGGCTCAAGAGCAACGGCGACGATGAGGCTATGTTCATCGACTACGACTTCGTACGCGCCCTCGAGTACGGCATGCCTCCGACCTCAGGCCTTGGAATGGGCATCGACCGACTGACTATGTTCATGACCGGTCAGACCACCATCCAGGACGTCCTGTTCTTCCCGCAGATGCGTCCTGAAAAAGTAAAGAAAGAAGATAAAACCGAAGAATAGTGACCGAAAAAATCACGTCGGCCCAGAATCCGAAGATCAAACAGCTGCTCGCGCTCCAGGAAAAGTCAAGACTGAGGCGCGAGACTGGTTTATTCGTCGTCGAGGGCCGTCGCGAGCTCCAGCATTGCATTGATGCGGGGTTTGAGGTCGATACCATATTTTTCTGCGATTTCGGCGAAGACGGAACGTCAGGGATGACTTCCGGTTTCATTGCCGCTGCGCAGAAAACATTTGAGATCAGTAAGGAAATATACCAGAAGATTGCATACCGTGAAGGAACCGAGGGCATTATCGCTGAAGTCAGGGTCAAGGAGAGGAAGCTGGAGGATTTGAAGATGAAGGAAAATCCGCTGATCGTAGTGCTGGAGAGCGTGGAGAAGCCCGGGAACCTGGGAGCCGTGCTGCGCAGCGCGGATGCCGCCGGCGCAGACGCAGTGATCATTTGCGACCCGCTGACTGACCTTTTCAACCCCAACCTCATCCGCGCTTCGATAGGAGCGGTGTTTACGGTGCCTTGCGTGGCCTGCTCTTCAGAGGAAGCGATTGGCTGGCTTAAAGCCAATGATGTGCAGATCCTTACGGCGCAGCTGCAGGACAGCGAATGGTATTATGATACCGATATGAGACGCGGCAGCGCGATTGTCATCGGCACGGAAGCCACAGGCCTGACCCAGGCGTGGCGCGACGCCGCCGACGCCCATGTCAAGATCCCTATGCTTGGCGCGATGGACTCCCTCAACGCATCCGTCTCCGCCGCCATACTCCTTTTCGAAGCCGTACGCCAGCGCAAAAGCAGATGAACAGCACGGAAAGATATCGTTTCGGTCTGATAGGGTACCCGATCGGCCACTCACAAAGTCCCGCTCTTTTCAAAAAAGAGTGCGGGGGCCGCTGGGAGTACGACCTGCTGGAATTTGACAATTTCGAGGATTCGTTGAAAGCGTTTGCCGACGGGCCGTACAAGGCCGTGAACGTGACGGCGCCTTACAAGACGCTGG
The DNA here is from genome assembly GCA_030537315.1 of Bacteroidia bacterium. GTDB lineage: Bacteria > Bacteroidota > Bacteroidia > Bacteroidales > UBA932 > Cryptobacteroides. The sequence continues at coordinate 38,791 of JAUNNZ010000010.1, forward strand.
CGGCTGAGAGGGCAGACATCCGCAGCGCAGCTGTAGAGCGCATAGGCGCAGCAAACATCCTCGTCAAGACGCCGGAGGGCATCGCTGCCTACAATTCCGATTTCCTTGCGGTCAGGGAATTGCTCGAAAAGGCCGGGGCAAAGTCAGTGACCGTAATTGGTCTGGGCGGTGCCGGACGCGCCGCACTCGCCGCAGCCGAAGGTCTGGGACTTCCTGTCCGCGGTCTTCACCACAATGAAATCTCCGAAGGCGTCGCAGACGACACCATCATCTACACCCTGCCATCCGCCGTGCCGGGATGCGACAGGCTGGATTGCCGTGTCATCATCGAAGCGAACTATAAGGACCCGTGCCTCATGGGACACAACGGCTACATATCGGGGTTTGAGTGGCTGCACGCACAGGCCGTACTGGGATTCGGAATTCTGACCGGACAATCTGGAGAATAATCATTAACTTTGTACTGAAACAAATCAGTATAAATATGAGTGGCAAATATCTTTTGACGGCAGGGGCAGTTTTCATCGTCCTGCTGGCAGCCTGTAAAAGCACAGCGAAGTCAACATTCTCAGATGACAGCTCCAATTTCGTGCTGGTAACCGATGTGGTGCCGGACGCGATACTTGAGATACGCTATTACAGTACGTTCAATTTCATCGGCGACCGCATCCCGGGTTATGACGAGCCGATTGCGATCATCACCCGCCGGGCCGCGGATTCGCTCAAGGTTGTGAGCGACGAGCTCAGGGAGCAGGGCTACAGGCTCAAGATTTTCGATGCCTACAGGCCTCAGTGCGCCGTTGACTATTTTATGAAATGGGCAAAGGATATCGACGATGTCAGGATGAGGGATTATTTCTATCCGGAACTTGACAAGTCAGTCCTGGTTCCTCAGGGATATATTGCCGAAAAGAGCGGACACACCAGGGGCTCCACCATTGACCTTACCCTGTTTGATATGGAGAAACAATGGGAAGTGGATATGGGCGGCACTTTTGATTATTTCGGAGCGGCTTCGCATCCGGACATTCTGCCCGGTCAGGAAATCGGTTCATACAAGCCTATCAATGAGGAGCAGTACCGCAACAGGATGATCCTCCGCGAAGCTATGATGCGCCACGGCTTCAAGCCATACGAAAGCGAGTGGTGGCATTTCACACTGATTGACGAGCCTTATCCCAACACTTATTTCACATTCCCGTTAAGGACTTCATCCGTCCCGCACGAATAAGTCTGCACGGAAAATTTTCCTTCAGAAGTATTTGCGGAATTCAAGTAATTATCGCTATATTGCAGATGCGTCGGGCGTGTTGCCCGGAGCATAAAAACATAACGCTATGTCATTGAATAAAGTAATGCTTATCGGTAACGTTGGTAGAGACCCGGAAGTACGTTACCTTGATGGAAATTCTGCACAGGGGACAAAAGTTGCAACCTTCACACTGGCCACGTCGGAGAGATACAGGGACCGCAATGGAGAGTTGAGAGAGAACACCGAATGGCACAACATCGTAGCCTGGAGACAGTCTGCGGACGTTTGCGAAAAATTCGTAAGGAAGGGCACCCAGCTCTACATCGAGGGGCGCCTCAGGACAAGATCATACACCGATTCCACAGGTGCCAAGAAGTACACCACCGAAATCACGGTGGACAACCTTCAGCTTCTCGGCCGCAGGGACGGTGGTGATGACATGAATTCAGCGCCTCAGGGCGGATATCAGCCTCAACCTGCACAGCCTGCTTACCAGCAGCCGGCATATCAGGCTCCAAGGCCTGCGGCTCCTGCTCAGGCAGCGCCTGCGGCAGCTGTCCAGGAACAGCCGATAGACATCAATCTTGATGGAGGTTCCACCGACGACCTACCGTTCTAGAAGCGCAGTTATTTCAGCAGCTATCATCTGCGGCGTCTTATCATCGGTTTCGATGGTGAACGCCGCTTTTTCGTACAACGGCTCGCGGGAAGCGAGCAAAGAAGCCGCGTCCGCATTGAACAGAGGCCGTTTGACGGAGCTTTGCGCAAGATTTGCGCTGATGCGTTCAAATGAGGATTTCAAATAGAACGAAGTGGTCCGGGAAAGGATGATGTCAAGCGCTTCCGGAGTGGTCACAGTACCTCCGCCGAGCGCCAGGACGATGGAATCCCCCGTGCTGCGGGACAGCACGGCGCGCAGCGTGTCGAGTTCGACGGAACGGAAGTATGCCTCGCCGCTTTCAAACAGTTCCTCGATGCTTTTCCCTGTGCGGAGAGTTATGGCCCTGTCAAGGTCCACGAAACGCAGGCCGAGCTTTTTTGAAAGTTCGTATCCCACGCGGCTTTTTCCGCAGCCCATGAATCCTGTAAGACAGATTACCATTTCGCTTGATTTCAGTTTCAAATATACGGATTAATCGAGAAAAAGCCGTATCTTTACACGATTTAGAAAACTGATTTGGAAAATGTCTGAAAAAGTGAACAAACTGATGAATGACTCCTTCATTGCCCGCTGGAGCGTTCTCATACTGGTAGCGGCGATGATGTTCTTCGCCTATATGTTCGTGGACGTCATGTCCCCGCTCAAATCCCTTGTTGAAACAAATCTTGGCTGGAACAGCGGCGTATTCGGAAAATACGCGGCGTCCGAGTATATACTCAACGTCTGCGGTTTCCTCATCATCGCCGGCGTGATTCTCGACAAGCTCGGCGTCCGCTTCTCCGGCGTGCTTTCCGCAGCACTGATGGTCGCCGGCGCCGGAATCAAGTTCATCGGCATCAGCGACTGGTTCCAGACCACGGCTCTCTGCCAGTGGCTCGGCACCTGGTGGGTCGAGATGCCTGCAAGCGCAAAGATGGCGTCACTCGGCTTCATGATTTTCGGCTGCGGCTGCGAAATGGAGGGGACCAACGTTTCCAAGATTCTCGCAAAGTGGTTCAAGGGCAAGGAAATGGCTCTTGCGATGGGTCTCGAGATGGCCATCGCCCGTCTCGGCGTGTTCGCAGTGATGTGGATAGCCCCTATCATCTCAGCTAAATTCGATTCTTCCGTCATCGCACCGCTTGGATTCTGCGGAGCGCTCCTCGTTATCGGTCTCATCAACTTCATAATCTTCGGCATCCTTGACCGCAAGTTCGACAGCCAGCTTCAGGCAGCCGGCCTCGCGACAGGCGAAGACTCTTCCGAAGAGGAATTCCATATCAAAGACCTCGGTGCAATCTTCAAGAGCAAGATGTTCTGGATCGTAGCATTGCTCTGCGTCCTTTATTACAGCGCCATCTTCCCGTTCCAGAGATATGCCACCAACTTCCTTGAGGAAACCCTCAGCATCGACGCCGACATCGCAGCCCGCCTGTTCAGCTGCTTCCCTATCCTGGCCATGATTCTCACTCCGTTCCTCGGATTCTTCCTGGACCGCAAGGGAAAGGGCGCGACAATGCTTATGGCCGGTTCCGTGATTATGATCGCCTGTCACCTCTGCTTCGCGTTCCTCCTTCCTGCAGTACCGTCAAAGGGACTGGCAGTCACCCTCATAGTCATACTCGGCGTGAGCTTCTCGCTCGTACCGGCCGCACTCTGGCCATCCGTACCGAAAATCATAGACGAAAAGATTCTCGGCAGCGCTTACTGCCTGATATTCTGGGTACAGAACATTGGACTCTGCTTCGTACCTATGCTCATCGGCTCACTCCGCCAGAACACCGGCAGTTACCTTGTGCCTATGATTGTCTTCTCCTGCTTCGGCGTGCTCGCATTCTTCCTGAGCATACTTCTCAAGCGCGAGGACAAGAAGAAGGGATACGGCCTCGAACTCCCTAACATAAAGAAGTAGATGTACGAGTTCCTGGACAAGATAAACGGTCCTGCAGACCTCAAGAAACTGAGCGTCGAAGAGCTTGAAAAGCTCTGTGCGGAAGTGCGCGGCTATATGGTCGAGTGCTGTTCGCACAATCCGGGCCACCTTGCCTCCAGCCTCGGCGCAGTGGAGCTCATTGTCGGCTACCACTACGTGTTCGATTCCCCTTCCGACAAGATCGTATTCGACGTCGGCCACCAGGCCTACGCCCACAAGATACTCACCGGCCGCAGGGAAGCTTTCGCTTCAATGCGCACGAGAGACGGCATCAGCGGCTTCCCGCGCCGCGAGGAAAGCGAATTCGACGCTTTTGGCGTCGGCCATTCGTCCACTTCAGTTTCCGCCGCCCTCGGCTTGGCAGAAGCCGCCCGCATCAAGGGTAGCGCAGAGAAAGTCACAGCCCTGATCGGAGACGGCGCGCTCACCGGCGGTATGGCATTCGAGGGGCTGAACAACGCAGGCGCCAGCAACGCAGACCTGCTTGTCATCCTCAACGACAACAACCAGTCCATAGACAACAACCGCGGGGCTCTCCACAACTACCTGCTGCGCATAACCACCAGCAACCGCTACAACATAGTGAAAGAGCGCGTCTGGCGGCTCCTCGGCGACCGCGGCCTGCGCCGTTTCATCCAGCGCTGGGTGCGCAGTTTCAAGTCCTGGCTGGTAAAGAAGACCGGCGGCGACCTGTTCGAGTCGCTCGGCTTCCGCTATTTCGGTCCTATCGACGGCAATGACATCAGTCAGGTCGTGGAAACGTTCGTCAAACTGCGTTCAATGCAGGGCCCGCGCATCGTGCATTGCCTCACTACCAAGGGAAAAGGCTATGCACCTGCCGAAGCCGACCCCGTAACCTGGCACGCGCCTGGCAGATTCGACAACGTCACAGGAGAGAGAATAATCAGTCCGCACCCGCACGCACGCTATCAGGACGTGTTCGGCAAAGTTCTCCTCGAACTTGCCGGGATGGACGACAAGGTCGTCGGCATCACCCCTGCGATGTCGCAGGGTTGCGGCATGAACCTCCTTGCAGAGGCAAGGCCGCAACAGTTCTTCGATGTCGGCATCGAAGAAGAACACGCGGTCACGTTCTCCGCAGGACTCGCCGCAGGCGGACTCAAGCCTTTCTGCAACATCTATTCCGCATTCTCACAGCGCGCATACGACCAGATCATCCACGACGTCGCCTTGCAGAAACTGCCGGTGGTGCTCTGCTTCGACAGGGCGGGCCTCGCGGGAGAGGACGGCGCCACGCACCAGGGCGTATTCGACCTTGCGGCCTACCGCAGCATCCCGAACACGATAGTCAGCGCTCCGAAGGACGAGCTGGAACTGCGCCAGCTGATGTACACTGCATACAGGCACACGGCCGGTCCTTTCATTATAAGGTACCCGCGCGGGATGGGAGAAGGCGCGGAGTGGGAGAACGTTCCTTTCAAAGAATATGAAATCGGCCGTGCCGAGACCCTCCTTGAGGGATCTGACGTCGCCGTCATAACAATAGGCCCTTCCGCATATGCCGCCATGGAAGCCGCCAAGGCATTCCCGGGAAAGGTCGGGGTTTTCAATTTCCGTTTCCTCAAGCCTTTTGACACAGAGGCCCTGGACAACATCGCGGCGCACTACCGCGCGATCCTCACCGTCGAGGACGGAACACTCGCCGGCGGCCTTTACGGCGCCGTCTGCGAGCACCTCGCCGCCAGCGGCAGGAACATCCGCACAGAGGGGATAGGCGTGCGCGACGAGTTCGTCCAGCAGGCCCGACAGAGCGAGCAGCGGGAGGAATACGGGATCTGCGCAGCAGGGATAGAAAAAAGTTTGCGCAAAGTATTTGGAGAATAGAAAATAGTTCCTATCTTTGCAGTCCCCAAAACTGAGGGGGTCTTTGACATACATTGCCGATGTAGCTCAGTTGGCTAGAGCGTGTGATTTGTAATCTCAAGGTCGTGGGTTCGATTCCCTCCATCGGCTCATCAGCAATCTCTTATGGGCAAGTACCAGAGTGGCCAAATGGGGCAGACTGTAAATCTGCTGGCGCACGCCTACGGTGGTTCGAATCCATCCTTGCCCACAAATACAAAGCGGAAGAGAATTGCTTCCTGTCCAAGCGGGGTTCGTATAATGGCTATTATGTCAGCCCTCCAAGCTGAAAATGGGAGTTCGATTCTCCTACCCCGCTCGAAAATTGTCTGCCGATGTAGCTCAGGGGTAGAGCGCATCCTTGGTAAGGATGAGGTCATGAGTTCAAATCCCATCATCGGCTCTTTTTTTTGATGTAAACAACTTTAAAGAAACACATAATATTATGGCAAAAGAAGTATTCCAGAGGACCAAACCTCATGTCAACATTGGTACAATTGGCCACGTTGACCACGGTAAGACCACTCTTACCGCCGCCATCACCAAGGTGCTGGCATCCAAGGGTCTGAGCGAAGTTAAGTCATTCGACCAGATCGATAACGCTCCAGAAGAGAAGGAGCGCGGTATCACCATCAACACTGCACACGTCGAGTATCAGACCGCCAATCGTCACTATGCGCATGTCGATTGCCCGGGCCACGCCGACTATGTAAAGAACATGGTTACCGGTGCTGCTCAGATGGACGGTGCTATCCTTGTAGTTGCTGCAACTGACGGCCCAATGCCTCAGACCAACGAGCACGTTCTTCTTGCAAAGCAGGTTAACGTACCTAAGATGGTTGTTTTCCTCAATAAGGTTGACCTTGTTGACGACGAGGAAATGCTTGACCTCGTTGAGATGGAAGTTCGCGACCTCCTCAGCAAGTACGATTTCGACGGCGACAACGCTCCTGTAATCCGCGGTTCTGCACTTGGTGCTCTTAACGGAGAGCCACAGTGGGAAGACAAGGTTATGGAACTCATGGACGCTGTTGACAACTATATTCCGCTTCCTGAGCGCCTCGTCGACAAGCCATTCCTTATGCCTATCGAGGACATCTTCTCTATCACCGGTCGTGGTACTGTTGTTACCGGTCGTATCGAGGCTGGTACCATCCACGTAAATGACCCTGCAGAAATCGTAGGTCTTTCACACGACAAGCCAAAGACAACCGTTGTCACTGGTGTTGAAATGTTCCGCAAGCTCCTCGATCAGGGTGAGGCTGGTGACAATGTAGGTCTCCTCCTCCGTGGTATCGACAAGAAGGATGTAAAGCGTGGTGAGGTTATCGCAAAGCCAGGTTCAATCAAGGCTCACGATCACTTCGTAGGTCAGATCTACGTCCTCAAGAAAGAGGAAGGTGGCCGTCACACTCCATTCCACAACAAGTATCGTCCTCAGTTCTTCATCCGCACACTCGATGTTACCGGTGAGATCAATCTCCCAGAGGGTGTTGAGATGGTTATGCCAGGCGACAACGTTGAGATCAATGTCAACCTCATCTACCCTGTAGCCCTCAACGAAGGTCTTTCATTCGCTATCCGCGAAGGTGGCCGTACAGTTGGTGCAGGTCAGGTTATCAAGGTTATTGACTAATCCAGCATAAAGAAAGGGCGCCGTGTTCCGACGCCCTTTTTCCCATTAGGGGAATAGAACAATGGTAGTTCAGCGGTCTCCAAAACCGTCCATGTGGGTTCGATTCCTGCTTCCCCTGCAAAATATCAAAGGTTACGATTTGGTAATTGTTTAACAGACGCCGCCCCTTCCGCTTCCATTTCGCGGCGTCCACTTAAAAGTAAAGATGAGAAAGTTTATCAATTACTGCAAAGAGTCATTCGTAGAGCTCACCAAAAAGACTACGTGGCCAACTTGGGAGAAACTCCAGAGTTCTTCTCTCCTCGTCATTGTCACCACGGTCCTTCTGGCGGCTTTGCTTTGGGTTATCGACCTGGCTTTCCAATCTCTGATGTCCGGCATTTACACACTGTAATCTAATCGTACTCCTATGGGCGAAATGAAATGGTATGTTCTGAGGACCGCAGGAACAAAGGAAAGAAAAGCTGCGGATTATCTTCAGAAGGAAATCGAGCGCAGCGGACTTCAGGATCAGGTGGATCAGATACTTGTCCCCGTTAAGAAGGAAATTGTCACGAAGAACGGCAAGAGAAAGGCAGTTGACAAATTGCTCTTCCCTGGCTATGTTCTTATACATGCCGAACTTAGCGCCAAGCTTGAAAACATCATCCGCAATCTTGTTCCGGGTATGTCAGGTTTCCTTACCGAGAAAAAAACGGCCAATGGAACGATGGAGAGAGTCCCTGTACCTATTCGTGACGAAGAGGCGCAGAGGATCCTCGGCAATCAGGACGAAAATGTCGACAGCGCGGCAGAGACCATCGTCAACTACGAGGTTGGCGAGTCTGTCCGCATCACCGACGGTCCGTTCAGCGGATTCAGCGGTGTCGTAGACGAGATTCTGGAAGACAGAAGCAAGGTCAAGGTAATCGTTGTGATCTTCGGCAGAAAGACTCAGCTTGAACTCAGCTTTACACAAGTAACTAAAGAATAACAATCAATCATGGCAAAAGAAGTTACCGGATTCATCAAGCTCCAAATCAAAGGTGGGGCTGCTAATCCAGCACCTCCGGTAGGACCTGCTCTCGGTTCCAAAGGCTTGAACATCATGGATTTCTGCAAGGCTTTCAATGCAGCCACGCAGGATAAGGCAGGCAAGATCCTCCCAGTAGTGATCACTGTCTATTCAGACAAGTCTTTCTCATTCGAGGTCAAGCAGCCACCGGTTGCAGTATCTCTCAAGGAGGCTGCAAAAATCTCTTCGGCTTCAGGTGAGCCGAACCGCAAGAAAGTTGCGTCTCTTACCTGGGATCAGATAAAGACCATCGCGGAAGGTAAAATGCCGGACCTCAACTGTTTCACCATCGCTTCCGCAATGCGCATGGTAGCAGGTACAGCAAGAAGTTTGGGTATCACCGTCACCGGTGAATTCCCTAAGGACCTTTAATTGACACACGACTATGAGTAAAATGACAAAGAACCAGAAGGCTGCAGCTGAGAAGTTCGATTCTCACAAGCTGTACACTCTCGCGGAAGCGTGTGCTATCGTAAAGGATATTACATTCACAAAGTTTGATTCTACCGTAGAGATTTCTGCGAACCTCGGCGTTGACCCACGCAAGGCCAACCAGATGATTCGTGGCGTCGTCACTCTCCCTCACGGAACCGGTAAGGTCGTCAGAGTCCTCGCACTCTGTACTCCTGACAAGGAAGCTGAGGCAAAGGCAGCCGGCGCAGACTACGTAGGCCTTGACGACTATATCGAGAAGATCAAGGGCGGCTGGACTGACATCGACGTCATCGTCTGCACCCCTTCAGTTATGGCAAAGGTCGGCGTTCTCGGTAAGATCCTCGGTCCTCGCGGACTTATGCCGAACCCTAAGACCGGTACTGTAACAATGGAAATTGGCAATGCAGTCAAGGACGTAAAGGGCGGTAAGATTGACTTCAAGGTCGACAAGACCGGTATTGTTCATACAGGCATCGGCAAGGCTTCATTCTCAGCCGAGCAGCTCTACGAAAACGCAGCAGCTGTGCTCAACGAGATTGCAAAGCTCAAGCCACAGGCTCTGAAAGGCACATATATGAAGAGCGCAGCTTTGTGCTCAACCATGAGTGCAGGTATTAAGATTGATCTCAAGGCATTCCTCAACAGTGCTGAGTAAAAATTCAATATTATGAAAAAAGAAGAAAAAGGTCAGATTATTGAAAGCATCTCAGCGCTCATTCAGCAGTATCCTAATTTCTACATTACCGATATTGCCGGCCTGAATGCAGGACAGACATCAAAGCTCCGTCGCGAGTGCTTCAACGCAGGCATCACCCTCAATGTCGTTAAGAACACCCTTTTCGCAAAGGCTCTCAACGCTACTGAGAACGAGGACATGAAGTCCCTCAACGAGACCCTCGTTGGCAACACCGCAATCATGTACACCACCGTCCCTTCAGCTCCTGGCAAGCTCATCAAGAAGCTCCAGAAGGAAGGCTTCACCAAGCCTGTTGTCAAGGGTGCTTACGTACAGGATTGCGTATTCATCGGCGAAGACAAACTCAACCAGCTCGCAGCTATCAAGACCAAGGAAGAACTCATCGGCGACATCATCGGTCTCCTCCAGTCTCCTATCAGAAACATCGTTTCAGCTCTTGAGAACGCAAGCGAAGGCAAGGCTGACACCGACAAGATCGGCGGTGCAGCAAAACCTGCGGCAGAGGCTCCAGCAGAGGCTCCGGCAGCAGAAGAGGCT
>JAUNNZ010000010.1:48847-55192 GCA_030537315.1 Bacteroidia bacterium
CCGCAGCTGCTGAAGAAGTTGCAGCTGAAGCTGAAGAGGCTCCGGCAGCAGAAGCACCGGCAGCAGAATAAGATAAATATTAACAATTTAAAAATTATACAATTATGGCAGATGTAAAAGCCCTCGCAGAAGAGTTGGTAAACCTTTCTGTAAAAGATGTTCAGGAACTCGCACAGATCCTGAAAGACGAGTACGGTATCGAGCCTGCAGCAGCAGCTGTAGTAGTAGCTGCTGACGGCGCTGGCGCAGGTGCAGCAGCAGCTGAGCAGACAGAGTTCGATGTAATCCTCACTTCAGCCGGTGCTGCTAAGCTCCAGGTCATCAAGGTCGTCAAAGAGGCCCTCGGACTTGGTCTTAAGGAAGCAAAGGATGTTGTTGACGGTGCTCCTTCAACAATCAAAGAGAAAGTCTCCAAAGCAGAAGCTGAGCAGCTCAAGGCTACCCTTGAGGAAGCTGGCGCCGAGGTTGAGATTAAGTAACTCAACTTCCTCCCTGCTAAGGGATCAAACAGGTTTAGAGCCGGGGTTAATAGGCTCTAAACCTTTTTTCCGTATTTAAGTTTTTCTCTATATCCAAAGGCAGAAATGTCAAAAAAGACTGTAAACAAGCGCATTAACTTTGCTACTTCCAAAATCCTGGAATATCCGGATCTTCTGGAGGTCCAGCTTAGGTCGTTTAAAGACTTCTTCCAGCTGGAGACCACCCCTGAGAACAGAAAGAATGAAGGTCTGTTCCAGGTATTTCAGGAGATATTCCCAATCGAGGACACGAGAAACAACTACAAGCTCGAGTTTATTGATTATTTCGTAGACCCGCCGCAGTACTCGATTGAAGAATGTCTTGAGAGAGGACTCACCTACAATGTTCCTCTTAAGGCAAAACTCCGCCTTTCATGCACAGATCCTGACCACGAAGACTTCCAGCAGAAAGTCGAGGACGTGTACCTGGGCAACATCCCGTACATGACTCCTGCAGGCACCTTCGTAATCAACGGATCAGAGAGAATCATCGTCTCTCAGCTGCACAGATCCCCTGGTGTCTTCTTCGACCAGAACATGCACGCCAATGGTACCAAGCTCTATTCAGCACGTATCATTCCGTTCAAGGGATCATGGATCGAGTTTGCTACAGACATCAACAATGTCATGTACGCCTACATCGACCGCAAGAAGAAATTGCCGGTAACAACCCTTCTCAGGGCTATCGGTTTCAACGCAGACAAGGACATCATCGATATCTTCGACCTTGCCGACGAGGTTAAGGTCAATAAGAAGAACCTCGTGGCCAACAAGGGCCGCGTCCTCGCAAACAACGTTCTCAAGACCAAGTTCGAGGACTTCATCGATGAGGACACCGGAGAAGTGACTCCGGTAGAGCGTATCGAGATTGTCGTCAAGAGAGGTGAAGTCCTCGACGACGACAACATCAACGCCATCCTCGAGTCTGAAGAGAAGTCAATCCTCCTTCAGAGGGATGAGGCCAACTCCAACGAGTTCGCAATCATCTTCAACACTCTCCAGAAGGACCCTACCAATACGGAGCTTGACGCTATCAACTACGTCTACAAGCAGCTGCGCAATTCAGAACCGCCTGATGAGAGCACAGCCAGGGACGTCATCGACAAGCTCTTCTTCTCCGAGAAGAGATATGACCTCGGCGCAGTCGGCCGCTACCGCCTCAACAGGAAGCTCAACCTTGACATCGACAAGGATGTCCGCGTGCTGACCAACACCGATATCATCGAGATTGTAAAATATCTCATCCAGCTCATCAACTCAAAGGCTACCGTCGATGATATCGACCATCTCTCCAACCGTCGCGTACGCACTGTCGGCGAGCAGCTCGCCAACCAGTTCAGCGTAGGTTTGAGCCGTATGGCCCGTACCATCCGCGAGAGGATGAACGTTCGCGACAGCGAGCAGTTCAGCCCTACCGACCTCATCAACGCCAAGACCCTCTCATCTGTGATCAACTCGTTCTTCGGAACCAGCCAGCTGTCACAGTTCATGGATCAGACCAACCCTCTTGCCGAGGTCACTCACAAGAGACGTCTCTCCGCCCTTGGTCCTGGTGGTTTGAGCCGAGACAGAGCGGGATTCGAGGTTCGAGACGTACACTACACACACTACGGCCGTCTCTGCCCTATCGAGTCTCCTGAAGGCCCGAACATCGGTCTTATCTCATCTCTCTGCGTCTATGCGCGCATCGACGAACTCGGATTCATCGAAACCCCATACCGCGACGTCAAGGAAGGAAAGGTCGATCTCTCCGCCGCCGGCTGCCACTATATGAGCGCCGAGGAGGAAGAGAGCAAGCTCGTTTCCCTCGCAAACGTCAAGATGGATGACGACGGAAACATCCTTGAAGACCGCATCCAGTGCCGTCTCGAGGCCGATTTCCCTGTCGTTACCAAGGAGGAGGTCAACTATATGGACGTTGCCCCTAACCAGATGGCATCCGTCGCCGCCTCCCTCATTCCGTTCCTCGAGCACGATGATGCACACCGTGCATTGATGGGCGCGAACATGATGCGTCAGGCAGTTCCGCTTCTCAAGCCGGAGTCACCTATCGTAGGTACAGGCCTTGAGGAGAGAGTATGTATCGACTCCCGCACCCAGTTCGTAGCTGAGCGCAAGGGTGAAATCACCTATGTCGATGCAAACGAAATCCGCGTCAAGTATGAGCGTACCGAAGATGAGAACTTCGTAAGCTTCTCACCTGAGGAGACCGTTTATAAACTTCCTATTTACCGCAGAACCAACCAGAGCACAACCGTATGCCTCTCTCCTATCGTCCGCAAGGGTGACAAGGTCGAGAAGGGCCAGGTGCTCACAGAAGGTTACGCTTCCCAGAACGGCGAACTCGCCCTCGGCCGCAACCTTATGGTAGCGTTCATGCCTTGGAAGGGTTACAACTATGAGGATGCCATCGTCCTTTCAGAGGAAATGGTCAAGTGGGATATCCTCACATCCATCCACGTAGATGAATATCTCACCGAGGTACGCGACACCAAGCGCGGTGAAGAGGAGCTCACTTCAGATATACCTAACGTCAGCGAAGAGGCTACAAGAGACCTCGGCGAGGACGGTATCGTAAGAATCGGCGCCCACATCGAACCGGGCGACATCATGATCGGCAAGATCACCCCTAAGGGTGAGAGCGATCCTTCTCCTGAGGAGAAGCTTCTCAAGGCCATCTTCGGCGACAAGGCCGGCGATGTCAAGGACGCTTCACTCAAGGCAAACCCTTCACTCAGCGGCACCGTCGTCAAGACAGCCCTCTACGCAAAGGTTGCAAAGGAGACAGGCAAGCGCGGCCAGTCAAAGGCTGACCAGAAGGCCCGCATCGAGATGCGCCAGGCAGAACTCGACCGCAAGCTTGAGAAGCTCAACGGCGAATTCCTCCAGAAGCTCGCTCTCCTCACCAAGAACAAGAAGAGCGCAGGCGTGTTCGACCTTGCAGGCAAGGAAGTCATCGCCAAGGACGCCAAGTTCTCTGCTGAAAAGCTCAAGACCATTTCATACGAGGATGTTAACTCCAACAAGTGGACATCCGACAAGGACACCAACGTACTTATCCGCGAACTCATCAACAACTACTGTCTCGCCAGAAAGGTCGAGATTGCAGTTTGCAAGCGTGAGATCGACAAGATCAAGGTCGGTGATGAACTTGCCAATGGTGTAATGCAGCTCGCAAAGGTTTATATCGCCAAGAAGCGCAAGATCACTGTCGGTGACAAGATGGCAGGCCGTCACGGTAACAAGGGTATTGTTGCCAAGATTGTCCGCCAGGAGGACATGCCGTTCCTCGAGGACGGTACACCTGTCGACATCGTTCTGAACCCTCTCGGCGTTCCTTCACGAATGAACCTCGGCCAGATCTATGAAACCGTGCTCGGTTGGGCAGGTTCAAGACTCGGCCTCAAGTTCAGCACCCCTATCTTCGACGGCGCAAGCATCGATGAGATCTGTGACTACACAGACAAGGCTGGTGTTCCAAGATTCGGTAAGACTCAGCTCCGCGACGGCGGCACAGGCGAATACTTCGACCAGCCTGCAACCGTAGGTGTGATCTATATGATCAAGCTCGGCCATATGGTTGACGACAAGATGCACGCCCGCTCAATCGGACCTTACTCCCTCATCACCCAGCAGCCTCTCGGCGGTAAAGCCCAGTTCGGTGGCCAGCGTTTCGGTGAAATGGAAGTCTGGGCCCTCGAGGCCTTCGGCGCAGCCAACGCACTTCAGGAGATCCTTACCGTCAAGTCCGACGACGTTACCGGCAGGTCCAAGACCTACGAGGCAATCGTCAAGGGTGACCCTATGCCACCTGCAGGTATCCCTGAGTCCCTCAACGTGCTCCTCCACGAGCTTCGCGGACTCGGTCTCAAGGTTACATTGGATTAATTATTTGAAGGAAAAGAGATATGCCTAATTTTAATAATAAAGACAATAAGGTAAAGAGCAATTTCCAGACGATAAGCATCGCACTTGCTTCGCCTGAGGACATCACCGAGCGTTCGTGCGGTGAGGTCCTCAAGCCGGAGACTGTCAACTACAGAACATACAAGCCTGAGCGCGACGGTCTCTTCTGCGAGAAGATCTTCGGTCCTACCAAGGACTATGAGTGCTATTGCGGCAAGTACAAGAGAATCCGCTACCGCGGCATCGTCTGCGACAGATGTAATGTCGAGGTTACCGAGAAGAAGGTTCGCCGTGAGAGGATGGGACACATCACCCTCACCGTACCTGTAGCACACATCTGGTATTTCAAGTCAGCTCCAAACAAGATTTCCGCATTGCTCGGACTTCCTTCAAAGAAGCTCGAATCCGTCATCTACTACGAGAAATACATCGTCGTAAAACCAGGCGCAAGCAACGTCGAGAAGATGGAGCTTCTTTCTGAAGACGAATACTTCGACGTGATTTCACGCCTCCCTGGCAACGACAACCTTCCTGATTCAGATCCTAACAAGTTCGTCGCAAAGATGGGCGCAGAAGGTATCTATGACCTTCTCAAGGAAATCAACATCGAGGAACTCGGAACAGAACTCCGTCAGAGAATGCTTGTCGAGAACTCACAGCAGCGCAAGGCGGAAATCCTCAAGAGACTCCAGGTTGTCAAGTGGTTCAGCGAATCAAAGGGCATCAACCGTCCGGAATGGATGATTATGAAGGTCATCCCAGTCATTCCGCCTGATCTCCGCCCTCTCGTTCCGCTCGACGGTGGCCGTTTCGCCACCTCCGATCTCAACGACCTCTACCGTCGCGTGATCATCCGCAACAACCGTCTCAAGAAGCTCATCGAGATCAAGGCTCCTGAAGTCATTCTCCGCAACGAGAAGCGCATGCTCCAGGAAGCTGTTGACTCCCTGTTCGACAACTCCAAGAAGTCATCCGCTGTCAAGAGCGAATCCAACAGAGCTCTCAAGAGCCTTTCAGATTCCCTCAAGGGCAAGCAGGGTCGCTTCCGTCAGAACCTCCTCGGTAAGCGTGTAGACTATTCTGCACGTTCAGTCATCGTCGTAGGTCCTGAACTCAATATGCACGAGTGCGGTCTCCCTAAATTCATGGCAGCCGAACTTTACAAGCCGTTCATCATCCGCAAGCTCATCGAGCGCGGCATCGTGAAGACCGTGAAGTCAGCCAAGAAGATCGTCGACCGCAAGGATCCTGTGATCTGGGATATCCTCGAAAACGTGATGAAGGGTCATCCGGTTCTTCTCAACCGTGCACCTACCCTCCACCGACTCGGTATCCAGGCATTCCAGCCACGAATGATTGAAGGCAAGGCCATCCAGCTCCACCCTCTCGCATGTACGGCATTCAACGCCGACTTCGATGGTGACCAGATGGCAGTCCACCTTCCGCTCGGCAACGCCGCCATTATGGAGGCCCAGCTGCTCATGCTCGGTTCACAGAACATCCTCAACCCTGCAAACGGCGCCCCTATCACCGTTCCTTCACAGGATATGGTGCTTGGTCTGTACTACATCACCAAGCTCCGTCCGGGCGCAAAGGGCGAGGGAATGTGCTTCTATTCTCCTGAGGAGGTCATCATAGCCTTCAACGAAAAGGCTATCGATATGCACGCCAAGGTAAAGGTACGTCTCCCGATAGACAAGCAGGATGCATCAAAGGGCACCCAGCTCGTAGAGACATCCGCCGGCCGCATCATCGTCAACCAGTATGTTCCTGAGGAAGTGCCTTACGTGAACGAGGTTCTCGGCAAGAAGTCACTCCGCAAGATCATCACAGAGGTCATCAAGCACACCGGTGTCACCAGGACTTCCAAGTTCCTTGACGACATCAAGAACCTCGGTTACGACCAGGCGTTCCGCGCAGG
>JAUNNZ010000059.1 GCA_030537315.1 Bacteroidia bacterium
TAAATCAACACCGGCTATACGTGCCATAATTATACTTTACTTAATTTGTTACTGATTATTATCCTTGACGCATCTTGAACTTAGGGTTCTTCTTGCAAATGACGTAGAGACGGCCTTTGCGTCTAACGATCTTGCAATCTTCACTGCGCTTTTTGATGGATGTCTTGACTTTCATATCTGTGAGTTTTTATTTGTATCTGAAAGATATTCTGCCTTTGGTCAAATCATAAGGTGAAATTTCAACTCTGACTTTGTCGCCCAGAAGAATATGGATAAAGTTCATGCGCATCTTGCCTGAAATGTTGCAAAGCAAGACGTGGCCGTTCTCAAGCTCTACTTTGAACATAGCGTTTGGAAGGGTCTCGATCACCTTTCCATCTTGTTCTATTGCTACCTGTTTTGACATTAAAATATCACTTAAAAATTGATCGTGCCATCTTTCTCGATAAAATCGAAGGTTGAGAGCTGCTCGGCGTGGCCTTTTCGGACAACAACCGTAAGTTCGTAATGAGCTGACTTGCTATGATCGGCGGTGTGGACTGCCCAGCCATTCCTGGCCAGATAAACAGCCTTGCCGCCGGCATTGACCATCGGCTCAATGCAAAGAACCATACCGTCCACGAGATGTGTGCCGCGACCCTGGCGTCCGAAATTCGGGACTCCCGGGTTTTCGTGCATCTCGGTACCGATTCCGTGGCCCTCCAATTCGCGAACCACTGAGAACCCGTATGATTCCACATACGATTGCACCGCGTATCCGATATCACCGACCCTTGCACCCGCTACAGCGGTCTCGATTCCCTTGTAAAGGGAGGCCTTCGTTACGTCAAGGAGCTTCCTGGTTTTGGCGTCCACCTCCCCGACAGGGAAGGTGTACGCTGAATCACCATTGTATCCTTTATATAACGTACCTATGTCAGCGGAAACGACGTCGCCCTCCTTGAGGACATAGTCGGACGGAAAACCGTGAACGACAACATCGTTTACCGATGCACAGATCGCTGCAGGGAAGCCTTCAAAACCAAGGAAGCTTGGAATGGCGCCATTGTCGCGAATGAAAGTCTCAGCCACCCGATTCAACTCTTTGGTTGTCACACCCGGGGCAACTGCCTTACCGACTTCCGCCAGTGTCTTGGAAACCAAGATGGCATTTTCGCGCAGGAGCTCAATCTCTACTTCTGTTTTCGGCTTGATCATCAACCTGCTGATTTTTCAAAGAACTACATACCTGAGCGTCCGCTGAGACGACCGGTCTTCATAAGGCCGTCGTAGTGGCGCATCAGCAAATAACTTTCAACCTGCTGGAGGGTATCAAGAACAACACCTACAAGAATCAGGAGGGAAGTACCGCCGTAGAAGCTTGCGAATGAGTTGTTGATTCCGAATACCATTGCAATTGCAGGAAGAATGGATATGATAGCGAGCGCGATTGAACCAGGGAGAGTGACTCTTGACATGATGGCGTCAAGATACTCGACTGTCTTCTTGCCCGGCTTCACACCAGGGATGAATCCACCGTTTCTCTTCATATCTTCCGCCATCATCGTCGGGTTGACTGTAACGGCTGTGTAGAAGTATGTGAAGATGACTACGAGGAGACCGAATACGAAATTATACCAGAATCCCGTATAGTTGCTCATTGTTGCAGCGAGTCCTCTGGTCGCATCCCAACGGGAGAAGAGAAGAGGGAAGAGCATCAATGCCTGGGCGAAGATGATAGGCATAACACCTGCGGCGTTGATCTTGAGAGGGATGTACTGGCGTACGCCGCCGTACTGGCGGTTGCCGACAACTCTCTTCGCGTACTGTACAGGAACCCTGCGGACTGCCTGCACGAGAGCGATAGCTGCTGCTACGATGAAGAACCAGATAATGATTTCAACGATAAGAAGAAGGAAACCACCATTGTTGGTAGAGAACTTCTCACCGAATTCTGCTACGATAGCGTAAGGGAAACGAGCTACGATACCGATCATGATGATAAGGGAGATACCGTTACCGATACCACGGTCAGTAATGCGCTCGCCAAGCCACATCACGAACATTGAACCAGCCATAAGGATGATGGTGGAAACAATGTTGAACATGAAATTGCTCCAACCGAGCTGGTTGACTGCCACGAAGGCTGCACCAGGAATCTGGTTGTGAACAGCGGCCATATAGGCTGGACCCTGAATGCAGATGATGACGATGGTAAGCCAGCGTGTCATCTGATTCATCTTCTTGCGTCCGCTTTCGCCCTCCATCTGGAGTTTCCTGAAGTAAGGGACGAAAACACCGAGCAGCTGGATGACGATGGATGCGGAAATGTATGGCATCACACCCAGCGCGAAGATTGAAGCATTACCGAACGCTCCACCGGAGAACATGTTGAGGAGACCTACGAGGCCCTCAGATGTAGTCTGCTGAAGGTTGGCCAGCATGGAAGCGTCAATGCCCGGAAGGACTACGAAGCAACCCAATCTGTAAACGAGGATCAGGAGGAACGTATAGACGATTCTCTTGCGGAGCTCTTCAATCTTGAAGATGTTTTTTATTGTCTCAATGAATCTCTTCATAAGAATTATTCATTAACGACTGCCTTACCACCGGCAGCTTCGATTTTAGCGATAGCAGACTTTGAGAATGCGTCAGCGTTTACGGTAACGGCAGACTTGAGTTCGCCGTTTCCGAGAACCTTGACGAGATCGTTCTTGCCTGCAAGACCGGCGGTCTTGATCTCGGCTACGCCGATTTCCTTGAGACCAGCCTGTGCGAGAGCCTCGATGGCGTCAAGATTGACGGCCTTGTACTCTACTCTTGTAGGGTTCTTGAATCCGAACTTAGGGAGGAGACGCTGGATAGGCATCTGACCACCTTCGAATCCGATCTTGTGCTCATAACCTGCGCGTGCCTGTGCACCCTTGGTACCACGGGTGGAAGTACCGCCCTTACCAGAGCCCTGACCGCGACCTAATCTTTTGCTTGTGTGGGTAGAACCAACAGCAGGTGTCAAATTGTTAAGTTTCATACTTTCGGTCCTCCTTAGTCAATTTCTTCAACTTTGCAGAGATGGGCGACCTTGGCAACCATACCGGTTGATACTGGGTTCTTCTCGATCTCTACAGTCTGATGCATGCGACGGATGCCGAGGCAACGGAGGTTGTCCTTCTGGCGCTTGGTTTCGCCGTTGCTGCTGATAATCTGTGTGATTTTATACTTTGCCATAATCGTGTCCTCCTATTAGCCGTTAAATACTTTACTCATAGGTACGCCACGAAGGCCGGCAACAGTGTATGCATCTCTCATGTTGGTGAGAGCGGCGATGGTAGCCTTCACAAGGTTGTGAGGGTTTGAAGAACCCTTTGACTTTGCGAGGACGTTCTGGATGCCTGCAGACTCAAACACTGCACGCATAGCACCACCTGCCTTAACACCGGTACCAGGGGCAGCCGGCTTCATGAACACGCGTGAGCCACCGAACTTTGTCTCCTGCTCGTGAGGGATAGTGGTGTTGATGACAGGAATCTTGACAAGATTCTTCTTAGCGTCCTCAACGCCCTTAGCGATAGCGGCGGTAACCTCATTAGCCTTACCAAGACCATAACCTACAACGCCGTTCTCGTCACCTACGACTACAATAGCAGCAAAGCGGAAGTGACGACCACCCTTGGTTACCTTGGTAACGCGCTGGATGGCGACCAGTCTGTCCTTCAACTCGAGGTCAGACGTCTTTACTCTTTTAACATTTGTATTTGCCATAGTCTTATCTGTTAGAATACGAGGCCGCCTTCACGGGCAGCATCTGCCAAACTTTTAACTCTTCCGTGGAAAAGATATCCGCCGCGGTCAAAGCAGATAGCGGTGATACCCTTAGCGAGAGCGCGCTCTGCAATAGCCTTGCCGACGATTGCAGCAGCTTCGATACCGGACTTGCCTTTGCACTGTGCGGCAAGTTCCTTGTCGTTGGATGCAGCAGCGCAAAGAGTCTTGCCCTGCTCGTCATCAATAACCTGTACGTAAATCTGCTTGTTGCTGCGGA
>JAUNNZ010000035.1 GCA_030537315.1 Bacteroidia bacterium
GTGTCGAATCCGAAGGAAGCCTCGATCTGCTCGTTCTTGAGGTCACCGTCGATGGTCTTGGGGCAACCGATTACCTGAACGCCGTAGTTCTTTGCTGCATAGTACTCTGCGAGAACGCAGGCGTTGGTGTTTGAATCGTCGCCGCCGATGATCACGAGGGCCTTGATGCCGAGTTCGCGGAGGATGACGATACCCTTCTCGAACTGGTCAACTTCCTCAAGCTTGGTGCGGCCTGAACCGATGATGTCGAAACCGCCGGTGTTGCGGTATGCGTCCATGATCTCCGGAGTGATCTCCATATACTTGTGGTCAACGAGTCCGCCCGGGCCGAGGATGAAGCCGTAGAGCTTGTTTTCAGGATTGAGGGACTTGATGCCGTCGAAGAGACCTGAGATGACGTTGTGACCTCCGGGAGCCTGTCCGCCGGAAAGGATGACGCCGACGTTGAACTTGGCGTTGTCAGCCTTGTCGCCCTTCGCGAATTCGACTACAGGCATGCCGTAGGTGTTCGGGAAGAGTTCCTTGATTTCGGCCTGGTTGCCGACTGACTGGGTGGCAGCACCCTCGATAGCTTTCACAGGACCCTGGAGAGCCTTTGGAAGCTTTGGCTGATATGCAGCGCGAGCTTTCTGAAGATTCGAAATAGATGTCATATTGTTTTGAGAAATTACTAGTTGCTAACCGTAAACTAACCGAGGCGCAAATTTAGTAAAAATTACTTGATTATCCGCGCCTCTTGAACTCTGAAAGAGTTACGGCCGTGGCTACGGCCACGTTGAGCGATTCGGCCTGCGACCCGCCGAAGGACGGGATGAGCAGGCGGGCGTCGACCTCTGCCGCGACGGCGGGACTGATGCCGTTGGATTCGTTGCCCATAACGATCAGGCCTTCGCTTTTCAGCTCGCTGCGATAGATGTCGTTTCCGTCAAGGAATGTACCGTAGACCGGCATCCCTTCTGACCTGAACCGCCGGCACAGTACCGGGATGTCGCAGAAGATGATTTTCTTGCGGAAAATGGCGCCCATCGTGGCCTGCACCACCTTCGGGTTGTACGGGTCGACGCAGTCCGGAGAACAGAAGATGCAGCTGACGCCGAACCAGTCGGACAGGCGGATGATGGTGCCCATGTTGCCGGGGTCGCGCACGGAGTCGAGCGCGACCGAAAGGCCCCTGAGAGAACCGGGGACGGGCTCTGAAGGGATCTTCACCACCGCAAGCACCGGAGACGGGGTCGTGAGATGGGATATCTTTGCCATAGCGGCTTCGCCGATTTCCTCCACGCGGTGAACCGCGACAACCTCGAGGGAGGAGTTCAATGCTTCTCCCACCATTTTTTCGCCTTCGACCACGAACAGCCCGAGTCCGTCGCGGAACTTCTTGTCCTTGAGCGAGCGTATGGTCTTGATCTCGTTATTTGTCAACATATTTCACAAATATAGACAATATTGCGTACATTTGTGGAGTATGAAACGCTTGCCGGCACTAATATTCGCGCTTTTCGCCCTGGCTTCCTGCAGCACGACCAGGCTGCTGACCGGAAACCAGAGCCGGTTGGTGGAAAACAAGGTCCATTTCAATGGTGACACGGACCTGAAGCCTGCATCTCTGTCGGCATACGCAAAGCAGACCCCGAACACCCATACGTTTTTCAAATGGAGCCCCGGATTGAGCATATACAACTGGGCGGACACGACCAGGGACAGCGGCAGCGGCTGGAACAGGTTCTGCCGTAAAGTAGGCGTCGCGCCTGTCATCTTTGACGAGAACATCATCCCGCAGTCCATCGAGAATATGGAAAACAGGCTCGAATATCTAGGATACTACGGGTCCCGGGTGACGGCTGAGCCGGTGACCGAAAACAAGCTGACAACGGTCAATTACAACGTTGAGCTCGGAAAGAGGTACAAGATAGACTCTATTGATTTCTCGGTTCCCGAAGGTGTGTTCGCGGAAGAATTCGAGGCCGACAAGGGCTCGCTGTCCGTGAAGCCGGGGGACTGGCTGTCCGAGTCTTCCCTGGAAGACGAGAGCGTCCGCGGAGCAGCTTATTTCCGTAACCTCGGATACTACGATTTCAGCAAGAGCAACTATTTCTTCGAGGCCGACACGCTAGGCAAGCTGAACATTCTTCACTATGCTATTAAAAATCATACCCGAAACGAAACGGATGAAGATAACCAGCCGATAGAGAAGTTCCACTTCGGAAATATCAATATCTCCCACTCGAAGGATGTCCCTTTCAATGAGAAACTGTTGCGGAAAATCAATATCCTGCAGCCCGGCCAGGTGTACAGCGAGAAAGCCGTGAACGTCAATTTCGCCCGCTTCTCCACCCTTAGGGTGTTCAACAGCGTGGGCATAGAGCTGCAGCCGCAGCCCGACCACACGCTAGACTGCAACATAACTCTGCGCGAATCGAAGATGCAGGGCATCAAGTTCAATATCGAGGCTTCCACCAACTCTTCCTCCCTCGTCGGCATAGCCCCGAAAATCAGTTATTTCCATAAGAATATCTTCCGGGGCGGAGAACGTCTTACCATAGACTTCTCCGGCAATTTCCAGTTCAAGCCGAAGACTGACCTGCGCTCCACCGAATACACAGCATCCGTGGCGCTGAGCCTGCCGAGATTCGTTGGACTTCCGCTGAGGGTCTTCACCGGTCCGAACATACCGCGCACGGATTTCTCCGCGTCCTACAGTTTTCAGGACCGCCCCGAGTATGAACGCAATATCGCAAGTTTCAGCTATGGCTACAACGGCCAGATTGGAGACCATTTCTTCTATCAGGTATCGCCTATACAGATCAATTATGTGTTCCTCGACAAGGTGAGCGACGCCTTTCAGGAACTTCTCAGCCAGGACCGCGGACTTGAAGCCGCGTTCCGCAACCACCTCAACGCCGGTCTCACGAGCACCTGGTACTATACTTCCGACCCTGCACTTGTTCCGAAGACATCATACTATTTTGCGCGTCTGAATTTTGACGCGTCAGGCAATGTGCTCAGTCTGTTCGACAGGCTGATGCCTGTCGGCGGATATGGGGAGAGGCTGATATTCGGCTCGCCGTATTCCCAGTTCATCAGGGCGGAGCTGAACCTCGGCAAGACTTTCAGGTGGGGCGCGGAAAACGGGCAGGCGCTGGCGATGAGGCTTGTCCTTGGCGCCGGATTCGCTTACGGAAATTCCACGGTGATTCCGTATGAGAACCAGTTCTTCGCCGGCGGCGCCAACGGTATGCGCGCCTGGCAGGCGAGGTCGCTCGGACCCGGCTTTGAACCGGTCTCCGGTGCCTTCTCCATTCCAAGCCAGTCGGGCAACTTCAAGTTCGAGTTCGATATGGAATACAGGTTCAAGATGTTCTGGAAATTCGAGGGCGCCCTGTTTGCCGAAGCCGGCAACGTGTGGGACTATATCTCCAATTATGACGTCCTTCGCAGTCTCGCAGGTGACTGGGGGCTTGGCCTGAGGCTTAACCTTGATTTCATCCTTGTCCGTCTTGACGGCGGTTTCAAGGTGTACGAACCGAGCAGGCCCGAGGGCAGCAGGTGGCTGGGGCCGGAGCAGTGGTTCGCCAGGGACGGTTTTGCAGTACATCTCGGCATAGGATATCCTTTCTGATATGAAACACATCGTTTATCAGGTTTTACCACGTTTGTGGGGGAACGGCCGTTTCTCGGCCTGGAATGAGTCCGCGTTCAGATATTTGTCCACGCTTGGCGTTGACTGCATCTGGTTTACCGGCGTGCCGCGCCACGCATCCGGAAAGCCTTTCGTGAAAGGCGATCCCGGATGCCCGTACTCGATTTCTGACTGGAAGGACGTCAATCCGTACCTTGCCGACAATCCCGACAGCAGGATGGCTGAATTCGAGAATCTTGTCGCGCGCTGTCACAAGGCAGGCTTCAAGGTGCTGATCGACTATATACCAAACCACGTGGCCTGCGATTATCAAGGGGATGTCCGGCATTTCGATTATTGTGACGGCGACTGGACGGATACCCTCAAGAACGACTGGAGCGACCCGCGTACCTTTGAGGCAATGCTGGACATCCTCCGTTTCTGGTTGTCCAAGGGCGTTGACGGATTCCGCTGCGATATGGTGGAACTGGTGCCGGCGGATGCGCTGCGTGGACTTATATCGGCGCTCAAGGCCGAAAATCCTGAAACCATCTTCGTCGCGGAAGTCTATGGGAAGGAAAATTATTCCCTTTATTCGGAATCTGTAGGCTTCGACCTGCTGTATGACAAGTCCGGGATGTATGACAGCCTGCGTGCAATCTGCTGCAATGGCTATACGGCAAGGTCGCTGACCTGGAACTGGCAGTGGCTGGGTCGCCTGCAGCCGCAAATGATAAACTTCCTTGAGAATCACGACGAGCAGCGCGCCGCTTCGCGGGAATTCCTCGGCAGCGCTCCGCGCGGGTACGCGGCTCTCGCAGCTTCGCTGCTTTTCAACACCGCGTCATTCCTTCTCTATTTCGGCCAGGAGGTAGGGGAGAATGCGTCCGAAGGTGCTCAGGGTAGAACTTCGATTTTCAACTGGTGCCGTCCGGTGTCCATAGGCCGGCTGGTGGATTCCGTGGAGTCGGGCAAAAGACTTCCTAAAGCGGAAGCAGCCGTTCTGCGCAAGTATCGCGAACTGCTCGGCTATGCGCAGCTGGATGCTTTCTCAAAGGGCAACGTATGGGACCTGTGTTATTGCAATTATGATTCACGGGGCTTCGATGCCGACAGGCATTTCGCTTTCCTGCGCTACGATGACAGCAGCGCCTGGCTGGTGGTGTGCAATTTCTCGGACCGGCCGGCGGATATGAGCATTGCCATTCCCGTTGAGGTGCAGTCCGCCTGCGGCTGCTCATGCAAGGCGGTGTGCGTAGATCCGTGGGATGCTGCAGTAGTTAGATTGAAATAAAATTTGGGGATTTCGAATTTATACTTATCTTTGCAGTCCCAAAACCAAAACGGTGGGTTCGTATAACGGTTAGTACTCGAGATTCTCAATCTCGCAATAGGAGTTCGATTCTCCTACCCACTACCACAGCGAGGCCTGAAGTTTATGCTTCAGGCCTCGATTATTTTTTATATATTTGTGGAAACAATGTAAATATAGAATGAAAAGAGTATTCATCATAGCCGCAGCGGCGCTTATGGCAGTGTCCTGCTCCACAATCAGAAATGCTGTCGATCCTGTCCACACACAGATAGTACGCGGAACCGTGCTTCCCGAAGTTGTAGGCATCTGGAACAATGAGGAAGCGCTCCAGGGCGAAGACCGTACCGGAAAGGTCCGCGACAGCTATACATTCAAGTCTGATGGAACATTCCGTCAGAAGGGCAGTATGACTGTGGTTATGGAGAAGGAAGCCGGTACATACACTTTTGAGATTTCAGCTGCCGGCGGTGGCACATACGGCATTGAGGAAGGAAAGATATTCTTCGACTATGATCCGAGCCTCGCGGCCGCGGATCTGGTGGGTTTCGATACAGTTGCCAAAGGCAAGTCGTCTGACGTGAACAGGGAGTCCTTCAGCATCAAGAACTTCGTCATCAAGCCTATGAAGATGTCGATAAAGTCCACGATGAAGACAGACCAGATCTACACTCTCGATTCCGTCAATGAATCAGAGCTGGTCATCACGAATACAAAGGGCAGCGACAGGAATCCGCAGTCCTTCACCAAGCAAAAGTAAGTCAGTCTAATTGGTTTCCACCTCGTAGATTGCGAGGAAGTCCTTCTCGGAGATGTTTCCGTGAAGCTGGTACATCATGTTCTCATCCGCTCCGTCATAGATGACCACTGCCACGAGCTTGTCATCTTCGCCGTTGACGCCGAATACGTAGCTGGCGTCAATGTCGGCGTCCTCTGCGCCAAGCAGGCTTGACAGGTCGCTCTTCAGCGAATTGAGGTGGTCTGAAGGAAGTGAGTTGAAGTTGGAACGGACAACGGTCTGTACGTCATCAAAGGAGTGGCAGATATTGCGGTATGAATCGAAATCCATGGTGTCGTGGAAGTAGTGAAGCAATTCGGCCTTCCAGATGCGGAGTGTCATACCCTCCTTGATCTCATAATGTGCCTGCGGAAGATTGGCGTATTTGTTGAGGAATTCGTTGTATGCCTCTTCGGAAATGACTTTCGTGTCAAGGATGAGGGATGGCGTGGCGTCGTCCTTCGATCCCGAACGCATACTGGCCCTCTGGTTGGAATCGTTCACGATAAATACTCCGAGGCCGAAGAATACCACGGCCACGAGGACTATCAGAAGAAGATGTTTCAGAGTGCTTGACACGTTATTTGTCGCTATTGTTTTCATTACAAAGGTATCCTACTTAAAAAACAATGACAAATTTAACGTTTTTATTATCACAAAAGACGTTGCAAAAATCACAAACTACTGATTTTCAAGCCATTGTGATGGTGTGAGATGGTGGATAATCTTGAAGTTTCTTGTGAAGGACGACAGTGAACCGTAGCCGCTGTCGATTGCGATGCTTTTCAGCACCACGTCCTCCTTCGATTGTGATTTCATCAATTTTACGGCATGCTCGATGCGGTACTTGTTCACGAAGTCCGAGAAGTTGCCGTTGAAGCTGCTCTTGATGGTCTTTGACACATAGGTCCTGTTGGTGCCCAGGAATTCGGACAGGGAAACGATCGTGAGGTCCGGATTCTTCCAGAGTTCGTGCTCGGTCATGGCATTCGTCAGCCTCCCGGCCAGCGAACCGTCGTTGGCTTCCTGCTCGGAATCGTCGGGGACGGAGCCTGAATCAAGAAGGCTTCTCAAATTCTCGGCGGTATATTGGATTCCGCTCAACAGGTAGGAGACGGTGCCGATGAACAGGCACACGATTATTATGTACAGCACTGTCCTCCACATCGGGATGAAGGAATAGTGCGGTACCGTGAAAATCGCCAGCGCATAGACAATGACGGCAAGGCAGAGACCTATGAACCACAGCATCTTGTGGGTCTCCTTGCCTTCTCGGGTGGTGTAGACGTCGTCAAGAAGGGAATAGTATTTCTTGATTTCAAAAATTGCGTAGGCCAGCACGGAAACGATCTGCAGAAGGATTACCGTCTTGAAGAACCTGTGGCCGAAGAACTCCATTATCTTGAACGACAGGGAAGTCTCCATCTCCCCACTTTCTCCCTGGATCACGTGGCCCATATAGAAAATCTGCTCCGATTCTGTCATACAGAGGACTGCTGTCGTCAGCAGGAGTCCATAGATGATGGACGGGATGAACGGTATGAAATGCTTCGCTCTCAGTCCGCGGTAGTCCGTCAGCGTCTTCAGGAACAGGAAGAAAACAGGCGCTGCGAAGGAAACCGTTATCTTCAATCCGAGGTCAACCCAGATCGAGTACAGGAAGTTCGTGTTGTAGTACTGGGCATAGAAGAACAGTGACGCAGCAACCACAAGAGACAGGATAGAAGCCATCCTCTGGGCCGCATTGAGCTTTCCATCCTTCATCTGAATGAGGATGAATCCCAGGAATGCCACCGCCGCAGGCAACAGATATACTGCTAAAAGGCTCACTTGAATCGACTCTTATTTAAGCAAATATAAATTATTTCTTTGAAATAATCAAGAGTTTCCTTCCTTCGGAAAATGTTGATATATTTGTAAAAGGAACCAACCTTATACCATATGACCAGAAAACTAATCATCGCTGCAATGGCTGCACTCGCATTCAACTCCTGCACAACCAAAGAGGCCTCAAACTATCCTCAGGACACGTTCAAGGCTGATGACGGAACCGAAATCACTTTCACTTACTACGGCCACGCGTCGATCGCCGTCAGCGCCGACGGATACCGCGTGTACATCGACCCTGTCGGAGACGCCGTGGACTGGGCGTCCGAGCCGAAGGCCGACCTCGTGCTCATCACCCACGACCACTATGACCACCTTGATACCAATGCCGTAAAAGCCCTGACCGGTGGAGCTGACTGTTACAGGCAGCTTGCCGTAGGGCAGACCATCGACGGCGCCTTCGGCATCGAAGCGGTCCCTGCATACAACATAAGCCCCGACCAGCTTAACTTCCACCCGAAGGAGCGCGGCGACGTGGGTTACATAATCACCGTAGCTGGAAAACGCATTTATGTATCCGGGGACACAGAGGACAACGAGGACGTTCTGGCCATCAGGGATATAGATTACGCCTTCATCTGCTGCAACAAGCCGTACACAATGACGGTTGAGCAGTGCGTCAGGGTGGTCAAGGCCATACAGCCGAAGGTGTTCATCCCTTACCATTACGGCGGAACCGGTACCCCTACCGACATCCAGGCCCTTGCGGATTCGCTCAAGGACATCACCACTGTCCTCATCCGCCCTCTGGAATAATCACAATTTCGGCTGATTTGTCGCAGAATGATAGAACCCCCGCAGATCGAATTCCTGCGGGGGTTCTAATGTGGTGCTGGGAAGAATCGAACTGCCGACACAAGGATTTTCAGTCCTTTGCTCTACCATCTGAGCTACAGCACCGTGGTTTTGGGATTGCAAAGATAGGGAAATTTCGGGAAGTACCAAAAAATATTTAACTTTACTTCGGATATGGAACGGGTAAGGTTCATAGAAGTCATTTTACCGCTCAGGCTTGAGTGGAATCCCGTTTATTCCGTACCCGCAGAAGTCTTTGATACTCTGCACAAAGGGTCCCGCGTGAGGGTGATTTTCGCTCACAAGGAGTATGTGGGGGTGGTCTGTGCGCTTGATGCCGTTCCTAAAGTCGATGAGTCGAAGATCCTGCCGGTGGCCGGTATCGAGACAGGTCTCCCGGATATTTCTGAACCGGAGTTCAAGCTGTGGGAATTCATTTCCGATTACTATCTCTGTTCTGTCGGAGAGGTGTACAAGGCAGCATATCCTATCCAGAAAGTCAGAAGCGAAGAAGTGGCTGTGAATGCCGCCGAAAGGGCCAGGCGCTCGCGGGAGAAACTCCTCCAGGCCGCGCAGAAACGTGTTGATACGCTTCGCGGAAGGCTGGCGCGAAAGGAGGCCGACCTTGGAAGGAAACATTCTGAGGCGGTCATGGCCCGCCTGCGGGAGGATAAAGAGCAGATCCTTGCAGAGCTGCGCGCAGCCGAGGATGCCGCGCGCAGACTCGAGAGCGTGGGAACGCTCAAACTTCGCGGCGCTGCCGGAAAGCAGGCCGCCAAGGCCGGCAAGCCGAAGCTGTTGACATCGCCGGACAGGCGTTCCGAATATCTGCAGATGTGCCGCAAATCCCTTGACGGGGGCTTCAGCAGTCTGGTGCTCGTGCCGGAGAATGATTTCACCGGCATAATCGAGGATCGGTTCAGGCAGGAGTTCGGCGACAGGATGCTGGTGTTCGGATCCAGGAAAACGGCGGTCCAGCGCAGGCGTACGGCAGACCTGCTGCGCGAGGCGGCGGAGCCGTATGTGGTGGTGGGCACCCGCTCGGCGCTGTTCCTTCCTTTCTCCGACCTCGGCCTCATGATCGTTGACGAGGAGCAGGACCCGCTGCACAAGCAGACTGAACCGGCACCGCGCATCAATGCCCGCGACTGCGCGGCGATGCTTGCGAGCATCCACGGCGCGCAGTTCGTCCTGGGCTCTGCGACTCCGTCGCTCGAGACTCTCTACAATTGCCTTACAGGCAAATATTCGCAGGAGGGCAGCCCTGCTGCCAACGCCCCGGTCGAGGTGATCGATGTCTCGGAGGAACGCAGGAAAAGAGGGATGAGCGGGCCGTTCTCATACAAGTTGAAGGATATTATAGATAATACCGCAGGCGGAGCCGTGCTGGTGCGCGGTTGGGAGAATGTGGAGGAACTTGACGGCTGGACGGGTGATCTGTTTGCCGACAGGCAACTGACAGTGCTTACGCCGCAGGCGGCGAGGAAACTGCCCGGCAGAGTGCCTCTGATTGCGGTCCTGCAGGCGGACGCGCTCTTCCCGCGCGATGATTTCCGCGCTGACGAACGCGCCCTGCAGCTTCTCCGCCAGATAGGGGAGCGCACTGACAGGCTGGTCGTTCAGACCGCGAAATCGGCGCATCCGGTGTTTGCATCGCTATCGTCCGGCGCGGACGCATCTTCTCTTCTCGAGGAACGCAGGGACTTCAACCTCCCTCCTTTCACGAAGATTGTCGACATCCGTATAGATGATGACAGCGAATCCCGCAAGGAACTGATGACGAGCCGCCTGATGAAGGCGCTAAAGGTAAACAGCCTGCGGCTGACATTCGCGCGGAACGCGCAGCTCTGCGCGCGCAAAGCGGCCCTGCGTCAGGAGATACTTGCATTTGAAAAGGAAAACAGATACCCTTATCACATCAAAATCGACGTCGATCCGTAACAGGCTTGCAGAGTTCAAAAAGTTTTTCCTATATTTGCAGTCCCAATGGGGTATTAGCTCAGTTGGTAGAGCGTTTGAATGGCATTCAAAAGGTCAGGAGTTCGATTCTCCTATGCTCCACTAAGGATAACTTACTGATTATCAAGCACTTACGACCCTCTAAGCCTTTCGAGCTTGGAGGGTTTTTTCGCAAAAGACACCGTTTTTTGAGGCCACTTGAGGCAAAATGTTTCAAAAATTTGGTCTCTAATTTTTATCATATATATCTTAGGAAATTGAATTATTCTGAAATTTTCTTGGCTATATGAGAGAATTTCCATAGATTTGCGCTATGGAAATACTACAACGCCCAGAGTACCTTGCGCAGGTACAGCACTACTTCGGAAAAGAGACCATAATCGTCCTCACGGGCCAGCGGCGCGTGGGAAAGAGTTATGTTCTTATGTCTCTGAGGGATTTGCTCTCGGCATCGGCAGACAATAACGTCGTCTACATCAACAAGGAAAAGAAGGAATGGGATGATATTGTCACATACAAGGACCTGAACAAGTATGTAGAAGACAGATACATATCCCGCAAGCAAAACTATATCTTGATTGATGAAGTCCAGGAAATCAAGGAATTTGAAAAGAGCGTCCGTCACTGGCGAACGGAGCCGAATACAGACCTTGTCCTCACCGGCAGCAACGCCGAAACGCTTTCCAGCGACCTGTCCACGCTGCTGGGAGCACGGCATCATGAGATTTACATCCAAGCCCTGACGTACAAGGATTTCATCCGCTTCCATAAACTGGAGGAAGGAGATGATGCATTGGCCCTTTATATCAATTCCGGTGGTCTCCCGGGGCTTGTCAAGTATGACATCCACGATGTGAGCGAGGTATATTCATACGCCCAGGACGTTCTGAATACGGCCCTTGTCAAGGACATCATCCTTAAGCATAAGATCAGGAACGTGCCGTTCCTGTACAATCTGGTCCGCTTCCTTGCCGACAGTACAGGGAAGCCGGTATCGGCCACCAGTATTTCCAATTATATGAAGGGGCAGAAGAGCCCGGTATCTATCGAACTGGTCCTGAAATACCTGAAATACCTTTGTGATGCATATATCGTGACAGAGGTTCCACGCTTTGACATCCGGGGAAAGAAGCTCCTGCAGTCGAACAACAAGTATTATTTCGAAGACACCGGTATCCGGAATTCCTGCGTTGAAACCAACCGGGACAAGGACATTGAGAAAGTCATCGAAAACATCATCTACCACCAGCTCATCCACGACGGGTACAAAGTGAACGTAGGACGGCTGCTTGCCGGAGAAGTGGATTTCGTCTGCGTCAAAGACAAGAAGCGCGTGTACATCCAGGCTTCCTACATCATCGGGAACGATGAGACCCGCCAGCGAGAATTCGGTGCGCTTAGGGGAATAGCCGACAATTATCCCAAGTATGTCATCTCGATGACACCCCTGGTTACGCGGACTGATGACGAAGGCATCCAACACTTAAGCCTGAGGGAATTTTTGAAAAACGGATTGTAAACGCTTGCTATTCCAAACCAAATTTTTTTTATTTTTGCCTTGGTTAGTTTTTAGTTGTAGTAAGCTTATCGAAATAAAGTTTAAATGAGGCATTCAATATTATTCCTCGTAATTTTTCTGTTGACAGTTGCGTCAATATCTCAAGATGGCGTTGAGGTAGGTTATTGCCATAAAACTAAAAATGAAATATTTCTGACTGTGCTTAAACGCAGTTCTTATTTGCATACCCTTATACGAGAAATAATTATTTCTATTCAGAAGACAAAAATGTTTTTCTTCTTTACCCCGACTATATTTTCTTAAAAGTGATGGAGAAGTATATTGAATTACGTGTTTATAAGTTTTTCGCTGTTATTATTTTGCTCGTAAGCATAGTTGGGTGTTCTAAAGAAACCAACATTAATCGGTCCCTTGTTGATGATTTGGAATCAAACCAACCCTTTGTTCCCGATATGAGTGGCACTTATGTGATAAATCGAGACCATAAGGTGTTCGCTGATATGAGGTCTTTTTTCTATGGAGATGCTTCAACCAAATCATCAATATCAACACAGGAACCACTGGAAGGTTTTCTTGATAGAAGCAAGTCTGTAAGCAGGGTTATGAATGGTTGTACTTATACTGAAATTCCATTCAAAGATGAGTACTCTTCGGGAGTTGGAAATATTACTTTCTCCCTGCCGTCAACATTCAGTCAGGATTCTCTATCATCGGTGAAGATCTCATTGTTTGACTGCATTGACAACAAGTCAAAAGAACATTTTATGTTTGTTGTAACAATGATTCCATATCCAGAATTCGATTCTGCTGGAACAAATGCCGATTATTCCTTGTTCGATATATTTTCTGACTTTAGGGGAATCCTTATTTTCTCTGAACCAGACGGTACGTATTGTTGCTGCCGTGAATATCTAGGGGCAGTTCAGTATGAACTCGTCCCTGTAGACCCTTCCACGATTAATGGGGATAAACCTGGTAGGGCATATCTGACATTCCCGTCAGAGTTGCATTTAGGCACTAAGTCTTTAGATAAGGAAGTGAATGAAGATGATGACAGTGAGAACGGAGAACTTGTGCCGGCATGGTGCGTTGAGTCATTGGTGGGCGATGGGTGTTGTGGTGGCGTGATAGACTATGCTGATCGTTCTTATCAGGAATCATTTATAAATAGTTTCCTTTATAACAGTGGAGAGCAGGTGTACAACAATAACTCGTCTCAAAGTGGGCCTGGAGGAAGTTCGAGCATATCTAAAATTTATCCTTATTCGCGTCGAATGCAAGGCTTGTCAGTTAGAGCGAAACGTGAATCCGACTTAGATAAGTTCGAAGAATTATTAAATAGTCTTGGAAATGTTTCTGAGCTGGATATGTTAATTTCTTCAGTAGCTCAATACGCTATGATAAATATAGATGATGCATCTGGTAGTATAAAAGCATCTACGAAATCATATACAATTACAATAAATTACGATGCTCCTAATGGCGCGATTATTGAGGAACTATTTCATGTGTATCAGAATATTTATGATAATAGTTGGCAAAAAGGAGATAAAGAGTTTGAGGCGAAAGTATTTAATGCTCTTCTTTTAGAATTTTATGGCAAGTTCGGTGATGTGAAATTTGATGAGCACTATCTTACTGATGGCGATTATTATTTAAAACTATCGGAGTACTATAAAACGCCAAATGATATTACTTATTCATACGTGACCAGTTATTTGGGGAGGATTGGATATTATGCAAATTCATATCCGATTTCAAATATGTCTCATTTAGATAGAATCAAGCATATAAAAAAGCTGTTGAAAAAATGAGTCGATTAATCTTATTTTATGTGGCTTTTCTGTTGACAGTTGCGCTAATTTCCGCGCAGGGGCAGGAGATTGGCCGAAGAACAAACTTGGATGGCAAGTTGACGGAGGAAACGCTTGAGCAGTATTTTTCGATGCTTGAGAGACGAGCTGAAGAAATTGTACAATCAGAACCTGATAGTGAATACAATAGGTATTTCACAGAATCTTTCGTTGAAAATGCAAGCGCAGACTCCTCTTTGTATATTTCATTGCCATACAATGTTATGGTTTATGTATACGATATGGAGTTGTTGCCTTTATATTTTGAGTGCGGAGCGGGTGATTTACTCAATCATATTTCCTGTTTTTCACCAAAATCGGTTACTGCATTTGTCCCTAAAATCAAGAACGGACGTCGGGCTGTGTATATTGAGTCTGGAGTTGAGGAGACGCTGTTGAACTTTTTGGGAATGCCATATGATTACTTGAAGGGGGCGGATGACTCAATATACTATTCAAATAATGACGTGGCTTTGGGCCCCAAATATACACTGATACGTAAATACATCCCTGTGAACATAGGTCCAAGGCAATCGGAGCCGACGTGGAACTTGTTGTATCCACCCGTTCTAAAGTATTTGCTTGTTGGAAACGATGGAATTTATGTTTACATTGCATTCGGGCCGCGGGATGACGTGGGATATTCGTACTTCATTGAATTCCCGCATGAAAAGTTGATGTGGGAGACGGAATGGGTATCTGGCGAGAGCCCTTCTGGATTCAAGACGACTCACATTGAAAAACTAGTTAAAAACGAGGTGTCCGGAATGGACGATAAAGTGACAGCGAAAACATTGGAAAACTATGCGCTCCTGCCATCTGAAGTCGCTGTCTATAAGTGTGACATAGCGTTGATTCCGATATTTATGACTTTTGGGCATGATCTTATTCATAGTATTCCCAATGAATTGCTGAAATCGGAGTCGACGTGGAATTCGTCATCACATTCTGGTCCCAAGTATTTGATTATTGGGTCCGATGGGATATATTTCAATTTCGATAGCGAGGGTGATTGTGGAAGAGGTCACGCCTATTTCATAGAATTCCCACAAGAAGAATATATCTGGAGCGCTGAGCCATTGGTTTGATTTGCATCATAAGCATTATGAAAAAGATAAGAGTTTTTGCACCCGCTTCAATCGCAAATATGGGTTGCGGTTTCGACGTTATGGGAATGGCGATGGATGCCACCGGTGACGTCATTTCAATGAGTATCGAAGACGGCCTCGGCCTGACCATCGAGAACAAGAGCGGGATTGACCTCCCGGTAAATGTAGAACAGAATGTGATGACTCCGGCCATAATGGCCTTCCTTGCCGAGTACGGCAAGCCGCTGAAGGTTAGCGTAGTCATCGAGTCAAAGATAAATCCCGGCAGCGGAATAGGCTCCAGCGCGGCTTCTTCGGTCGCCGCGGTGTTCGCCCTCAACGAACTGCTCGACAGACCTTTCTCCAAGGAGAAGCTGGTCGAGTTCGCAATGGAGGGCGAGAAACTTATCAGCGGCGGCGTGGCCCACGCCGACAACGTGGCTCCGTCACTTCTCGGCGGCGTGGTTCTCATCCGCGGATACAAGCCTCTTGACATCGTCAAGCTGCCTGTCCCGGCAAGTTTCCACTGCTCTGTCGTGCACCCTGACATTATGGTAAGCACGAAGATGGCACGCGAGGTGATGCCTAAGGAGATTCCGGTGCGCGACGCTGTGCGCCAGTGGGGGAACGTGGGCGGCCTCGTGGCCGGCCTCACCCTCGGCGACGTCGACCTTGTCGGCCGCTCTATGGTCGACGTGGTCGCCGAGCCTTGCCGCCGCGGGTTCATCCCGGGCTTCGAGATCCTTCGCGAGAAGGTCCTGAAGGCCGGCGCGCTCGCTATGAATATCTCAGGTTCCGGCCCGTCTGTCTTCGCGGTATCGAAGGACGAGCAGACTGCAGCGGCCGTATGCGAGATAATGAAGGAGCATTTCGCTTTCCTCGACATAGATTCCAGAATTTACGCCGCGAGCGTATCGAACAACGGCGCCAGAGTGATAGAGTGATATGAAGTACTACAGCACAAGGGACCGCGAGCGCAAGGCCGCGTTCAGTCTCAACGAAGCCGCATTCCGCGGTCTGGCTCCTGACGGAGGGCTCTTTATGCCTGAACGTTTCCCTCAGGTGGATATGGAAAAGGTGGCGGCACTCGCCGACATCTCTTTTGCCGATATGGCATCCTATCTTGCGCAGCAGCTCTTCGGCGAAGACGTGCCTGCTGCGGAACTAGATGCGCTCGTGCGCGACGCCTTCAACTTCGATGTGCCGCTGCACCAGGTGTCAGAGGGGTTCAACACGCTCCAGCTCTTCCACGGCCCTACATTCGCCTTCAAGGATTTCGGCGGCCGCTTCATGGGCCGGATGCTCGGCCTGCTGAACAAGGGAGGAGAGCCTATAATCGTGCTTACGGCCACTTCCGGAGATACCGGCAGCGCAGTAGCCCACGGCTTCTGGAACGTGCCCGGCGTCAAGGTCGTCATCCTCTATCCTGACGGCAAGGTCAGCGACTTCCAGGAGGCGCAGATGACCAGCCTCGGCGGAAATATCTTCCCGCTCCGCGTCAGCGGCTGCTTCGACGACTGCCAGCGCCTCGTCAAGGAAATGTTCGCGGACAGCGAATACCGCAGCAAGGTGAGGATAACCTCCGCAAACTCTATCAACGTTCTCCGCTGGATGCCGCAGTCGTTCTACTACTTCTACGGCTGGTGCCAGTGGCACAAGACGCATAAGGAAGATCCCGATATCGTAGTGCCAAGCGGCAACTACGGAAACATAACCGCAGGTATGCTTGCCCACAGGATGGGTATGCCTGTGCGCCGCTTCATCGCCGGCGCAAATGCGAACGATGTCGTTCCGAAATTCCTGGCCGGCGGCAGCTACGACCCGCGTGCTTCCGTGCAGACGGTGGCGAATGCGATGGACGTGGGCGCCCCGAGCAATTTCGAGCGCATGCTCGCTCTTTATGATTACGATGAGGCCGCAGTGCGCGGTTCGGTCGAAGGATACAGCTATTCCGATGATGAAATCCGCAAGGGCATAGCAGAACTGTATGAGAAGTACGGCTATCTTTCAGACCCCCACAGCGCCGTCGGCTATCTGTCATACCGCGACGCCGGAGCATCAGGATTCTGGCTCTCTACGGCGCACGCCGCCAAATTCGACAAGGTCATAGGCGAGAGCATAGGCATGCTCCCGACCCCTCCGGAAGCGTTCAGACGCATAGCGTCGCTTCCGCGCCACTCCGAGCCGCTGAACGTATCCAAGGCCGAGCTTGCGGAATATGTGAAAATCATTTAGAACTGAAGACGACCTTCTCGTT
This sequence comes from Bacteroidia bacterium, assembly GCA_030537315.1. Classification (GTDB taxonomy): domain Bacteria; phylum Bacteroidota; class Bacteroidia; order Bacteroidales; family UBA932; genus Cryptobacteroides. The sequence goes on from JAUNNZ010000035.1 coordinate 17,068, forward strand.
CATTATAAAATTCACGATTCCTGAAATCATCAGTGCAATCAGGTTGCACCAGACGACGTCCCAGCCGGAAAGGAGCCCGATCACCTGGATCAAACCCAGTTTGAGGAGGAATGTCCCGGTGTAGGACAGGTTGAATCCTATGAACCGCTTGAATGTCGTGGACCTGGAGCAGTCTTTGGTGCGCTCGCCCCATACCCAGCGTGAACAGATGAAGAAGTTCACGACGTTGGCGCATTCGAAGCTGATTATCGGTGATATGACATATTCTCCCGCGTAGCCTTTAAGGATGAAATGTGACAGCAGCCACAGGACCAGGGTGTCTGTGGCGGTTCCAAGCAGACTGAACAGAGTCTGCTTGACGAAACGGATAATTAGGGACTGTCGGGAAATGTTGAAAATTTCCTAACAAATTGATTGCTAATG
>JAUNNZ010000011.1 GCA_030537315.1 Bacteroidia bacterium
ATTAAATATTAACAATTTATAAACCGTTGCGTTCAAGTTAACGCATCACTACTAAAAGTAAAACAGAAACAAAACAAAATTAAAGATATGAAAACTCTCAAGACTATCATCTTTGCGTTCGCGGCACTTCTCGCGACGGTTGCGTGCACCAAGGAAGCGAATCCGAAAGAAAGCGTCCCGTCAGTACCCGGGACGATAGAAGTCAGCGTCTCCGCCCTCATAGGAGACCTCGCCCCGTCGGAGGGGACAAAGGCGACAATGTCACCGGTAATCCGCCTGAACTGGGCGGATGGGGACGTGGTGCTCGCATTCGATGCCACACAAAAGATTGGTGAGCTCACCGTAACCCCTGTCGAAGGCGGTTCAATCGCAAAACTGTCCGGAACAATAAGTACCCCAGCCACAGGCACAACCAAAATCACCCTCGTGTACTCCAACCCTGCAGAAATTGCCCCGGAAATCAACGCCGGTAAAATCACCTTTGACCTTAGCACCCAGGGCGCAGAAGCAAATAAGCTCGTGGTGTATTCTACGCTTGATTACGAAGAAGGCCTGACAAGCATCACCGACAAGATAGTGCCGTTCAAGTTCGCGACCTCCCTTATGAGGGTGACGGTCACGGGAATGGCGGATGCGGACATCGACCATGCCATCGTCAGCAACGTGAACACCGTGTGTGAGCTGACTGTCTCAGCTGATGCGGAGCCGGCTGTCGCAGGCACCACCTCGGGCACTATCATCAGAACCACTGGCTTCACCAGGTCAAATGACGGACGCGCCGTGTTCAACGTAAGCGTCGCGGCAGAGGAAGAGAATACAGGAAGGAAACTCACCATCAAGCAGGGGACTCTGATCTACGGCTCAGATCTTATGTCGACGGCAATTGACGCAGGCACGTCCATCATCTCCGTCTATGCCCTGACAGAGCAGACGGGTTCAATGGGCAAGATCAACGGCCACGACTATGTCTATGTCGCCGGCAAGAAATGGGCGACCCAGAACCTTACCATTTCCAGAAACACTCAAACCTCGGGCGACGCCCTTTGGAAACCGAATGGCTCATCAACTGTAAATGTCCCCAGAACCACCACCACCGGAGAGAAAATAGTAATCGGCGATTACTTCCAGTGGGGAGCGTATCCGGGATACTGCGGAGACGCCACCGCCGCCGACCAGGGTCTGCTGATTTATGAATCCTTCACAAATGACGGTTCAAGCGGTTCTTTCTCGTTCAAATCGGACAACAAATTCAACAGCAAGAATACCGCACCATATGGAGGTTCACCTTACACCAGATACAATGATAGAGACAAGACCTACAGGTCGAATCTCGACATCAGCGACGACGTCGCCCGCACTCTCTGGGGGGACACCTGGCGTATGCCTACATCGCAGGAGTTTATCGAGCTCTGCGCTGCGTGCTTCGTCGAGTGGGATGCTACGAACAAAGGCTTGCTGTTCTATGCTCCAAAAGATGCCGCCGACAAGGGCCTCTTGAAATTGTCAGAAAGTAGTTGGAAGCAAATTACAGAAACAGCTACATCTTATGAGACAACAGCGAAGACCGCAACGGTAGGAACATATACCGCCACCGACGCTCTGTTGTTCTTCCCTGCTGCTGGCGGCGGCTTCAATGGTACTCTCAGCAGTGCGGGTACGTACGGCTACTACTGGTCAGGTACTCTCGGCTCTGTCAATGCAGACGGCGCGTACGACTTGCGCTTCGACGGTGGCAGTGTCGATCCGCAGTGCAGCAGCGTCCGTTACTTCGGCTTCTCCGTGCGTCCCCTCTCAGATTAATAAAAACACAACTTTCCCAAGGCCTCCCAGTGAGGCCTCAGGAAAGTTGACATCTTGAAAAACTCAAAAGCATCATCGCGCCGCCCCCGGGGCGGCGCGTGGTGACTTTTGAAGGCCTCGGGCTGTCACTGTGTTAAATGAACCAGTTATGCCAGAAAATATTTAGACGTTGAAGAGGAAGTGCATTATGTCGCCGTCCTGAACGACGTATTCCTTGCCTTCCACACCCATCTTGCCGGCCTCTCGTCCTTCCTCTCTGCCCTGTGCCAGACCCTTTTGAAGATGATATCATCGGAGATGTCCAGAAACGGGCCGACAGTAACGCCACGATCCATAATAAAACTGTCATTGTTCATAATACGATAAATTTACAACGGCAGCCAATGTAGTGCATCTCAGAACAAAGCCAATGAAATCTAAAAAAAAGAAGTCAAGAAATATATCTTTTCGGTGGTTGAAAAATTATTCTTTATGCCGCGAAGTTTGTATCTCTTAATCACCTGGAACGGCATAGTACATTTCATGCTACTCAGTGGCCTATTACCGTTCTAGGTGAGGCGAAATCGCCTCACCTAGAACAGCGGCCCGCATTCCAGATGGCTGCAATCAATATTGCTGTTCTAGGTGATTCAGAGATAGTGCGAAAGTCTCTGCTTACGGAATGAGCACCGTGTAGGATCTGTGGTTCTTGTTGGTCAGCTTGCTGTCACGGAGCCACAGATTCGCTTTTTTGAGCTGGTTGTAATTGGTGCCATCCTCGTCGGCGGCACCTCCGTCCCGTTCCGGGGCGAACCCCTCAGGGGCCTGCAGATAATGGACCCGCTGCCGGCCAGCGCGCAAGTTTCCCTCTGCCAAGCGCAACAACGGCTTAAGTGTCCGCCTAGTTACAAACGTGAATTGATTTGACCTCAACCACCTCGTCGTCCGGGACATACCAGACAGCGCCCTTGGGTTTATAGCCGAGCTGGCGGTAGAGTTTCATATAGGAGCGCACCTGCCAGATGTAGGATTCCTTGCGTTCAGCGCCGAACTTGTAATCGAGTACAAACACCTCCTGCCCGTTGAAGATGACGCGGTCCGGACGATGTTCCTGACCGTCCGTCCCGAATATCGTGACCTCGTCGCGGACATCGGTTGAAGAGAACCACTCCGGATGCGCAAGTATGCGCGCGGTCAGGAGGCTCCTGCTATCCGCATCAAGATCCGAAGGCAAGTCCTCCGGCGAGCGGACGCCTTCAAGGGCCTTGTGCAGCTCGATGCCCGACAGGCGGGCGGAAGCGGCGGGACCGGCAACGCCGTCCTCGCCGAAATAATCGGTCGCATCTTCCGACGGAGACAGGCGCCCGTCAAGAGGGAACGAAGGATAGCTTGCCGGGAAGTCCCCGACTTTCTGTCCCTTTTCCCTTACCATCCGGCTGAAATCGTATGGCTCTCCATAGAACTGGTTCTCAAGACCTCCGCAGAAAGCGTACAGTATCTCCGAGAACCTGCCGTACTCCTCCCTGCCTTTGGAATATGCCTCGCGGAACTTCTTCGAAGGGGTCTTAGAGATTACGTGGAGACATTTCCCGGCACGGGTCAGGGCAACGTAGAATACGTTTATGTTGTCAACCTTCTGCAGGAACTCCTCGCGGTCAAGGTCTTTCGCGAACAGGGTCTTCCTGCTGGCTCCGGACGTAAGCGACACCGGATAGTTGCCGGTTACGACACTGCCGAGAGGTGAATCATCGGCATCCAGATGGCACCATTCGGTGGTTTCCCTGAAGAACCCCACGGTATCGGCGAACGGGAAGATGACATAAGGGAACTCAAGGCCCTTCGACTTATGTATCGTCAGTATTCTGATGGAATCGGAATCTTCCGGCGAACCTATGTATGGATTGGCGTCAGCCCAGTGCTTGAGGAATGCGCGGAGGTTGTTGCCGTTCACATCGACCCATTCGCGCAGGCCGTCCATAAAGGCCTGGATGAACAATGTCTCTCCCTCGAAGGAAGAAGGGTCATAGTCACGCAGCGAGCGCAGGAGTTTCTCGCAGAGGTCAACCAGAGAATGGTAGCGGTCAGGGAACTCTACCCCGAGCTGATGCGCGAGATAGCTGCCGACAGTGTTGTCAGGATTCTCGATGGAGCTCAGCAGGGACACAAGACGGCGTACCACGGCCGACGACTTCACAGCAAGGGAATCGTCGGAGATGACGGGAAGATTATGGTTTATGAGCTCTTCCGCGACAGCGGATCCGTCCGCGTTCTTGCGGACGAGGATGGCGATGTCGCTCCAGCGGGCGCCCGCGTTGCGGGCGGACTGCACGGACCCGATGACAGCCGCCATCTGGTCATCCGTGAAGGTAACCTGAACGCTGCCTTTCTGCTCTTCACCGGATTTCTTTTCCTGTTTCACATCCGCGTAAATCTCTCTCGCGCCTATCACTTCCGCAGCCCGCTTGAAGAAGCGGTTGTTGAAGTCCACCACCATCTGCGAGCTGCGCCAGTTGCACTCCATCGGCTCCGGCTTCACGTCCGGGAACGCCTCCTCGACCTCGTGTCCCAGAAGTTCCCAGTCAGAGTTGCGCCAGCGGTAGATGCTCTGCTTGACGTCCCCCACTATGAGGCTGCTTGACTCCTTGTCGGGTGCGTTCGCCTCGCTTTCACGGAGCAGAGGCAGGAAATTGTCCCACTGTATGCGGGAGGTGTCCTGGAATTCGTCCAGGAGGAAATGCTCGAAGCGCACGCCGAGCTTTTCGTAGACGAAAGGTGCGTCCGAGCCGTCGATGATGTCGCGCAGGATGGTGTTGGAATCGTCCAGCGGCATCACGTTCTTCTCCTTCAGCAGCGCGTCGAATTCCTTGTAGAATTCTCCGGCGAGGCCGAGCGAAAAGACCAGCTTGTCTATGCAGTATGCCGTGCAATAATAGTCATACGGCTTTTCGAAAAGCAGCGCGAGTTCCGGGTCGTTCTTCTTCGCGGTCTTGTTCGGCTCCTGTATCTTCTCGCCCGGCTCAGACTTTATGCCAAAGGCCTCCGCCTTCTTCCTGAAGTCGTCGATGACTGCACGGCAGGACTTGCGGATTTCATCCAGGCGCGCCTTGGAGAACTCGTCGGCATCATTCAGGCCGTACTTTTCCTGAAGCTGCCTGTGGCTCTCGCTCTTCAGCAGCTTGCCTATCTCTCCCAGACCGTCGTCAATGACGAACTTCTGCCCCTGCTCGAGCTTGTCCATCGCGCTTCGGCGCAGCCAGTCGAGAAGGTCTTTCTTCTCGAGGGTCAGTCCGTCGAGGATGCGGTCCATCGATTCCTGGATGAGGGAGTTGCGGTCAAGTTCTATCTGATAGGACGAGAACTGCCCTATCTCGCGGGAGAATGCCTTGAGGGCCTGCTGGAAGAATTTGTCTATGGTGCTTACCGCAAAGGCGCTGTAGTCGTGTAGGATGTTCACGAGGACCTCTCGCGCGCGGGATGCGCGCGGGCCACCCTCCTCCGCCTCCTTCTTGAGGTCGCGGAGGATGCGGGACTTCATCTCGGCGGTCGCCTTGTTGGTGAAGGTGACCGCGAGTATGTGGCGGTACGCATACGGATCCCCCGACTGCAGGAGCATATCGATATATGTGTGCGAGAGGGCGTAAGTCTTGCCCGAGCCCGCCGATGCCTTCAGTACTTTCATCGTCCGCAGATCATTTTGAAGTCACAGTATTCACAGGTCTTCGTCTCTTCCGTCCGCTTCCACGGTATGGCCGGATCGGCAAGTTCCTTCAGTTTGTCCTCAAGGGCCCTGTCCATCAGTTCGGTGAATTCAGGCACCAGGCTCACTTCCTCGACCTCCTTCACGAAAAGTCGGGAGGTCTGGTAGATGGAGTTCACGATCTCCTTGCCGGCAAACTGGCGGTCCTTTGCGATGAACCTGTCGTAAAGGTACAGCTGCAGGGCGATCTTCGGACGGTTCTGCTCCTTGTCGCCGAACAGTTTGTCCACCACCTGCTGCGCATTGGCGGCGGTGATGTTGAAGTCTTCGTCCGTGACCCTTCCCGTCTTGTAATCGACGATGCGCACCCGGTCGGGCGTGAAGCTGTCCAGGCGGTCGAGGTAGCCGACGAACCTGAACCCTCCGATATCGTCATGCCTTGATTTCTCGAGCAGATGGATGTGGAACCTGTCCACCCCATATCTGTCCATCAGTTCCCTGTCGCGCTGCAGTACCTTCTTGACGTATTCGCAGACGACTTCCTGGAAGATGATGTTGCGGCCTTCGATGTCGAAGGTCTTAAGGGTCTCACGGATCTGGCCCGCAACGGTGTCGCGTATCGCGGACTCATCCTTGAGAAGCGAGTCTATGTATGATGCGGTGATGTCCGCCTTCCCGTCGTACAGCGCCTTCATCGAATTATGGAACACCGTGCCCAGCATTCCCGCATCCAGGGACTCCGACACCTCGTCGTTTTCCTTCAGGCCTTCCACCGACCCGTAGTAGAACTTCGCCGGGCAGCTCAGGTAGTTCTGCATCGAGGTGGCTGAAAGGTGGCCCTCCGCGCGGAGTCTGTCGATCTGCTCCTGCGTCTTCGGGATGCTTCCGTCAAGGTCGCCCCTGCCGATCGGCGCCTTGACGACAAGGCGGCGGACCGGGAGGCCGAAGTGCAGCTCCAGCTGCTTGATGTATCTGCTTTCCTCGCCTCCGCGAAGACCTTCGGCGCGTGAGTCGAAGAGCATCCAGACCTTGCCGGCACGCTGGATCATACGGTAGAAGTAGTATGCCCACACGGCATCCTGGTATTCGTAGGTAGGAAGGCCGAAGCCTTTGCGCAGCTCCGGCGGGATAAATGACGAGCTGACGCTGCGGCGGGGGAACATGCCCTCGTTGCAGCTCAGCAGTATGACGTTTTCGAAGTCGAGGGCGCGAGTCTCCAGCGGCCCCATTATCTGCAGGCCCTTCAGCGGCTCGCCCTGGAACGGGACGGAGGTGCCGCCGACGAGCTGGGCGAGGAGGCGGAAGTACGTTGCGGGAAGCAACGGGAGGTCCGCCTTGCGCAAATACCCGACGGTCTGGTGGTAAACGCGGGCGAAGTCAAGTTCCACGGCCATATCGTCCGCTTCCTTGAGTCTGGGGCCGATACAGGTTATGATGTCCTGCTGATAACATTCTATGGCCTGTATGGCCTCGGGAGATGTGCCGGAAGGGTCGGTGACCGCCGGCTTGAAGATGGCTTCCAGCACCGGATCGCCGGTGAACTCGGACTGGGGGATGTAGTATTTGACCCCTTTCTTGATATTCCTTACGGTTTCCCTGCCTGCGTCAGTGAGTGCCGACTTGAAGACGGAGTTGGAGAAGATGGCCCAGACCTGCCTGTGGTAGAAGAACCACCCGCCGTCTTTCTGGCGGAGGTGCATCTGCAGGGCGGCAACGTCGTTCATAAGACCCCAGAATTCGCTTTCGCCCATCGGGTAGCCCATCGTGACGTTGAGGTCTGTGATCGACTCCGGGATCGAATTGAGCACAGGCATCAGCAGGCCTTCGTCGGGCAGCACGATTGCCGTCTCCAAGCCGGGCGTCCCCGCACCCAACCGTTTTAGGATCTCGGGCAGCTGCTTGGCCATACCTATGCTGCTCGGCACGCTGAGGACGTTTATCTCGGGGTCGCTGTACCCTTCCGGATCCGGCTTGAACGCCTGCGGGAATCGCACCACGTTGTCGGCCATAAAGAACGAGGACTTGTTGGCGGGGTCCTTGATCATGGCCGTGCCGTAGTCCCAGCAGAACTGCGCGACACCCGCGTCGCGCATCCTGCCCATCAGCTTCTTCTCGCACTCTGAGAGCGCGTTCAGGCCAACGAACACGAAGGACGTGCTGTGCGGGAAATGCTCCGCGAGGATGTCGGTCACGGATTCGCTGTCCAGGCGTTCGGCCATCTCGCGATAGACCTTGCCCTCGTAGCTCAGATGCTTTTCGGTGAGGGCGGCGTTGAAATCGGTGTACAGCCTGTAAAGTATGTCCCAGATCTGGAGGAACTTGACCTTGTAGTCCTTTTCGTCCTCACTCTTCAAATCCACCGTCAGGGCCGAGTTCCTGTCGCGGAAATGGTCCAGGAAGCGCTCTATGGCGTCTATCTGCCCCTGCGAGAGGTATGAGTAGGTGTCCTGTATGCTCTTGAAGTCCGCCACGTTGGCGAAAAGTCCCTCCGCCTTCACCAGATACTTGTCCACATCGTCGAAGTCAGCGAGGAGTACGTCCCCCCAGAAGATGAAGTCGTCGAGCGGCTCCGGCTTCGGGACCAGCACCTTGTACCGGTCGTAAAGCTCAAGCAGCAGCCGCACACGGTCGGTCGGCTCCTCCGCCGTCAGGCGGTAGAAGAAATCGTTCATCGTGAACATCGCCGGAGCCGTCACCGGCTTCGAGCCGTCCTTGGCCACGCACGCGCCCAGCCACTTCCTGAAGAATGACTTTGCGCGTCGGTTCGGGAAGATGAAGCATATATCCCCGATATTTCCCTGCGCGTAATAATGATTTGCTACCTGTTGCAGAAAAGGAGTCATATACAAATATACCTAAATAGGACCATTTTATTATATTTGTAATATGAAAAAGTTGTCAACAGCCTCCGCTCTCGCATTATCACTGTTCTTGGTAGCAATCCTCCCTGCCGGCGCGCAGACCCTCTTCCAGCCGGAAGAGCTTCACAAGCAGCCGCCGAAGGTCCCGGCATACGCCGTCTTCGCCGGCGACACCATCCGCTTCGACCGTCAGGATTTCTATGAGAGTATGGACCGCGAGCTCATCGCCTTCACGTATATGCACAGCACCACTCTCCTGATGCTCAAGCGCGCCCCGCGCTTCTTCGCCCAGGTCGAGCCCATACTGAAGGCAAAAGGAGTTCCAGATGACCTGAAATATCTGATGGTGATAGAGAGCAACCTCGACCCGACTGCAGTGTCAACGGCCAAGGCCGCAGGCCTGTGGCAGTTCACCAAGGCAACCGCACAGAGATATGGCCTCGAGGTCTCCGACGAGGTCGACGAACGCTATCACATAGAGAAGGAGACCGAAGCCGCCTGCAAATATCTCCTTGAGGCGCATGCCAAATACGACGACTGGTTCACCGTCGCCGCCAGCTACAACGCCGGTCAGGCCGGCATCTCCAAAAGGCTCGAAAGCCAGCACCAGAGCACCGCTCTTGAACTCTGGCTCCCGGCCGAGACCGCCCGCTATATGTTCCGCATCATAGCTGCCAAGATGCTTTTCGAGCACCCTGAATCATTCGGCTTCCACATCACCCCCGGCGAAGGCTACCCGTACATCCCGCCAAGGACATCGGTGACCATCAGCGACCCGATCCCGGATCTCGCCGACTTCGCCGAAGAACATGGCACCAATTACAACCAGCTCAAAAAGGCGAATCTGTGGCTCCGTGACAGCAAGCTGACCAACAAGAACCACAGATCCTACACGGTGCTCATTCCGTAAGCAGAGACTTCGGCCCGTTCTTGGAAATCTCAGACGAAATTATCTCAAAGGCAATAGAACCGGGCCTGGAGCAGATCGGGGCGCTCCAGACAATTTGTATTACACTTCAGGGTCACTTTGAATCAATCGTCAAGGAATCACCGCAGGTCGGTGACGACCCAGGAGGAGTCGAGCCCGTCGGTGCTGAAGGTGAAATCGGCCGGGTCGGCGAAAGGATGCTGACGGACGTTGGCGATGACGAGCTTTGTGATGTATTTCCTGTTCGAGAGGATGTCATCGAGGCCTTCGGCGTATTCGATGTAAACCTCTTTTGACTTCGGGTCGATGGTCCAGCGGGTGCCGCCGTCGCAGTAGATTTCCACGCCGTTTCCCTTGAGGACATAACAGCCATGCTGGGCTGTGAGGTTGCCGGTGTAGCTTACAGGAACTCCGTTGTCGCCGGTGATGATGCAGTCGTAGTCGAGGACTACACGGTTGCTTTCGAGAAGTGGAAGCAACGCGTCGATCTTCTCCGTCTGGGCGGATGAAACCAGGCCGAAGGAAAGAAGTGCAACCAGTATGGACAGTACTCTTTTCATAGGATTATTTCATGAACGCATCAAGTATTTCCTGAAGACTGTTCAAATCCTGTACCAAAACCTGACGAGGCTTGCTTCCCTCCTGTGGACCGACTATGCCTGCAGACTCGAGCTGGTCCATCACGCGCCCCGCCTTGGCATAGCCCATACCGAGCTTGCGCTGGAGGTCGGAGGTGGAGCCGCGCTGGCTCAGGACGACCATCTTGGCCGCTTCCTCAAACCTCTCGTCGAGCTTGCTCATGTCGACCATTCCGTTGCCACCGCCGCCTTCTGATTCAGGCTCTGCCGGAGACGGCAGATAATATGGCGTGTTGTAGCATTTGCCGTATCCGACCTGGTCTCCGATGAATTCGGTGATCTTGTCGATCTCCTCGCTGCTGATATAGCCGCACTGGATGCGCTCGGTGTCGATGTCGGCGCTGAAGAGCATGTCGCCCTTGCCTATGAGCTTCTCCGCACCCGGATTGTCGAGTATTGTCATGGAGTCCATTCTCGATGCGACGCGGAATGCGATTCGCATAGGGAAGTTGCTCTTGATTATGCCGGATATCACATCTACTGAAGGGCGCTGTGTGGCGAGGATCACTTGCAGACCTGCGGCGCGGCCCTTCTGGGCGAGGCGTATGATTGAATTGGTGATGCTGCGAGCCGCGGCGCGTGAATCCGATGACGCGCCGGTTGTCATCGTGAGGTCGGCGTACTCATCGACGACCACAACGAGGTAAGGGAGGAACCTGTGGCCGTGGTCCGGACGCAGGCGGCGCTCCTTGAACTTGTTGTTGTAGCTCTTGAGGTTGTTGACTCCGGCCTTGCTGAGAAGTTCGTAGCGGTCGTCCATTTCCGTGCAGAGGGAGCGGAGGATCTTTTCGGCGTCCTTCGGCTTCTTTACGATAGCGGCGGCCTTCTCGTCCTCCTCCGATACGGCATCAGGCAGGACGGCGAGATAATGCTTCAGAAGGTTGGAGTATGAAGAGAACTCGACCATCTTCGGATCGATGAAGACGAAACGTAGCTCGGACGGATGCTTTGCGTAGAGAAGTGAGGAGACGATGACGTTGAGGCCGACGGATTTTCCCTGCTTCGTGGCGCCCGCCACGAGGAGGTGAGGTGCGTCGGCGAGGTCGAAGACCTTGACCTTCTGGGTGATGGTGTAGCCGATTGCGATAGGGAGGTCGGCCTTGCTCTCGCGGAACGCCTCGTCGTTGAGGAGGGCTTTGAGAGGTACGATGGAAGAGTAGTCGTTGGCCACTTCTATGCCGACGGAGTCGGACAGGGTCACGACGCGCACGCCCTTCGCATTGAGGGAAAGGGCGATGTCTTCCTGGAGTTTCTTGATGTCGGCGATCTTGACGCCCGGTGCAGGATAAACCTTGTACAGGGTGACGGTTGGTCCCACGATGGCCTTTACGTCGTTGATCTGTATCTTGTAGTTGGCGAGGGCCGCACGTATCTTGTTGTTGTTGCGGGTGAGCTCCTCGTTGGATACTTCGCGGCGGTTGCTTGCGTGGCTCTCGAGAAGGTCGAGAGAAGGGAACTTGTATTTCGGCAAGCCCTCAGGAGGGTCCATACGGTTGTCGATAGGCTCGAGCTCCTTTTCAGGCTCGGCGTCGAGGCCGGTGTCCTCGACGATCTCGAAGCCGCCCTGCGCGGCTACGGTTTCCTCTGCGTCTGCAATCGCCTCTATGTCAGCGATTTCCGCTATGTCTATATCCTCGGTGAGAACCGGGCCGGCTTCAACCGGCTCAGGCTCTTCGGCGGTGATTTCCACAGGTTCCTCTTCGGATTTCTGCTTATTCTTCTTCTCTTCCTTCGCGCGTTTCTTCTCCTCCTTCTCGCGAAGCTTCTCCTCTTCGGCAAGTCTCTTCGCTTCAGCCTTCGCCTCGCGCTTCGCGAGCTTCGCCGCCTCTTTCGCCTCCTTCTGCTCCGGGGTCAGGTTGCCCAAAGACGAGAACCAGCGGGTGAAAGGCTTGGACGAGAAGAACAGGAACGCCAGAATCAGGATGAAAATGAAGATCCCGGTGACGGGGATGCCGAACTGGATGTCCGACCAGTTTATCGCAAACGCGCCGCAACGGCCGCCGAGGCCGCCCGCGAACATCTCGGTCCAGCCGAAGACCTTGCTGAGATATGCCAGCAGAAGGGATGCTATGAATGCCCCGAAGATGGCGATGAGGGCCGTCTTTATGAGAGAGACGTGCCATTTCTGGGTGAGAAGCCTGACGGAAACTGCGGTGAGTATGATCAGGAGCGCGAAGCTGCCGAGACCGAACAGGTCACAGACAAGCAGCCGCCCGGTCATATGTCCGAGTTTTCCCGCGGCGTTCGCGTACACTTCGGGCATACTCATATCCTCCTGCCAGTGGAACAGGTATGAAACGGTGGCAACGAGAATGAATATGGTAAGGGCCGCAACGGCCAGACCGGCTATGCGGACCGCGGAAGCGCGTTCGTCTTCGTCCCAGGATTTCCAGAGTCTCATTTTTTCTTGAAGCCTTTGCGGTTGTTCTTACGCTGGCGGTTCTTGCCCGCCGCCTGTCCGACGTTGATGCCCATTCCCGGACGGGAGAAGTTGGCGTCGCCGGAGATTTTGCTGAGGTTGATTCCCTCCGGAACCTTGAGACGGTAGTCGGAGAGCTTCTCGATATCGTTGAAGATGGTCTCGTCCGCCACGCTGTCCTTGTTCCAGATGAGGTACTGCTGGCGCATATAGATGGCAAGGGAGCGGATCATTTCCGTCTTCACCTCGCCGTCCGGCTCGTCGCAGAGCAGGTTGATTATCTTCTCTATGTTGCGTCCGTAGTGGGTGGCCTTGATCTTCGTGCCCTTCATAGGGATGGTCATAGGCTTGGTGGCGAATTCTTCGGCCACCGGGCAAGGATATGGCGAGTCGATGTCGAGGTCGAATCCGGCGATCATATACAGGTGGTCCCAGAGCTTCTGCTCGAAGTTTTCCTGGGAATGGACCTGGGGATTGAGGATTTCCATAACCTTGATGATGGCGCGCGCCTGTTCGCTGCGCTTGTTCCTGTCTTCAATGGCGCGGAGCTCCTCCACCATTTTCAGGACGTTGCGTCCGTATTCCGGCATTGAAAGCTTTTCGCGGCCAGTATTATAATCGAGTCCTTCTATCATAATTCAGTTCGTGTAACCTACAAATATAATCAATTTTTGAAACCCGGGGAAGTCCACGAGCCGTCAGATGTAATCAGACAGGCTTCCGTGTCCGGAAGGGAAAGGATCAGCGCCTGAGCCTCCTCCGGCCCCACAACCATGCAGATTGTGGCGAGGGCGTCGGCTTCCGCCGCAGACGGCGCCACGACGGTGGCGCTCAGCAGGTTGTGCGTGACGGGATACCCCGTGCGCGGATCGATGGTATGGGCGTATTTCTTCCCGTCCCTTATGTAGAATTTGCGGTAGTTGCCGGATGTGACCACTCCGTGCGGGCGTCCGTCGGAAACCCAGATGCCGCTGAGCGAGGCGCCGGGAGCCTGGTTGCCGTCGGTCGGCGTGTCTATGCCTATGGCCCAGCCGCGCCCGGAGGCGTTGAGTCCTTCGCAGAAGATCTCTCCTATGTCCACGAGCATTGCGGTGACGCCCAGTCCGTGCAGGTAATCCGCGATGACGTCGCAGGTGTAGCCCTGCGCGATGGCGTTGAAGTTGAGCTTCCTGCCTGCGCGGCATTCGTCGAGCGCCTGCGCTATGCGGTCCGGTGACGGGAGCGAATCGGCCGTGAATCCGAATCCCCAGACGTCAAAGAGAGGGGCGGCGGCGACGTCGAATGCGCCGCCGGACAGATCCCTGTATTTTTCTGCCAGTGCGCACACTTCTGAAAAATACAGGTCAGGCTCGATGTCTTCGCCGGCGTTGCGGCGGCTCAGAAGGGAATTCCTGTTGTACCCCGACAACGAAAAGTCTATGCGGTTGAGGATGGAGTCTATGTCAGCTGCAATCTGCTGCCGAGGCAGGCCTACACCTGACAGGTCGGCCTTGACGCTGTATGTCCCGCCCTGCGCGAAGCCGCTGAATTCAACATAACGCGGTTTGCTGCAGCTGGACAGCGATATAAGACATAAAATGATGGCGGCGCTTTTGCGGAGAGACATTTCGGCAAGCTATTTGTTGTACAAAGTTAGTGGATTTTCCCTCAAAAATGCTCATATTTGCAAACTATTAGGAAGATAAGATGAATAAAAGACTTTTCAATATCCTCTGCATAGCTTTTACCGTATTGTCTCTGGTCTGCTGTAAAAAGGAAGAGAACAATACGACCTCGAAGTATTTTTCCGGCTATTTCGATATCGATACACCGAGGTTCCTGAACCCCGGTGACGTTATGGTGTTCACCCCTAAGGACATCGCCACGCTTGAGGTCCAGTCCGGCGACGAAAAACTCCCCGTATCATATTGCGTTTCGAACTCGGCGACCAGCAAGACCGACACCCTCATCAATTCGAAAGGTGAAGTCGTCCTGAATAAACTTGAGATCACTGCCCCTGACGAAATCGGCAGATACAAGGTGACCTTGAGGGCCGGCGCTACGGGATACACCGCCGCATATGTCGAGTGTGAGTACGATGTCGTGATGCCGGGGTGGAATGAAGGAGCTTCGCTTACAAATTTTGAGATTGAAGAAGATCAGGAGATACTGATCGACGAGCGTGACCTCAGCTCATATCTGGTCACCCTTGTCGGTGATACCTACTGGATGCGTACGAACCTCCAGTGGGATGGTTTGGGCAAGCCTTGTTACGAGGATGAGGCCTCCGGCCCTGTTTTCGGAAGATACTACACCCATTCCGAGGCTATGGCTGCCTGCCCTGACGGCTGGTGCCTGCCGTCTGAGGAAGACTGGGTCGGGCTTGCCGAAAACTTCATCAACGGCGCTGAACCTTATAGCGACATCCCTGGCATGGCCGGTATCCTGATGGAGAACATTTATTTCAATGACATAGTCCTGTGGGAATTCTGGCCGTCAGTGACGATCAGCAACACGGCTCATTTCTCCGCCATCCCGACCGGTCGCGCCTCCGTCGTCGAAGGTGATTATTCATTCTATGATTTCGGCAGTTATGCTATGTTCTGGACTTCCGACATGAATGGCGATAATGCGGGCGTGCGTTATATCAACGTCAAGAACCCCGACCTCTACTACGCTGAGGTGAATGCCGAGGACAATGCCTTCTCTGTCCGTTGCATCAGGAAGGTGGACGGAGAGTAGAAATCACATCCAAGCAGTATAGAAGGGCCTGGCCGATTGAATCGGTCAGGTTTTTCATTGTCTCCGGGCAGCAGCCCGCCGCGCAGAGCGCCAGTGTGGCCAGCCCGCAGAGCATCATCGCGGAGGTGAGCGGCAGCGCCAGCAGGTTGGTCAGGAGGAAGAACAGCGGGAAGCTGCGGAACCTCAGCCATACCAGGGGCGCCGTGAAGGCCTGGCAGGAAATCGACATGGCCATTGACGTCCAGATGTGTTTAAGCGGGTTGAAGCGCGCCCCGTCCGGATACCAGGCGTTCATCTTCGGGAACAGGAGATAGATGCCGAGCATCGCGAGGTAGGACAGCTGGAAGCCGATGGAACTGATGGCGAGCGGGTGGACCGCCAGCTGTATGGTGAGTGCGGTGCAGTAAATGCTTATATGTGAGCGGCGCCTGCCCGGCTGCAGGCGGCTGACTTCGTTCAGCAGTATGAAGAGAAAAGCGCGTACCGTTGACGGTGAGGCGCCGGTGAGTATGGTGAATGCGCTGGCTGCGGCGATTGCCGTGACGCTGCGTATGGCGGTGGCGGTGCGGGAGTGCCCAATGAGGGCCAGCAGTTTTGCGAGCATGCCGTAAACTATGCCGAGGTGAAGGCCGGAGAGGGCGAGGAGGTGGGAGGCGCCGCTGGCCCGGAAGCTGCCGGTGACGGCCGCGTCCAAACCGTCACGCCTTCCGGTCAGGAAGGCCTTCAGCAGGGCGCTTGTCTGGTCGTGCGGAAATGGGATGCCGTCAATGAATGCCGCGAAGCGGCCGAGCGTGAGTCCCGGCAGGGAGAACGCTTCTGCGCCGCGCAGCGCGGCGCCGCCGAAGGTTATCACGCCCAGCGTGAAACTCATCGCGCGGGCGGCCCATTTCCTTTCGCCGACGCCGCAGAAAGCGGCGCAGGCGATCCCCAGGAGGGTGCCGCTGACAAGCGTCGCCCACCATAAGATATCTCCATCTCCACCCGGCGGCAGAAAAGCCGCCGCGACAACTCCGGCTGTAAATGGGATTGAAAACGCCACGATTCCTTCCGCCTCGACCATTCCAATCAGATTTTTGACAAAATACACATTATTTAGTAAATTTGTAGTCTGTTTCGACAACAAAAAATCTATTATGATAGTACTCGTAATCAACTGCGGAAGTTCTTCTATCAAGTATCAGCTTCTTGATATGAAGAATGACAATGATTTCACCCTTATGGCCAAGGGCATCGTTGAAAAGATCGGCCTCCCTGACTCAAATATCACACACAAGCCGACAGGCAAGGACAAGATGGAGAAGACCGCTCCGATTCCTGACCACAAGGTCGGAATGAAGTTCGTTCTTGACGCTCTCGTGGACCCCAAGTACGGTGTCCTCTCGAGCTTTGAGGATATCGACGCCGTGGGCCACCGCATCGTTCAGGGCGCAGACTTCTTTTCAGGAAGTGTACTTGTCGATGAGGACGTGATGGAGAAGATCGGCATCTGCTGCGACTTCGCCCCGCTTCACAATCCGGCGCACATCCTCGGCATCCGCGCAATGCAGGCTGTCCTGCCTTCAGTGCCTCAGGTCGCCACCTTTGACACGGCATTCCACCAGACCATGGAAGCTCCGGCCTATATGTACGCTCTCCCTTACGAGTATTATCAGAAATACCGCGTACGCCGCTACGGTGCGCACGGCACGTCCCACCTGTATGTAAGCCACCGCGGAGCAGAGTTCGCCGGCCTCGATATAAACAACTCCAGGATAATAACCTGCCATATAGGCAACGGATCCTCAGTCACTGCGGTCAGGAACGGAAAGTGCGTTGATACTTCAATGGGATTCACCCCTCTGGAAGGAATGATTATGGGCACCCGCTGCGGTAACATCGACGCAAGCATTGTTCCTTACATAATGAAGAAGGAGAACCTCACTCCCGACCAGATGACGGAGGTGATGAACAAGAAGAGCGGTTTCCTCGGCCTTTCAGGCAAAACTTCCGACTGCCGCGATATGTGTGACCTGCGTGCGGCAGGCGATGAGCGCGCCAGGATGGTGCTTGACAAACTCGTCCTTGACATCACCAAGCTTGTCGGCGGTTTCGTCGCTGAAATGGGCGGCGTCGACCTTATCGTCTTCACTGCGGGCATAGCCGAGAACAACGCCTGGCTCCGCCGTGACGTCAGCAACAATTTCAAGTATCTCGGCGTCAAGTTCGACGAGGCTTTCAACGATACCGTAAGGGGAGTGGAGGCGATGCTCTCAACTCCTGATTCTGCGGTCAAGGTTGCGCTCATCCCGACCGACGAGGAACTTATGATTGCACGTGACACAATGCATATCGCTTCAGAACTCAAATAATTATGGCACTTATCGATCAAATCATCGCGCGCGCCAGATCCAACAGGCAGCGCATCGTGCTCCCCGAATCCCTTGAGGAGCGCACCATCAAGGCCGCCGACAAGGCTATCGCCGACGGGCTCGCAGAGATCATTCTTATAGGCAACCGCGACGAGATCCTCGCGTATGCCGCAAAGCTCGGCCTCACGAATATCGATAAGGCCACAATCATCGACCCTGCCACTTCAGCCAAGACCGCAGAATATGCAAACCTCCTTTATGAGCTCCGCAAAAACAAGGGTATGACCCCGGAACAGGCAAATGAGCTCGTGAAGAACCCTCTCTATTTCGGCTGCCTCATCATCAAGAGCGGCGACGCCGACGGACAGATCAGCGGAGCGCTTTCCACCACAGGTGAGACTCTTCGCCCAGCCCTGCAGATCATAAAGTGCGCTCCCGGCATCAGCTGTGTCAGCGGCGCTATGCTTATGGTCACCCAGACTCCGGAATACGGCGAGGACGGTGTCCTCGTGATCGGAGACGTCGCGGTAACGCCAATGCCGGATGCAAACCAGCTTGCGCAGATCGCGGTGTGCACGGCACAGACCGCCAAGAGCGTGGCAGGCTTCGCAGAGCCGCGCGTCGCAATGCTGTCTTTCTCTACCAAGGGTTCTGCAAAGCATGAAGTGGTTGACAAGGTGGTAGAAGCCACCGCTCTCGCAAAGCAGCTCGACCCGTCACTCAAGATTGACGGCGAACTGCAGGCAGATGCCGCGCTCGTCCCTTCAGTCGGCAGCAAGAAGGCTCCGGGATCGGATATCGCCGGCAAGGCCAATGTCCTTGTATTCCCTAACCTCGAGGTGGGAAACATCGGATACAAGCTCGTTCAGCGTCTCGGCCGCGCCGATGCCATCGGACCTATCCTTCAGGGTATCGCGCGTCCGGTCAATGACCTCAGCCGCGGCTGCTCGGTGGATGACATCTACAAGATGGTAGCCATCACCGCCTGTCAGGCGATGGACGCAAAATAACAAAAGGAAATCTATTCGAAGAAGGAGAAGTGTACGCGACCGTACACTTTTTCTTTTTTAAAGCGGGGATGTGCGGTGAAGGAATGCTCATCGCCGTGCTCGAGGATGAAGTAGCAGCCGGGATGAAGGATGTCGGCTGCGAACACTTTGTCCGGAATCGTGTCCAGACCATCCAGGGCATAAGGAGGATCTGCGAAGATTATATCGAATTTTTCATGACAGATCGGAAGGAAGTCGAAGACGTTGTCGTGGACGGCCGTGACGTTCTTGAGACCGAGGCGGGCGGACTCGCGCTTTATGAACGCGGCGTTGTCACGGTTCATTTCAATCGAATATACGCGGGATGCACCGCGTGAAGCGAATTCATAGGCAATGGCGCCTGTGCCTCCGAAGAGGTCAAGCACCTTCAGGTCTTCGAATTCGTATTCGTTGTTGAGGACGTTGAAAAGCCCTTCACGGGCGAAATCTGTCGTAGGACGGGCACTGTAGCCCATAGGCGGATTGATGGTCTTGCCTTTCAGGATGCCGCCGATTATCCGCATAAGTAATCGACTGCTTTGAAATAGCGGTAGAGGGACATTTCGTCCTCTTTGTCGACAGGAGTTCTCCAGCAGATAGTGGAGACCTCGGGGTTGAGCTGCAGCGATTTCATCGCCAGGAATATGTAATATTCGGCGGTCGTGAAATCCGGCGCGCTGTACCAGTTGGCGAGAAGTAGGGACTTGCCCTGGGCTATGGCCAGCGTAAGGATGCCGTCCTTGATGCTGCAGAGGATTTTATTGTATTCCGGGCATTTCGGGAGGTCGTTCAGGACATGGTAGATCTCCGGATACAAAACGGCACTGTCCCCATCTACGGCATAGATGAGGACAGCATCGTATTGTGGTATTTCTATATGCTTTACCTGCTGATCTTCCCTCAGTTCGACGACTCCAGCAAGAGTTTCACGTTCTGCTGAAGCATCGAAGAAGTTTGAAGGAACAAGCGTGAACACTACTCCCAGTTACCAGCGTTGTTGTTAGGGGTGTCAACAGAACCGACCTGAAGGCCTTCGAATCTGTTCTTGTCGCGGCAGTCAGCGTCGAGGTTGATACGGAGCTGATTGTCCATACCCTTGCAGAGGAGCTTGTAAGGCATTTTGGCTTCGAAGAGAGGAACAGGAACACCTGATACCATCCTTACGACTGCATTCATGATGATAGGCTCGCCTCCTGAGAACGGGATGGTTGCGAGTGAGTCAGCGCAGAAGTCCTCGCGGCTGCGGAAGAGGGTGTCCCTTACAGGGATCTTGGTGACAGCGGAGAATACGAGGTTCTTGTCGCCCTTGTCGTAGAGAGCCTTGAGCTGGTTGTCAATCTCCTGGCCTTTGCCCTTGAGACCCTTCTTCACCTTCTGGGTGTGCTCCCATGCGAGGGAGTCGTCCACTGAACCGATCTGCATCACGATGGACATCTCACCGGTCTTATAGTAGTTGATGAGGGAGTCGATGTTGGCTGTGAACTTGTTGTTCTCACCTTTGAAAGCGACCTCAAGGGAGCGGATGTCCTTGAGTCTCTGAACGGCTACTGCTTTACGTGCTTCAAGCTGCTTGTTGAAGTTGACCGGCTTTGTAATGCTGCTGTAGATGGCATAAACCAGACCTACGATAGCGACCAGAAGAACAACTTCGACGATAATCTTTACTGACTTTTTCATTTTATGTGTTTTTGTTTACTTTCAAAACCCCACAAAGTTATGAAAATGATTTATCAAATGCAATATTCTTACTAAATTTGCAGCATTATAGAATATGACTGTGAATCGTTTCCCTGAAGATAAAATATTGCGTCTGGACGCTCTCCTGTGCGGTGCCGGGTCCGTTGCGATCATTACGCACACACACCCGGACGGCGATGCCCTCGGCAGCACCACCGCACTCTGGCATTTCCTTACCGCCTCCCTTGGCAGGAAGGCGCGCATCCTGGTGCCGGACGCCGTAGCCGCAAATCTCGGGTTCATAGTGGCGGAAGGTTCGCTGACCGACTTTTCCGCCAGTCCGGCAGAAGCTGCCGAATGTGTCGCTTCCGCCGACCTCATCGTCTGCCTTGACCTCAACTCCCTTTCGCGTTCGGCCGGCGCTGAGCAGGCAGTGCGCGCATCGAAAGCTCCGAAAATCCTGATTGACCATCATCTGAGCCCCGCCTGCGAGGACTTTGACCTCGTTTTTTCCGAGACTGAGATTTCGTCTGCCAGTGAACTGCTGTACTACATACTCCTGGCCCTGCCGGAGGTGGGCTCGGCTGAAAAGCTTCCGGAGGAAGCGCGCCGCGCGCTGATGGTCGGAATGACCACCGACACGAACAATTTCGCCAATTCGGTATTCCCGACGACGCTCGCGATGGCGTCGTCGCTGCTCGCCGCGGGCGTTGACCGCGATGATATTCTTGCGAATCTATACAACAGGTATGGGGAAAACCGTTTTCGTGCGATGGGCGCAGTCCTTTCGGACCTTATGCACATCACTCCGGAAGGTGTGGCATATTTCATCATGGACTCGGATTTCTTAAGAAAATATGAAATTTGCGAGGGAGATACGGAAGGTTTTGTAAATTTGCCGCTTGGAATAGACCGCGTCAAGATGTCGGTCTTCCTCAAGGAAGATGACGGATATTACCGTGTCTCCGTCCGTTCGAAGAAAGGGTGGTCGGCGAATATGCTGGCACGCAACCATTTCAACGGAGGCGGGCACGAATGCGCGGCCGGAGGCCGGCTCTACTGGCCGAAGGACATTGCAGACCGCAAGGATGCGGCTGAATATTTGGAAACAGTTACGGCACGGTTTATGTGTAACCGCAAGCCTGAACAATAAAGAATCGAGAATGAAGAAAGTGATTTTCTGGTTTGCCGCGGCTGCCCTTCTCCTCAGCGGTTGTGCGAAGGGCGTCAAGACCGGCACCAACGATGCGACCAAAAGATACATAGAGGCATTCGCCCAGACCTATTACCCGACTGCAAAGACCACGGCTCTCGGCTCGTATATCATCGAGTCCAAGACCGGCAGCGGCCCTGCCGTCGGCGATGCCGAAACATACCCTTTCGTGTATGTGGACTATTCGGCCTGGGACCTGGACGGCCAGCTGGTGTATTCGACTGACGTCGATCTGATGAAGAAGACAGGACTCTACAGCGCTTCGACCTATTGCGGCCCTGCTGTCTGGTACAGGTTGGACACCAGCCTCCTCGCCGGTCTGGACGAGATCGTATCTTCGATGAATGAAGGCGGTGAGGTGACTGCCCTCATACCGGGATGGCTCGCCACGAACAACAGATACGACACGGCGCAGGGATATCTCGACAACGTTGACGGAGCCTCGACGTCGGCGATATACAATGTCAAGCTGATCAGCAGGATCAGCGACCTCGGAAAATGGCAGATCGACAGCATCGGACGCTATCTTTCACATAATTTCCCGTATAAGAGCGTCGCGGACTCCTCGGCCAACGGCATGTACATCATCCCTGTCGACACTCCTTCACAGGAAACGCATCAGCTTGACTCCACATTCTATGTGAACTATATCGGCAGGCTCCTTGACGGCACCGTCTTCGACACCAACATCAAGGACACGGCAAAGGTTTACGGCCTTTATTCTTCGTCTAGGACTTACGGCCCGACTTCGGTGAAAGTGTCAAAGTCGAGCGAAAATGAAAATGAGACGACGGTGTCTTTCGGTGGCAGCACGCCTATCACGGGATTTGCATTCGCTCTCAAGAAGATTCACAAGAACGAGAAGATCGTCACGATATTCTACTCCAACCATGGATATGGCGCCAACTCTACGGGCGGGATACCGGCCTATTCGCCATTGAGATTCGACATAGAGGCGGTGGAAAAGAAATAGTGGAGATATGGCAGCAGGCGAATTGGCTCCAACTGAGCTTGGTACTCAAAAAATCAGCAAACTGTTGAAGATGTATGCAGTCCCGGGCATTATCGCCCAGACTGCCGCTTCTTTATATAACATGGTCGACAGCATCTACATCGGCCATATTCCGGGAGTCGGTTCCGCGGCCATCAGCGGTCTGGCGGTAACCTTCCCGCTGATGAACCTTTCGATAGCAATCGGCACGCTTGTCGGCGTGGGCGCGATGACTCTCATTTCAGTCCTTCTCGGTCAGAAAAACTATGAAGCCGCGCAGAAGGTTCTCTCGAACGTCCTGTCGATGAACGTCGCGATAGGTGTACTCTTCACAATCGTGACGCTGGCATTCCTGGATCCGATCCTGAGATTCTTCGGCGCAAGCGATGTCACGCTTCCATACGCCAGGGACTATATGGTGATCATCCTTATCGGCAACGCATTCACCCATCTCTATCACGGCTTCAACGGTGTGATACGCTGTTCGGGTCACCCGAAGACGGCGATGGGACTGATTCTCTTCACCGTCATATCGAACGCCATACTCGATCCGATATTCATCTTTGCCTTCGGTATGGGCATCAAGGGCGCGGCTCTCGCCACTGTTCTCTGCCAGATGCTGGCGCTTGTGTACTCGTTGCGGTTCCTCGCCGACAAGAAGCGTTTCCTGCATTTCCCGCGTCCGCTCTTCCAGTTCGACAAGCGCATCGCCAAGAAATCCCTTGCGATCGGTGTCGGCCCGTTCATGATGAATACCGCCGCCTGCCTTGTGGCGCTCTTCATCAACCAGCAGCTGGGCAAATACGGCGGCGACCTCGCCATCGGCGCGTATGGTATAAACAACCGTCTTACGATGCTCTTCGTGATGATATGTATGGGCTTCAACCAGGGACTCCAGCCTATTGCAGGATATAATTACGGCGCCCGTCAGTACAAGAGGGTCAAGGAGATATTCTTCCTGACGGCGAAGTGGGAGGTGCTCGTCACCTTCACCTGCTTCCTTGTCGCTGAACTGATACCACGCACCGCGGTCAGCCTGTTCACCAACGATCCGGAGATGGTTGACATGGCGGCCCACGGCCTCCGGATAATGAACTGCGGCTTCGCCCTGACCGGATTCGGCATGGTGTCATCCAATTTCTTCCAGTGTCTGGGAATGGTGAAGAAATCGATATTCCTGTCCCTTACCAGACAGCTTCTTTTCCTTCTCCCTGTGCTTTACACGCTGCCTCTGTTCTTCGGACAGAACGGGGTATGGTGGAGCTTCCCTATTTCGGATACTCTCAACATCATCGTCTCGGCGATACTCATAATCAATATTTTCCGTAAATTTGACAAGCTGGAGGAGGGCGGAGATGCCAGCATCCTCGGCGGCGCAATACAATAACCGGCAATGGAGAATCACATAATCATCAACGTAGGACGGCAGTTCGGAAGCGGTGGGAAGAGTGTGGCGGTGTGCCTGGGCGAGAAGCTTGGAATCAAGGTCTATGACAACGAGCTGCTTTCAGCAGCAGCAGAGCAGAGCGGCTTCAGCCCTGAACTTTTCAGCAGAAGCGACGAGAAGAAACACAATTTCAGCCTCGGCAGCCTGTTCAGCTCGAACCGGTTCGAGGGCGCTTTTACCCAGAGCGGAATCAGCGAGAGCTCGCTTTTCAAGATTCAAAGCGAGGTCATCCGCGACATTGCCTCCAAAGGGGATGCAATCTTCATAGGCCGCGCATCGGACTACGTGCTCCGTGACATGGACTGTCTGGACGTTTTTATCTGCGCACCAGTAGAGGAGCGTAAGAAGAGGGTGGCTGAGCGTATGGGAATAACTCCGGAAGAAGCCGGGCGCCTGATTGAGAAAAATGACAAGGCCCGCGCCGAATATTATAACTTCTTTACGTTCGGACATTGGGGAAAGGCCTCGAATTATGACCTCTGCATAGATTCCTCCATACTTGGAATCGAGGGCACGTCGGATTTCATCATTGATTTTCTAAAGAGGAAATAGGATGTATTCATTTATCATCAGCATTGTAGCCCTGGTTCTGGGCTACATTTTTTATGGCCGTTTTGTGGAAAGGGTTTTCGGTCCCAACCCACGACGGATCACTCCTGCCATAGCAAAGGAGGATGGCGTGGATTATGTCCCTATGCCGGCCTGGAAAGTATATATGATCCAGTTCCTGAACATAGCCGGCACAGGCCCTATATTCGGCGCCATAATGGGCGCCAAGTTCGGTCCGTCATGCTATCTCTGGATCGTTTTCGGATGCATCTTTGCCGGAGCCGTCCATGACTATCTAAGCGGTATGCTCTCCCTCCGCTATCTGGGAGCATCGCTGCCTACCATGCTTGGACATTATATCGGGGACAAGATGAGGGTTTTCCTCTCTTTCTTCCTGGCTGTCTTCATGATACTTGTGGGCGCCGTCTTCGTATACAGCCCGGCGTTGATCCTCGGCGACCTTGCGGGGATATTCAGTTCGGAGAGCGCTTCGATAATGTTCTGGATATTCATCATCTTTGCGTACTACATAGTCGCGACGCTTCTGCCGGTTGACAAGATCATAGGAAAGATTTACCCTCTTTTCGCCTTCGCGCTGATCTTCATGGCTCTTGCGATGATGGTGTGCCTGCTTGCCAAGTGGCCTTCCATCCCTGAACTGTGGGACGGCCTGCAGAACAGGGGACCGTCGGTCGGCGTTGAGGGTCAGAGCATCTTCCCTTGTCTCTTCATAACAGTGGCCTGCGGCGCTGTAAGCGGCTTCCACGCCACCCAGAGCCCGATTATGGCACGCTGCATCAAGAATGAACGCTATGGCCGTCCGGTATTCTACGGGTCTATGATCACCGAAGGCATCATCGCACTCATCTGGGCCGCCGTCAGCTCTTATTTCTTCTTTGACGGGGGAATGGCGGAGTGCGGCGCTACCGGCGCGCAGGCTCCGGAAGTCGTGACTTCCGTCGCGAAGTCCTGGCTCGGCGTCTTCGGCGGAATACTTGCGATACTCGGCGTCGTCGCCGCCCCGATCACCAGCGGTGACACCGCTTTCCGCAGCGCGCGAATCATACTTGCCGACTATTTCAAGCTTGACCAGAGGAAAAAGGCCAACAGGCTTTATGTGAGCATCCCGCTTTTTGCGGGCGCCGCATTGCTCCTCTGGTTCAATATCGCCGACGAAAACGGATTCAACATCATCTGGCGCTATTTCGGATGGATGAACCAGACACTGTCATGCTTTACCCTCTGGGCTCTGACAATCTGGCTTACACGACATTCGAAGAAACCGCACTTCCTGGTTTCGCTCATCCCGGCCGCCTTCATGACTTCAGTCTGCATCACATACATCTGCATAGACAGGATAGGCTTCCACATCCCGGCATCCTGCACGCCATACATAGCGACCACCGTGTTCGTGGCCTGCATCGTGTTCGGAATATATCTGATGAGAAAGAACAAGGACGTTTACGAGACCTTGTACATCAACGACTAAAGGCCCTTGGCCTTGCCTTCGTCCCATATCGCATCCATCTCCGCCAGAGTAAGGTCCGTGAGGTGGATGCCTTTTTTGAGGGTGTTCTCTTCGAGGTAGGTGAAGCGGCGGCGGAACTTGCTGCAGGTGGTGCTGAGCGCCACTTCGGGGTCGATGCCGTAGAGGCGCGCCGCGTTGATCGCGGCGAACATGAGGTCTCCGAATTCTTCTGTCATATGTGACTTGTCTTCCTCCGCGCAGGCCTCCTCGGCCTCGCCGAGCTCTTCGTGGACCTTGTCCCACACGTCCTCGCGCTTCTCCCAGTCAAAACCGCATCCGCGTGCCTTTTCCTGCATTGACAGTGCCTTCAGAATGGCCGGCATCGAATCAGGGATGCCGGACATCACTGTCCTGTTTCCGTCCTTCTCCTTTGCCTTTATCAATTCCCACGTGTCCGCGATCTCCTTCGCCGAAGGCGCTTCGCCGTCAGGCACCAGACTGCCGTCAGGCCGGAATACGTGCGGATGGCGGAACACCATCTTGTCGCAGATCCTGTTGATGCTGTCCGCAATGTCGAACGATCCCTCCTCTTCTCCGATGCAGGCATAGAAGACCATGTGGTAGAGCAGGTCGCCGATTTCCTTGGCTATGCCCTGGCGGTCGCCTTTCATCACCTCATCGCTGAGCTCATAGACCTCTTCTTCCGTCATGGGGCGGAGTGACTCCATTGTCTGCTCGGCGTTCCAGGGACATTTTGCGCGGAGCGCGTCCATGGTGTCGAGCAATCTGCCGAAGGCAGCCATCTTCTCTTCTTTTGTGTGCATCGGGATTATTTCGTACATTTGTGTCCGCAAAAATAACAAATTATTATGAAGCCAGTCCACTTTGTTTCGGCTGATGAAGCAGTAAGTCATATCCCTTCCCATTGCCATATACATCTCAGCAGTGTGGCCAGCGTGCCGCATTGCCTCATTCAGGCTCTCTGCCGCCGTGCGGATGCGGGTGATGTCACGGACCTGCACTTCCACCATTTTCACACCGAAGGCCCGGCGCCGTACAGCGAGCCGCGCTATGAAGGGATTTTCTTCGACCAGGGATTCTTCGTCGGCTCGAACGTTCGTCCGAACGTCAATGCCGGCTATGCTGACTACCTTCCTGTCCATCTGGGCGAAAGCCAGAAGCTTTACCGCTGCGGCTTCATAAAGCTTGGCGCCGCACTGGTCAATGTATCTCTGCCTGACGCCAACGGTATGGTCAGCCTTGGCACTTCAGTCGACTGCTCGGTCGCTGCAGTTGAGAGCGCCGATCTCGTGATCGGCGTCGTCAACCCGAACGTGCCGTATGCCCACGGCGATCTCGTCAGCCTTGACCGCTTCGATTATCTCGTCCAGGATGACGCTCCGCTTGTGACTGCGAATTTTGCCGAGCCAACCCCTACCGAAGTCCTCATCGGAAAGAACTGCGCCGCTCTCGTAGAGGACGGAGACTGTATCCAGATGGGTATCGGTGCCCTGCCGAATGCGCTTGCCGCGCAGCTTGGCGGCCACAAGAATCTGGGCCTTCACACCGAGATGTTCGCCGACGGACTTCTCCGTCTCATCAAGGCTGGTGTCATCAACGGCGCCAACAAGAAGATCGACACCGGCAAGGTGGTCGCTTCGTTCCTTCTGGGATCACAGGATGTATATAGTTTCATCAACGACAATCCGGCTGTCCTGATGAAGGACATCAAATATACCAATGACCCTTGGGTGATCTGTCAGAATCCGCACATGAAGGCCATAAATTCCGCCACTGAGGTGGATTTTACCGGCCAGGTGAGCGCCGATTCAATCGGTACCCGCATCTTCAGCGGCACCGGCGGGCAGCTTGAATTCGTCAAGGGCGCGTCCATGTCCGAAGGCGGAAAGTCCATCATCGCCTTCGCCTCACGCACCAACAAGGGCAAGAACAAGATCGTAGCCGAGATCAATCCGGGCGGCGGTATCGTGACCCCTCGCGCCGATGCGCACTGGATGGTCACGGAATACGGCGCGGTGGATCTTTTTGGCAGGAGCCTCCAGGAGCGTGCAAAGCTTATGATTTCCATCGCTCATCCTGACGATCGCGAAATGCTTGACCGCCAGGCCTTCGAGCGCTTCGGACCTCATTATCACAACTTCTCCATCTAAAGGAACCTCTTATGTTCGGACTGGAGAATCTGGGCCTTCTGGGCCTGTTCATCGGCACATTTCTGGCCGCCACGGTCGTGCCGTTCAGTTCGGATGCATTGTATGTCGCCATCCTTCTCGCCACCAAGGAACCGGTGGCCTGCCTGGCCGCGGGCACGCTGGGGAACTGGCTTGGGGGAGTGACGACGTATTATCTTGGCCGTCTGGCAAAATGGGAATGGCTTGAGAAGACCTTCAAGGTAAAGAGGGAGACCCTTGACAAGCAGAAGAATCTGATTGACAGGTATGGCGTATGGGTTGCCCTCCTGACATGGGTGCCTTTCGTGGGTGACGTGATCGCCCTCGCCCTCGGCTTCTACAGGTCTCCGGCCGTATGGTCGCTGCTGCTTATGCTTTTGGGAAAATTGGGTAGATTTGTAATCTGGACTTTGATACTGATTTAGTATGGAAAAATGGCAGGAGAGGACTGAAATGCTTCTGGGCGCCGAAGGCGTGGCCAGGCTGGCCTCCGCCAGGGTCGTCGTCGTGGGCGTCGGCGGCGTGGGCGCCGCCGCGGCCGAGATGCTTGCCCGCGCAGGCGTGGGCCATCTCGTCCTGATCGACTCCGACACCTTCTCCGAGACCAACATCAACCGGCAGCTTCCCGCACTCCGTTCGACAATAGGAAAATCCAAGGTCGGGACGGTAAAGGCCCGCCTTCTCGATATCAATCCGTCTCTCGATGTGAAAGCAATTGCTGCTTTTTTGGATGAAAGATCAATCGCATCGACATTGGACGGAATGGAGCGAAGCGGAAGGTTGCCAGGGGAGAGGTGCTATTTCGTCGTTGATGCGATTGATACACTGAGCCCGAAGATAGCGCTGATACAGTATTGCCTGAAAAACGGGATAAAACTGGTCAGTTCGATGGGCAGCGGAGCCAAGCTTGACGCGACAAAAGTCAGGATTGCTGATATCTCGAAGACAAAGATGTGCCCGCTCGCACATATGCTGCGCAAGCGGCTGCACCATCTGGGCATAACCACGGGATTCCTTGCGGTATATTCGGAAGAGGCCCCTCGGAAGGAATCGACCGTGATAGAAGAAAGCCGCAACAAGAAATCACAGGTCGGGACAATCTCATATTTGCCGACCGTGTTCGGCTGCGTCTGTGCGCAGGCCGCGATTTCCTACATTGTAGGAATCGAAGGAAATTGCTAAATTTGCACGATTGTAATAAAGACGATTTATGGCAGATACTTCTCTCCTCGACAAGGTCCTTGCGCTTCAGGACAAATTCCAGTCGCTTCAGGACCAGCTCGCAAGCCCCGACGTGATGTCGGATATGAAGAAATACGTCCAGCTCAACAAGGACTACAAGGAACTCGAGCCGATCATCGCGACAGGCCTTGAGTACAAGAAGGTTGTGGACAACATCGCTTCCGCCAAGGAAGTCCTCGCCACGGAAAAGGACGAGGAACTCCGCGATATGGCAAAGGAAGAAATCTCCGAACTGGAGGACAGGATCCCTGCCATGGAGCAGAACATAAAACTGCTTCTCATACCTGCAGACCCGGACGATTCCAAGAACGCTATGGTTGAGATCCGCGGCGGCACCGGCGGTGACGAGGCCGCCATCTTTGCCGGAGACCTCTTCCGCATGTATCAGCATTTCGCCGAATCCCGCGGCTGGAAACTTGAGGTCACCGACCAGGCCCCGGGCACATCCGGCGGCTACAAGCAGATAGTGTTCAAGCTTTCCGGCAATGACGGAGTCTATGGCGTTATGAAATATGAGTCCGGAGTGCACCGCGTACAGCGCGTGCCTCAGACGGAGACCCAGGGCCGCATCCAGACTTCAGCCGCATCCGTTGCGGTGTTCCCTGAAGCCGGAGAATTCGACGTCGACCTCAGCTGGGATGACATACGTCTCGACCTCTTCTGTTCGTCAGGTCCCGGCGGCCAGGGTGTGAACACCACCTATTCCGCCGTCCGTCTTACCCATATCCCTTCAGGTCTCGTCGTCCAGTGCCAGGAGGAGCGCTCACAGCTCAAGAACAAGGACCGCGCTTTCGAGGAACTGCGTACCCGTCTGTACAACCTCGAGCATCAGAAATATCTTGACGGCATCGCCGCAAAGCGCAAGACCATGGTCTCGACCGGCGACCGCTCGGCAAAGATCCGCACCTACAATTATCCGCAGGGCCGCGTGACCGACCACCGCATCAACTGGTCAATGTACAATCTTCCTGTCTTTATGGACGGTGACATCCAGGAGTGCATCGAGCAGCTCCAGATTGCAGAAAATGCGGAGAGACTCAAGGAAGCCGGCGAATAACAAGATCAACCTTTAATAACATTAATATGAAAAAACTATTGTCAGTATTTGTCATTGTTATGACACTTGGCCTTCAGGCTGCAAATGCACAAGGCGAGAACTGGAAGGCAAATGACCTTTCTCTGGGCTATGGCTATGTTACCTTCCCTCAGCTTTTCCTTTCCAGCACAAGTCTTATCAGCTCTGTCCTTCCGGGCATTGCGGACGGTGTTGACTACAAGATAAACGGAATCAACTTGAAGAGCACCGGTTCAATAAACCTTGAGTACAACCGCCGTTTCACCAAGGTGTTCTCTCTCGGTCTTGCAGTAGCATATGAGAGTGGCAGTGCGCACGTTGACGGCACGGGGAGCGCTTTCGGAACCACACAGTCCGGAACCGCCGACATCAGTATGAAGGCTCTCTCCACAATGCTGAATCTCAGGTTCTTCTGGTTCAACAAACCACACGTATCGATGTATTCAAAGGTTGCCGGAGGTGCATCATTCATTCTGGATATGGACACCAAGTCATCAGCATCTGAAGTAAAGCAGAAATTTGATGACGCACTCGCTTCCGTATCAGTTATGCCTGCAATTCAGGTATCACCTGTCTGCATCGATTTCGGCGGCGAAGCCGTACGCGGTTACGTTGAGCTCGGTATCGGAACCCAGGGCTGTGTGCTCGGTGGTGTAAGATACCGTTTCTAGATACTATATCTTTCTGAAGGCGAGGCAGGCATTGTGGCCGCCGAAGCCGAAAGAAGTGCAGAGGCCGAGGGAAACTTCGGCCTTTACTGCGTTGTTAGGAGTGTAGCCAAGGTCGCATTCCGGATCCGGCGTGTCAAGGTTGATGGTCGGAGGGATGATGCCTTCGCGCAATGCGAAGATGGTCGCGATGGACTCCACAGCGCCTGCAGCGCCGAACATATGGCCGTGCATTGACTTTGTGGAACTGATATGGCACTTGTATGCGAAGTCGCCCAATGCAAGTTTATATGCCTGGGTTTCCGTGACGTCGTTGAGGTGGGTGCCGGTGCCGTGGGCGTTGATATAAAGGACGTCTGATTCGGTGAAACCGGCTTCCTTGAGCGCGTCGCTGACGCAGGCCGCCTGTGTGGTGGCGTCGGGTCTTGGTGCGGTGGCGTGGTATGCATCGCAGGTGCTGCCGTATCCGACGATTTCTGCATATATCTTCGCGCCTCTGGCTTTTGCGTGCTCATATTCTTCGAGAACGAGAATGCCGGAGCCGTTTGCCATAACGAAACCGCCGCGATTCAGATTGAATGGCAGTGATGCGTGTTTCGGGTCGGTTTCGCGGGTGAGCGCCTTTGCATTCGCGAAGCCGGAAATGCCCATCGGAATCGTGCAGTTGTCGGCGCCGCCGGCGATGATGGCATCCGCGTAGCCGTGCCTGATGGCGCGGTACGCCTCTCCTATCGAGTGGGTTGACGACGCGCAGGCAGTCACGATGTCAATGCAGGAACCCTTGGCTCCGAACTTGATTGCTATCTGGCCTGCGGCCATGTCGCTGATCATCGCAGGGACGAACATAGGTGAAACCCATTGGCCGCTCGGGTCGTCGATCATCTTCATTACTTCCCGCTCGATGGTGTTGAATCCGCCGATTCCGGAACCTACGTATGTCGCGAGACGGAATGGGTCGATGTTTTCTCCGGACACAAGACCGGAGTCGTTCACCGCCTGCCAGGCGGAGGCCATGCCGTAGATTGTGAACAGGTCCCACTTCCTGAGGAACTGGCGGTCCATGCCGTATTCTTCAGGCTTGAAATCGTGGATCATACCGCCGATCTTCACCGCAAGTTTCTCAACAGGGAAATCGGTGATATAATCGATGCCGCAGACTCCGTCCACGAGGCTTTTCCAGAAAGTGTTGACATCGTTGCCGATGCAGGAGAGGACTCCGAGACCAGTTACAACTACCCTTTTATCCATAGACAAGCAATCATACGATTTACAAAGGTAATAAAAATATAGTATATTTGTAAAACATTTGGAGGTACCGCAATGTTCTCAATTTACGACCCGTTGCCGAAATATCTCACTGGAAAATACCAGCTTATGGCCACGGTCACATTCGCGGCCCTCTTTTCGCTGGTGTTCCTTCTCTGCAGCATTCCGTTCGCGCACAACGCCTGGTTCAAGCTGGGCGAGAACCAGGTGTTCGGATTTACGGTCGCATTCTTCCTGATCGCCCTTGTGCTGGTCATACTCAGCAAAAGGATGATGTATTCGATCAGGAGCACCAAGTCCCTGACATATCTTCACTATATCGTCTGGTGCGCTCTGGAGATTGTTGTCATCTCACTTCTCTACACGTTCTTTACTGTCGAAGGCGAGGAGATGGGGATCATCGATCTTGAAAATATGAGCGTCGGCGCAGTGTTCGGCGATTCCCTGCTCAACTGCCTCGTCGCCCTCGGCGTCCCGTACATCATCGCCGCCCTGTATTTTACCCTCGAGGACAAGAACAATACAATCCGTCTGATGAATCTGGGCAATGCTGTTACCGACGTGAATCTTGAACCCCACGAAGAGAAACGGATAACCCTTTTCGACAATAACGGCGTCCTGAAGTTCGCCATCAACATAGAGAACCTGTATTTCATCGAGTCGGACGACAATTACATCCAGGTCTGGTACCGTGACAGCGCGGGCGAGATGAAGCAGTATATGCTTCGGTGCCGTCTGAAGACCATAGAAGACAGTTTCGCCGACAGCGACCTGGTCCGCTGCCACCGCAAGTACGTGGTGAATATGGGGAAGGTGAGCCTTCTGACCAGCGAGAAGGACGGCTATTACATTGACCTCGGGATAGAGGGTGTGAACCCGATTCCGATCACGAAAACCTACGAGGCGGCAGTGCTCGCCAGATTCAATTCAAGATAGACTATGTGGCAAAGAATACAGACACTTTATCTTTTCCTCTCCACGGCCCTGATGGCCTCGCTCTTCTTCTGTGACAAGGCGGAGGGGATCCCCTTCATCAAGTACGTCCCGTATCTGATTCTCCTGATAATCATAGTGCTTCTGGACTTCCTTGCACTGACCACGTACAAGCACAGGATATTCCAGATGCGGACCGCGGTTTTCGCGGCGATTATAACAATCGCGTTCCAGGCCTGGCTCGTCGTTGACTTTTTCGCAACGTATCACGACGTGATGTTCCGCGTGCCCGCGGTTTTCCCTATTGTCAGCGTCATACTGAACTTCCTGGCCGCCAGGAATATAATGGCGGATGAACTGATGGTACGCAGCGCTTCGCGCCTGCGCTCCGCGAAGAGAAACAAAAAGAAATAACCAAAACACCACATAAAAATGAGAATCCCGGAATCAGAACTGATAATCAATTCGGATGGATCGATATTCCATCTTCACATAAAGCCTGAGCAGCTCGCAGACATCGTCATACTTGCGGGCGATCCCGGACGCATCGCATTCTTCAAGGACTTTATGTCAGAAGTCGAATGCGAGGGCTCTTCACGCGAATTCGTGTGGGCGACGGGCCTTTACAACGGCAAGCGCGTCACGACGCTTTCCACCGGCATCGGCTGCGACAACATCGACATCGTGATGACTGAGCTTGACGCTCTCGCAAACATAGATTTCAAAACCAGGGAGGTC
Source organism: Bacteroidia bacterium (assembly GCA_030537315.1). Classification (GTDB taxonomy): domain Bacteria; phylum Bacteroidota; class Bacteroidia; order Bacteroidales; family UBA932; genus Cryptobacteroides. The sequence goes on from JAUNNZ010000011.1 coordinate 33,876, forward strand.
AGACCGGAGCACCGCAGGCTGACGATATTGCGCCTTGGCACCTGCGGCGCAATCCAGCCGGAAATCCCGCTCGGCGGTTTTATCTTCTCGCATATCTCCGTTGGCTGTGACGGACTTCTGAACTGGTACGAGAACCGCGATTCGATAGCTCTTCTTGACTTTGAGGAAGCCTTCAAGAAGCACGTGAAGTGGAACAAGCATCTCCCGGACCCTTATTTTGTCCGCGCCAGCGAAAAGCTGATAAAGAAGTTCGAGGATTGCACATACAAGGGTATGACCATTTCCGCGTCAGGCTTCTACGGCCCGCAGGGCCGCGTCGTCCGTCAGGGACTGGCCATGCCTGACATGCTCGAGGATTTCGAGTCGTTCGAATTCGACGGCTACAAAATCACCAACTTCGAAATGGAGGGCTCGGCTCTGGCCGGAATGGCGGCGAAACTCGGCCACGATGCCGGCACCGTGTGCTGCGTCATCGCGCACCGTTATCTCAAGGATGCCAACACAAACTACAAGGCCCGTGTAAAGGGCCTTGTGGAGCTTGTCCTGGAAAGATTGACAGCCTAGTCTATCTCTTCTCGTAGATTTTCTTATAGTCGCCTGAAGCCCAGACCGGTACTACGATGCCTCCGTCATCAACGGTGGCGTCGATGTTCCGTTTGGTGCCCTTCACAACGTTGTCTTCAAGGAAATGGATCTCTTCGGGAAGGTTGCGGACCATGGAGTTGGCGATTTCGTGGCTGTTGCCCGCAAAACGCCATATCTGGTAATTGAAGCCGTTCTGCGCGAGCACTTTCGCGATGGCGTCGGAACCGGCGAAGCGCTGCTTGAGGAGTGCTATCTGGGTGTATGGCACAATCTTGTCCTCCGTTCCGTGGCAGAGGAAATGAGGGCAAGGTGTCTTCGGGTATCTGATGGCTCCGCTCCTGGAGTATATCGCGCCTGAGAAGGCGAGCACGCCGGAATAATTGAAGTCCTCCGGAAGAATGCCGGCGATATCGCTGCCGTTGCAGATCTCCCACTCCGCCTGGAGGGCGGTGATGGCTCCTGCGGAGCTTCCGCTTATGACAAGGCTGGAGGCGTTGATCCCCAGCTGGTCGGCGTTTTCAAGCAGGAACCTGGTTGCCGCAAACAGATCCTCCACGGCTATCTGTATCGCGTTGTAAAGAAGGTTGGCAGACTTTGCATTGATCCCCATTTCGGTGACGTCCCGGAGACCGAGGCGATAGTCGATAGCGACCACGCTGTAGCCCGCGTCGGAAAGATATTTGAACCAGTTGGAATTGTATTGCGGCGAGCGGCTGCCTCCCTTGAAGCCGCCTCCGAAAATATATATTATCGTCGGCTTGCGTATGCCGTCGATTTCTGTTATGCTGCCCGGGGCCGGGTCGTAAACGTCGAGATACAGGTCTCCCGTTTCCCGTTGGCAGTAAAGGTAGGTTCCGGATGGCTCGCAGACAGTCTGCGCGAGGCAGACGGATGCAGCGAGGAGAATAATGATTGTGGTAAGTATCCGCTTCATCAGCTGTAAATGTTTGTGTGGTTGTTCTTTGATCCGAGCAGGTTGGAGAGCTGCTCCCCGAGGGCGCCGGCGATGTCTTCGAATTTCGGAAGGGTTTCCGGGGCGGTCCCGGCGCAGTTCGCGGCGATGTGTTCGGACAGGTTCTGCGGGGTTATGCTGCTGGTGAGCAGGTAGTCGGCCGTCGCGTTGCCGCTGGTGCGGCTCAGCGCAAGCAGAAGGTGTACCGGCAGCACTTCCTCGGACCCTGCCTTGAGAGCCTCGAACGCCGACATGCTCAGGATGCCGCGGGCGCCGTTGCTCAGCTTGACGCTGGACATTTCGTTGTAAGGGATGGGGGAGTCTTCGAATATGCGCGAGTCGATGAAGGTCTTCAGGGCTGACAGGCTGAGGCCCAGGTCGCTGAGGGTGCGGCACGCCCCGTTGTCCGCGTGGCGGAGGATCGCCAGCATCAGATGGTCGGCTCCGATGCCCCGCCAGCCGGTGCGCATCGCCTCCTCGCGGGCATACTCCGCTATGGTCAGGACATCATCTGAAAAGCGTATCTTCATGACTTGAATTATCTATACAAAAATAGCAAAATAATCGGAATTTTTGCTTAAATTTGCGTGTTTATAAGAACAAGTATCCACGAGTTATTTTTATATGGAAGAAGAAGCAAAGATCGGCTTTATCGAACCCGTTGAAATTGACCACGAAATGAGGACCGCATACATCGATTATTCGATGTCGGTCATTGTCTCCAGAGCCTTGCCTGACGCGCGTGACGGCTTGAAACCGGTGCAGCGCCGCGTCCTTTTCGGAATGCAGGGACTGGGCCTCAACTACGGCGGCCAGACCAAGAAGTCGGCCCGTATCGTAGGTGAGGTGCTCGGCAAGTTCCACCCGCACGGTGACTCCAGCGTCTATGACGCGATGGCACGTCTCGCGCAGAACTGGAACCAGCGCTATCCGCTCGTATATGGTCAGGGTAACTTCGGATCAATGGACGGTGACCCTGTCGCCGCAATGCGATACACCGAGGCCAAACTTGAAAAACTTACGGAAGAGGTTCTTGGAGACCTCGACAAGAATACGGTTGACATGACGCTCAACTTCGATGACTCCATCGAAGAGCCTACCGTGCTTCCTACCAAGGCTCCGCTCCTGCTGCTCAACGGCTCCAGCGGTATCGCCGTAGGTATGGCCACCAACATGGCGCCTCACAATCTCGGCGAGTGCTGCGATGCGATATGCGCATACATCGACAATCCGGACATCACCGTTGACGGCCTGATGGAATACATCAAGGGACCGGACTTCCCGACCGGCGGCATCATCATGGGTCGCCAGGGCATCATAGATGCATATACGACCGGCCGCGGCCGTGTCGTCATCCGCGCCAAGGCGGACATCGAGGAGGCCGAGAACGGCCGCGAGACCATTGTCGTGACGGAGGTTCCGTACATGGTCAACAAGGCCGAGATGCTCGCACGCATCAGCGAGATGGTCCGCGACAAGAAAATCGAAGGCATCTCCGAAATACGCGAACTTACCAACCGCGACGGCATCCGCATCGAATTCCTCGTCAAGAAGGAGGCGAATGCGAACGTCGTCCTCAATACCCTCTTCAAGTTCACTCCGCTGCAGAGCAGCTTCGCGATCAACAACGTCGCGCTCGTCAAGGGACGTCCACGCACGCTTTCCCTCAAGGAAATGCTGGAGGTGTTCGTGGAATTCCGCCACGAAGTCGTGGTCCGCAGGACCAGATTCGAACTTGACAAGGCCCAGAAGCGCGCCCATATCCTCGAGGGCCTGCTCAAGGCAATCGACGTGATTGACGAGATCATCGCAATCATCAAGGCCTCCAAGACCGTCGATGATGCCAAGGCGACGCTCATGGCCACCTTCGGCTTCGATGACGTCCAGGCCGCGGCGATCGTCGAGATGCGTCTGCGCCAGCTCACCGGACTCGAAAAGGACAAGCTCCAGGCAGAATACTCGGATCTCGAGAAATTCATCGCCCGCTGTCTCGAAATCCTCGCCAGTGACCACGAGCAGCTTGAGATCGTCAAGCAGGAATGCCGTGACCTCAAGGAGAAGTTCGGCGATCCGCGCCGCTCCGAGATCACTCTCAGCGCCGAGGAGTTCAACCCTGAAGATTTCTATGCCGACGAGGACGTCGTCATCACGATATCACATCTCGGATATATCAAGCGCACTCCGCTTGCAGAGTTCCGTACCCAGGCCCGTGGCGGCGTAGGCAAGAAAGCCAGCGCAACCCGCGACGAAGACTTCATAGAGCACATCTACGTGGCCAATATGCACTCGACCATGCTCTTCTTCACCGACAAGGGTATGTGCTACAGGCTCAAGGTGTTCGAGCTTCCGGAAGGATCGCGCACATCGAAGGGCCGCGCCGTGCAGAACCTCCTCTCCATCGAGTCCGAGGACCGCATAAAGACGTATCTCAACGCCAGAAGCATTGAGGATCAGGAATATACCGACAGCCACTATGTGACCCTCATCACAAAGCGAGGCGTCATCAAGAAGACGAACCTGACTGAGTATTCCAACAAGCGCAGCCGCAACAAGGGCATCATCGCCATCAACATCCGCGAGGGAGACGAACTTCTCGACGCCCTCCTTACAGATGGCACGCACGAGATTATGATCGCAGCCCGCAACGGACGCTGCTGCCGTTTCAATGAAGAGGAAGTCCGCGCTCTCGGACGCAATTCTTCAGGTGTCAGGGGTATAAACATCGAGGATGACGACGAGGTCATCGGAGCCATCGCCTGCGATGTCAACACGGAGGATGCCGCAGCTCATACCGTATTGGTAGTCAGTGAGAACGGCTATGGCAAGAGGTCCGATCCGGATGAGTACAGACTCACATCAAGAGGTGCCAAGGGTGTCAAGACAATCAATATCACCGACAAAACTGGCCCGCTTGTTGCAATAAAGAACGTAACGGAAGAAAATGACCTCATGATCATCACCAAGTCGGGACTTACAATCCGTATGACTGTGGAGGACATCAGAATCGCAGGTCGCGCCACCCAGGGTGTGAAACTCATAAACATCCGCGAGGGAGATGCAATCGCAGCCGTTTCGCCGGTGGCAAAGGCTGAAGAGACTGAAGATGTGGCTGAGGAAATGACGGAAACCGTAACAGAATGAAATTACAATCAATAATCTAAAGAAACTATTATGAAAAGAATCTTTTTAGTTTTGGCTCTCGCCGCCACACTTCAGGTGGCTAACGCCCAGAACGCAAAGAGTGTTGCAGCTGCAAAGTCTGCACTTGACAAGGCTGCTGCAGCAGCGGAAAACCCTAAGCAGAACACCAAGCTTGCCACCTGGCTCAAGTACGGCCAGGCGCTCCTTGACGCTTATGCAGCTCCTTCAGGAAATGTATGGGTAGGTATGACCGAGCAGGAAATGACCCTTCTCGGCGGCGCCGAGAAGCCGGGCTCTGAGGAGCAGGTTGTCATTGAAGGCCAGCCTATGCGCAAGCTCTCATATTCAAACAAGAACGTTTATGTCAACCAGGCAGGCCAGGTCGCTCTGGTGGAGGTGGTCTCTCCTATAATCCCTGACGCTCTCGACAAGGCTCTCGAAGCTTACAAGAAGGCAAACGAGCTTGATGCAAGTGCTCAGAAGACAAAGGAGATCAAGGACGCAATCCAGAAGATCGGAACCAGCTATGTGGACGAGGCTTACAATGCATATACACTGCACAAGGACGCTCTCGCTTCAGAACTTTTCGAGAAGGCATTCAACGCAGTCGGCACAGCCCCTCTCAGCCAGCTTGACACCAACACCCTCTACAATGCCGGTTTCACAGCATTCAGAGGCCAGGACTACGCTCGCGCAAAGGAGATCTTCACCAAGTGTGTAGAGTACAACTACGTTGGCGACATGGGTGACATCTACGCAAAACTTGCCACCATCGCTGAGAAGGAAGGCAACGCTGCAGGCGCCAAGGATTATCTCGAGGCAGGCTTCAGCAAGTTCCCTCAGAGCCAGTCCATTCTCGTTGGTCTCATCAACTACTATATCGGCAGTGGCGAAGACACCAACCGTCTCTTTGAACTTCTCGACAATGCGAAGGCAAATGAGCCTAACAACCCTTCTCTCTACTATGTCGAGGGCAATATCCGCAAGCAGCTCGGTCAGGTTGACGAGGCTGCCGCAGCTTACACAAAGTGCGGTGAGATCGCTCCTGAGTATGAATATGGCTATGTAGGTCTCGGTATTCTCTACTATGACCGTGCAGTCGACATCCAGGACAAGGCAAACGCTGAGCTTGATGACAAGAAATATCAGGCTTTGATGGCTGACTTCGAGAAGTCTCTCAAGGCTTGCATCGAACCGTTCGAGAAGGCATATGAGATTACTGCAAGCGAAGATACCAAGTCCGGTATCGCAGAGTACCTCAAGAACGCCTGCTTCCGCTTCCGCGAGGAAAGCCCTGAGTATCTCGAGAAATACAACAAGTATTCAGGAAAATAGTTAATCTTCGATACCTGTGGCGGCCTTGACGCGCCGCCAGGTGTCCATCATATTATCGAAATCTGAAGGAGTGAGCCAATCGTCACGGCGGTTGGCCCACTCTTTTACGTAGATGGTTGCGTATGAATCGGTAAGCATTCCCGGAAGGGTGCACCACATGAAGTCGAGCTGGGGCTCAAGCATGGTCTTTTCTCCGGTAATGCTGTTATGTACGAAGCGCAGCGTTACGGCAAGTTCGAGGCGGCTGTTGATGATGCTCATATTGGACACTGCATTGCCGAGGGAATAAAACACGGGCACACCCTTTATGTGTGTGGTGTCCTGCACTACGTGAGGGTGCCCGCCGACCACGGCGTCGGCGCCTTCATTGACGAAGAACTTTGCCCAGCGGGCCTGCGAGTCACTGTGATTGAGCTGGTATTCGACGCCCCAGTGCGGAATCGCTATGATAAAGTCGGCGCCCTGCTCCTTTGCCCGTTCGAAGGCGTCGTGGATTTCGCTTTCCTTCAGGTTGTTGACGACAGGCCACTCTGCGTCGGGGCCGAGATTGTTGCCGTATGTGCAGTTTATGATCGCCAGGTTGATGCCTTTGCGGGAAAGCATAAGAGGATAGTTGAGCTCGCGCTGGCTCTGGTTGATGGCGCAGCCGGTATAGCTGATTCCGAAAGTTTCGGAAAGTTCGTCGTATATGCCAAGTGTCCTGGCAAGGCCTTTGCAACCCTTGTCCAGTACGTGATTGTTTGCCGTCAGGAAGACATCGCATCCGCAGTCGTCAGCCATATAGTCCGCGATGTATTCCGGGCTGGAAAAGGCCGGGTATCCGGTGTACGGAGGACCGGCGAGGGTGAGTTCCATATTGGCGATGAAGATATCGGCCTCACGCATATGGCCTGCGACATTCTTGAAGAATTTCTTGTGGTCGCGGGGGAATTGCTTGGAGTGCATCATCACGTCGCCGATGATATATACTGAGACCGTGTCGGGAGTGTTCTTTATCGGCTTCGGGAATGGTACGCGGTACTTTTCAGACGGCCATTGTGCTGACATTTCCGTGCAGAATGCCAGAAGCAGCAGGACTGATATGAAAAATGACTTGCGCATTATGGACTGCAAATATAAAACTTTTATTAAATTTGCATTTCTATGAAAAAGGCTCTTGTAATACTAGTTTTTGTGTTCACGGTTACTCTAGTAACCGGATGTGACTTCCTTCGCTCGATAATCGGCCGTCCTACGTCTGATCAGATCGAGGCGAAAAGGGCGATTGTCGAAAAGGCGGAAGGTGCCAGACAGGCTGTCATCGATTCCCTGAAATCCATTCAGCAGAAAAGTGAAGCAGACTCCCTTGCAGTTCTGGATTCCCTCGCCGGTCTCAACAGCACCATCCTTGAAGGCCGTCAGGTGTCTGATGACGTAAAGAGTACCCTGGGCAACCGCTATTACATCATCATCGGCTCGTTCTATACGAAGGAAAATGCCGACAGACTCTGCGCCACCGCGAAGGGAAAGGGTTACGACGCCAAGCTCATCAACTACAAGAACGGCTTTACCGCAGTCGCCCTGAATCCGTCCGACAGGCTGGTCGACGTCTATGAGTCGCTGGTAAAGATCAAACAGGAGAAATTCTGTCCGGAAGACGTCTGGATTCTGGATATCAAACGTTAGCCATGAAGCGTCTTCTTCTGCCCCTCCTTATGCTGGTCGCCTTCCAGGCGCAAGCGCAGTACAGGGATGACAGTTACCTCGACCTCTTTGAAAGCGAGACCGTCACCCGCTTGAAGGAGCATGTCGGGTTCCTTTCGTCCGCCGCGATGGAAGGGCGCAAGGCCGGTTCCGAGGGCGAACGCGAAGCCGCGATATATGTCACGGATGCTCTCAAGGCCTGTGGCGTGGATGTGCTGTCCGGTTCCGAAGGGGATTTCTTCGGGATGAAGCAGCAGTCCGGGGATACGCTCACCTCGCGCAACGTCATCGGGTATATCCCGGGATATGATAAGAAGCAGAAAAACAAATACATAGTCATAGGCGCGCGCCTCGACAACCTCGGCACGGGCCGTACAACGGTGAACGGCGAGGCCGTCGAGCACACGTACTACGGCGCCAACGGCAACGCCAGCGGTCTTGCCATGCTGATCGAGCTCGGCCGCCGTCTCGCCACGAACCAGGTGCTCCTGAAGCGCTCTGTCCTTCTGATCGCGTTCGGCTCATCCCTCGAGATGAATGCCGGCTCATGGTATTTTCTCAACAGGGCGTTCGATGATGCCGAAAACATTGATGCTATGATCAATCTTGATATGCTCGGAACCGCTTCCAATGGTTTCTATGCATACACGGCATCCAATGCGGAACTCAACAATGTGATAGAAGCGATGAAGAACACGTTGCAGCCAATCCAGCCGCAGGTGGTGGCAAAGGAGCCTGTAATGTCTGACCACAGGAGCTTCTACGACAAGGAGATCCCGTCAGTGTTCTTCACAACCGGGATGTATCCGGAATACAACAGCAGCAAAGATACCGCGTCCATCATCCAGTATGAGGATATGGAGCGCGAGCTGGAATATATCTACAACCTGTCACTCGAACTGGTGAACGGCCGCAAACTTGCCTTCAGGCCTGATGAGATTCTTGAAAAGAGGCTCTTCGACAGAGAGATCGTGCCTTGGCATGAGTGTGACACCAAGCCTTTGTTCCTCGGCTCCCCGGACCCGAAGACTTTCCTTTCGAGGTGGGTTTACGTTTACCTGAAATATCCCGAGGATGCGCTTCGCGAAGGCATTCAGGGCACCGTTCAGGTCGATTTCGTAATCGATGAAAAAGGAAAGGTATGTGATGCCAGGGTCACCAAGAGCGTGGACCCCGACCTGGACGAGGAGGCGCTCCGCATTGTGAACGCATCGCCTGACTGGAAGCCTGCGAAGGTGCGCGGGCAGAAGGTCAAGTGCTCGTTGTCGATATACGTCGAATTCAGATTGGAAAAGAGAAAAAACAGAAAATAAAAATGGAATACGATTTTAAATCTATCGAGAGCAAGTGGCAGGAGTATTGGGCCTCCCACAAGACATTCAAGGTGAAGGAGGACGCTTCAAAACCGAAGTATTACGTGCTGGATATGTTCCCGTATCCGTCAGGCGCGGGTCTTCACGTGGGTCATCCTCTCGGCTACATCGCCAGCGACATATATTCGCGCTACAAGCGCCTCAAGGGATTCAACGTGCTTCATCCGATGGGCTACGATGCCTTCGGCCTTCCCGCCGAGCAGTATGCCATACAGACCGGACAGCATCCTGAAGTCACGACCACCACGAACATCAACCGCTACCGCCAACAGCTCGACCGCATAGGATTCTCCTATGATTGGGAGAGGGAGGTGCGCACCTGTGACCCTGAGTTCTACAAATGGACGCAGTGGGCTTTCCTGAAGATGTTCGACAGCTGGTATGACCCGGCTCAGGACAAGGCCCGCCCGATCAGCGAGCTCGTCGCCCGCCTCGAAACCGAAGGTTACGAGGATGTCACTCCGGCCGCCTGGAAAGCGGCTTCCGAGAAGGAGAAGTCAGACATCCTCATGCGATACAGAATCGCATACCAGGGCGAGACATCCGTCAACTGGTGCGAAGGACTCGGCACCGTTCTCGCAAATGACGAAGTCAAGGACGGCCTCAGCGTGCGCGGAGGTTTCCCTGTGGAACAGAAGAAAATGACGCAGTGGCAGCTGCGCGTTTCCGCGTATGCGGGACGCCTGCTTGACAGCCTCGAGAAGCTCGACTGGACCGATTCCCTCAAGGAGATGCAGCGCAACTGGATAGGCCGCTCAGAAGGCACGGAAATGGTCTTCAATACAGTTTGCGGAGACAAGGAAATGCCTGTCACCATCTTTACGACCCGTGTCGATACGATTTACGGCGTGACCTTCATGGTTCTTGCGCCGGAAAGCGACCTTGTCGGGCAGCTTACGACACCGGAACAGAAAGAGGAAGTCGAGAAATATCTGAAGTATGTGAAGACAAAGACCGAGCGCGAGCGCATCGCCGAGACCAAGACCGTCACCGGCGTGTTCTCCGGCTCCTACGGAATCAATCCTGTAACAGGCGAAAAGGTGCCTGTATGGATTTCCGAATATGTCCTTGCCGGTTATGGCACCGGCGCCATCATGGCCGTGCCTGCGCACGACAGCCGCGACTATGCTTTCGCGAAGAAGTTCGGGCTCCCTATCATACCTATCATCGAGGGCTGCGACGTGTCCGAGGAGAGCTTTGATGCCAAGGAGGGAAAGATGTGCAATTCCGGTTTCCTCAATGGCCTTGACGTGAAGCAGGCCATCGAGGCCGCGAAGGACTATGTGGAGGAGAAGGGCATCGGCCGCCGCAAGACGAACTATCGTCTGCGCGACGCCATCTTCTCGCGCCAGCGCTACTGGGGCGAGCCGTTCCCGATCTACTACAAGGACGGCATCCCGTATCCGGTAGATGAGAAAGACCTGCCTCTCACACTTCCTGAAATCGATTCATACAAGCCTACCGGTGAGGCTCCGCTTGCTCGCGCAAAGGATTGGACATACAAGGGATATCCGCTGGAAACCAGCACTATGCCGGGCTTCGCCGGATCTTCCGCCTACTACCTCCGCTATATGGACAACCACAATGCGGACGCGCTTGTAAGCAAGGCCGCCGACGAATACTGGCGCGATGTCGACCTCTATATCGGCGGTACCGAACACGCTACCGGCCACCTCATCTATTCCCGCTTCTGGAACAAGTTCCTCTTCGATCTCGGCTATATCTGCGAAGACGAGCCTTTCCGCAAGCTCATCAACCAGGGTATGATCCAGGGCCGGTCGAATTTCGTATATCGCATTGTAGGTACCAACAAGTTCGTTTCCTGCGGCCTCAAGAAAGATTACGAGACCACGGAGATCCACGTCGACATCAACATAGTCCGCAATGACAAGCTCGACCTTGAGGCGTTCAAGGCCTGGAGGCCTGAGTTCGCCGACGCGGAGTTCATCCTTGAGAATGGCGAATACGTCTGCGGATGGGCTGTCGAAAAGATGAGCAAGAGTATGTTCAACGTTGTCAACCCGGATGTCATCTGCGACACTTACGGTGCTGACACGCTGCGTCTTTATGAGATGTTCCTCGGACCTCTCGAGCAGAGCAAGCCGTGGGATACCAAGGGTATTGACGGTGTGAACCGTTTCCTCAAGAAGTTCTGGAGACTGTTCTGGGACCGTGAAGAATGGATCGTGAAGGACGAAAAGGCTTCGCCTGAGGAATTGAAGATACTGCACAAACTCATAGGCAAGGAGCAGTCGGACATCGAGAACTTCTCATACAACACCACTATCAGCGCATTTATGATTGCGATCAACGACCTTACCGCTGCCGGATGTTCAAAGAAAGAGATTCTCGAGCCTCTGGTGGTTCTTCTGTCACCGTTCGCGCCTCATATCGCAGAGGAGCTCTGGCACAGGCTCGGCAATGAAGATACCGTGACTTATGCGAAGTTCCCTGAATTCATAGCTGCGTATGCGGCCGAGGACAACGTCACATATCCGGTTCAGTTCAACGGCAAGATGCGCTTCACCATCGATATGCCTAAGAGCGCATCTCCGGCTGATGTGGAAGCTGCCGTGCGCGCTCATGAGCAGACCCCTAAATACGTTGAGGGCAAGAACATAGTCAAGGTAATCGTCGTCCCTGGCAGAATCATCAACATAGTTCTCAAGTAATGTTAAACTCGAAGGTAGGACAACTCATCAAGGAATATCTCATCCTCACGCTTGCCTGCTTCATTTTCGGCCTCTCGTGGGAAGGGTTCATGATTCCGAACGGCATGTCTGCCGGCGGAATGATGGGTCTCTGTACCGTTATCCAGTATGCCACAGGCGGTTTTATTCAGGCTCAGTATTCATATTTTGTCCTGAATGCGCTGCTTGTGTTGATCGCAGTGGCCGCAATGGGCATAGGATTCGGTTTCAAGACCATTTACTGCATCGTGATGTCATCCGTCGCGATGGGAGTTCTTGAAAAGCTGACCGCGCTTCACTGTATCGACGGGTCCTTCTTCTTTGTCCAGGAGACCGTGCTCATCCCTATTATCGCAGGTGTGCTTGAAGCGACGGGAATCGGCCTTGTGCTCCGCTATGGAGGCAGCACGGGAGGTACCGACATCGTGGCGCTCATGGTCAACAAATACTGGCCCGTATCGCTCAGCACGGCATTCCTTGTATCTGACCTTATAGTCTGCTCGCTTCTTCTTTTCCTCCCGGAAAAGTGCTTCTCCGATATGTGCTATGGACTTACCGAGCTCGTCACCTTCTCTCTGATGATCGATATGGTTGTGGGCGGTAAGAAATCTTCATATCAGCTGCTGGTGTTCTCGGACAAATATGTCGAGATCGCTGACCATATCATAAACAATATGGGCCGCGGCGTGACGGTGCTGAAGGCGCAGGGGTGGTTCACGAAGAGGGACAAGAACGTGCTTCTCATCCTTATCAACCAAAAGGAGTTCCCTTCTCTTTCAAGGGTTATCAAGGACGTTGATCCGCGGGCATTCATGTCGGTTTCCAAGACCAACAGCGTATATGGCGAGGGCTTTGATGAAATCAAGACCGGAGTACGGATAAAAAAGAAGAAGGATGAATAAGAAAGCAGTGCTTGTATTCTTGAAAGAGTATGCTCTCATCACTCTGGGAATCCTTCTCTATGTGCTTGGATGGAGCATTTTTCTTGTGCCTAACAATCTCGTAGGCGGAGGCGTTTCCGGCGCTGCCGCGGTTGTGCAGTATGCGACTCACGGTACCATAAAGATAGGCTATACTTACTTTGCTGTCAATGCCGTTCTTCTTGTACTCGCAATGTTCACTCTGGGAAAGAATTTCGGCGGCAAGACCATCTATGCCACTGTCATCGCTTCGCTGGGATTGAACCTCTTCCAGGCGATAATCCCTGCAGAGATAACTCAGATACTCGCCGTTGATAACGGAAAACTAATGAGTACGATCATGGGCGGTATAATGATAGGCATTGGAATCGGAATGTCAATGTCCCAGGGCGGCAGTACCGGCGGTACGGATATCATCGCGCTCATAGTGAACAAATACCGTAATGTGTCTCCCGGCCGTATGATCCTGATGATGGATGTCGTCATCATCCTGTCATCCATGCTGGTGCCTTCATATACCGCTGCGGGAGACCTTGTTCCATGGCCTGAAAAAGTCACGACGGTGGTGTATGGTTTCATTCTGGTGGCATTGTGCAGTACGGTGCTGGACTATTATCTGGCCGGCTCCAAGCAGTCTGTGCAGGTTTTTGTCCTGTCGCGGAAATATGAAGAGATCGCCGATGTGATAACTCACGAGCTGCACAGGGGAGTGACTGTCCTTGACGGCAAGGGCTGGTACACCAAGAAAAGCACGGAAGTCATAATGGTCATTACCAGAAAAACTGATTTGAACATCCTTCTCCGCAGGATAAAAGTAATTGACCCTGACGCATTCCTGTCAATCAATTCCGTTACCGGCGTGTATGGGAAAGGTTTTGACCAGATCAAGGGCAGGACGAAGCGCAAGGCTGACCAATAGTTGTTTTTACAAACTTTTTTTTAATATCAGGTTAGACCCCCTGTCAGACCCCCTGACAATGGGGGCCTTTTCATATATTTGTTCAAAAGGTACTATTGTATGAAAAGGTTGATTTGGTCTAAGCATTATTGCATCAAGCTGCTCTCAGCCGTGTCGGCTGCTGCATTCCTGTTTGTAAGGTGGTTCGTTTCACGTATGCCTGTCACGGCATTGGATTTCGGCGTGGGGCTGGCTGCGGCGGATGCCGTGGCATTTCTTCTGCCTGTTCAAGGCGAAGATGTCGATGTGTCGCTGCATTGTGCACTTCCGGGCGCTGCATTGCCGGCGGCAGCAGCTGTGTTCATTGATAATACGGTAATCATATTGCCGCTCGTTGTTTTGTCACTTGCCTGTGCCCTGGGCATAAGGCTGTTTGCCAAGTACAGGAATGTGCGCGACATCTTCCGGCCCGAGCAGGCCTGGCATATGGTTGAGTCTGATGCGCGTTGGCTGTATCTTTTGCTCTATTTTGTTTTCTGCTCGTTCCTGATCATGGCTGATTCCATCGGGAGTGTTGCTCTGATGCTGGTGATGACCGCATCCCTGGCCGCATTATATGCTGTCCTGCTGCTGCGCTCTTTCCTTGGCAGCACGGCATTCCTCGACTCGGGGAAAGAGAAGAAGATCAAGAACACGATACGTGGGATGATGCCAGCCGTCACGATACACGATGAATCTGAAGATGAAACAGTGAAGATGAACAAACTCTACGAAAAGGTCGTGGCGCTGATGGAAAACAAGAAGCCGTTCCTGGATGATGAATACAGCCTGTCGGATATGGCGGCGTCGGTATATACCAACAAGTCCTATCTGTCGAAGACCATCAACGTTTTTTCAGGCCGGAATTTCTGTCAGTTTGTCAACTATTACAGGATAATGTACTCTGTGGAGCTTATGAAGCAGGATCCGCATCTGAGGGTGGCGGAACTGGCATCGATGAGCGGATTCCATACCGTGGTCACGTTCAATATGGCTTTCAAATTGAATATGAATCTCACTCCGAGCGAGTTGCTCGCAAAGATCAGGCTGGAGTCCCGGACACGCCCTTCCAGCTGTGGGGTACAGGCGCCAGTATCTCCATTTCAGTCTTCTTTACAGGATGCAGGAAACTGACCTTGCGGGCGTGCAGGCATATGCCGCCATCCGGATTTGAGCGCGGTGCGCCATATTTCAGGTCGCCCTTGATGATGCAGCCCAGATGGCTCAACTGGCAGCGGATCTGGTGATGGCGGCCGGTGAGCAGTTCGACTTCCAGCAGATGATAGCGCTCGGTGCTCGTAAGGAACCTGTAGTTGAGCTTTGCCAGCTTGGCACCTTCGCGCCTGCCGTCGACGACGTATGACTTGTTCTGCTTTTCGTTGCGTGTCATCCAGTCTTCCAGATGGCCTTCCGCAGGTTCCGGCTTTGCGCAGCAGAGAGCCCAGTATGTTTTATGCACTTCGCCTTCGCGGAACATTGCGGTCAGACGTTCAAGAGCCTTGGACGTCTTTGCAAGAATGCATATGCCGCTGACCGGCCTGTCAAGTCTGTGGGGAATGCCCATGAATACCTTGCCGGGCTTGCCGTCGCGCTGGGCTATAAAGGCCTTGTAGGCCTCTGCGAGGCATTCGTCGCCGGTTTTGTCACCCTGGGTTATTTCTCCCACCTTTTTGTTGACAACCATCAGGTGATTGTCTTCGTAGAGTATCCTTGATTCAAGATCCTGATACTCTTCAGCAGCCAGTTCTCTATATTCCATAATGCAAAGATAGTGACAAATTGTCACAATTGTTCGAGTGGCACAGGATTGGTGGAGGTGCTTTCGGAAACATTTTTCAGAAACAACAAAATATCAAATATTATGGGAAAGATTATAGGAATTGACCTCGGCACCACAAACTCCTGTGTAGCCGTTATGGAAGGCAACCAGCCTACCGTTATCATCAATGACGAAGGTGCTCGCACCACTCCGTCCGTCGTCGGCTTTACCGACAATGGCGAGCGCAAAGTAGGTTCTCCTGCAAAGCGCCAGGCCATCACCAACCCTCACAACACCATTTTCTCCATCAAGAGATTTATGGGTGAGACCTATGACCAGGTTGACAAGGAAGTCTCCCGTGTACCTTATAAGGTGGTCCGCGGCGAGAACAACACTCCACGCGTCGATATCAACGGCCGTATGTATTCTCCGCAGGAGATTTCGGCTGTCATTCTCCAGAAGATGAAGAAGGTCGCTGAGGACTATCTCCGTCAGGATGTCACTGAGGCTGTCATCACAGTCCCTGCATATTTCTCCGACTCACAGCGTCAGGCTACAAAGGAAGCCGGCAAGATTGCAGGTCTCGATGTCAAGCGCATCATAAACGAGCCTACAGCCGCAGCTCTCGCTTATGGCCTCGACAAGAAGAACAAGAATATGAAGGTCGCAGTCTATGACCTTGGCGGCGGTACCTTCGATATCTCCATCCTTGAGCTTGGTGACGGCGTTTTCGAAGTCAAGTCAACCAATGGAGACACCCACCTCGGAGGTGACGATTTCGACCAGGCCATCATCGACTGGCTCGCAAACGAATTCGCTTCCGAGAACGGAGGAATGGACCTCAAGAAGGATCCTATGGCCCTCCAGCGCCTTAAGGAGGCCGCCGAGAAGGCTAAGATCGAGCTCTCAAACGCCGCAAGCGCAGAGATCAATCTTCCATACATCACTGCCGTTGACGGTATGCCTAAGCATCTCGTAAAATCACTCAGCCGCGCCAAGTTCGAGGCTCTCTGCGACGATCTTTTCCGCCGCTCCATCGAGCCTTGCCGCAAGGCCCTCGAGGATGCCCATCTCCGTGCTTCAGAAATTGACGAAGTTCTCCTCGTCGGCGGTTCAACCCGTATCCCGAAGGTCCAGGAGCTCGTCAAGGATTTCTTCGGCAAGGAGCCAAACAAGAGCGTAAACCCTGACGAAGTCGTCGCTATCGGTGCATCAATCCAGGGCGGTGTGCTCGCAGGCGACGTGAAGGATGTCCTCCTCCTCGACGTCACTCCGCTTTCACTCGGTATCGAGACCCTCGGCGGCGTTATGACAAAGCTTATCGAAAGCAACACCACCATCCCTGTACATAAGGAGCAGGTGTTCTCAACCGCAGCCGACAACCAGCCTTCAGTTGAGATCCGTGTCCTCCAGGGTGAGCGCCCGATGGCAAAGGACAACAAGCAGATCGGTGTCTTCCATCTCGACGGCATTGCACCTGCACCTCGCGGAATACCTCAGATCGAGGTCAGCTTCGACATCGACACCAACGGTATCCTTTCAGTAAGCGCGAAGGACAAGTCGACAGGCAAGGAGCAGCACATCCGCATTGAGGCTTCATCTGGTCTTTCAGACGATGAAATCCAGCGTATGCGCGACGAAGCCAAGGCAAATGAAGAGGCCGACAAGGCAGAGAAGGAAAAGGTTGACAAGATCAACAATGCCGACGCAATGGTCTTCCAGACCGAGAAGAACCTCAAGGAGTACGGCGACAAGATTCCTGCAGAGAAGAAGGCTGCCATCGAGTCAGCTTGCGCTGAGCTCAAGAAGGCTGTAGAGGCTAAGGACCTCGCTGCAATCGAGAAATACAACGCTGAGCTCGAAGCTGCCTGGCACGCTGCTTCAGAAGATATGGCAAAGGCCGCTCAGGCCGGCCAGGCCGGTCCTCAGGGCCCGCAGGGTGGCTTTGACCCTAACGCCGGCCAGGGAGGCCCTCAGGGCGGCCCTCAGCCGGACTATGGCAACACTCCTGACGAGCAGTAATCTACACTGAAATAAATTGATGCTCCCGCCCTCTCACGAAGGCGGGAGCATTTTTTATGTCTTGTGCCAAGCAAAAAAAGAAGGGGCTCGAAAGCCCCTTCAATTCATATTGAGTGTCAGATAAGTC
>JAUNNZ010000012.1 GCA_030537315.1 Bacteroidia bacterium
TCAAAATGACAAAGAACTAAATTTATTTGACTAAAAAATTAACGCATCAGTAATAGTTTTGAAATATGAAATAGCCTACTGTGTCATTCAACCGACAAAGGACGGAAAGAAGGTTATGCCCTATGATTACTTGTGGGGTACAGGCTCAATGTACTTCAGGAGCAATGGAATTCCATCAATATGGAGAACGACAAAACAGGGCGAAATAAAACCACTATATCAAGTCAAAGATTTTAACAAATGGAAAAGAGGCAAACTCTTCAGGACCACCTTGGATATACCGGAGGACTGGTATGTCTGCAATGGAATAATACTTCCAGAAAATTATGTTGCTGTTAAGAAAGCAGAAGAAATATTAGGCTCTCCAAACGCGTATAGGGCATTGATGGCCAGAAAAATTGATGACAAAGTAGTTAACCGTATGGCCAAAGCCAGAGGAATCAGCCTGGAAAACAAGGAAATGAGAATTGCTTGTATGGAACTTTGCGAAGAGATTTTTCACGAGAAATCTGTTAAGAATCTGAATTCAGAACAAAGAATAATCATCGCGAGGCGGCTGAGACAAAAATACGTAAGCACTTATAAGCAAATCGCAACCACCGTTCATCTACCTTTAATTGAAATCATTAGAAATATGCAATAATATTCCCCTCCCTCCCCGTTATCAAACTTAATTAAGTTTGATAACGGAAGCCTTTTGACGCACATTAAATGGTTGCCATCATCAAACATAACCAAATTTACACATATGTTTGATCTTTGCACGAAGATTAGGGGGATAGAATGGATATACTGCTCAAACTTAATTAAGTTTGAAGCGTGAATTAGATGCGTGAATTAAGTTTGAGCCGCAGAACGAGTTTCTACGCGTCGCCGCTACCTGACTTCTATCAGATTCGTGAAAGCCCCGGTATATGAAAGACCAGTCTTGCGGTAGATGTCACTGCAGGAAGAGACCAGTGTAACGCTTCTTTGATCCTTAACCAGATCCTTTGAGTACAAAGCATTTACATCGTGCAGGATATATGGTTCACCATCAATGCAGCCTATGTACATCATAGCATGGCCGGGCACAAGAGCAATGCTGCCCGGCAGCAGTGAGGCGTAGTCCACGGGGCCTTCCGCCGTCTTGTGATTGTTCCGGTCCATGTGCTTCATGCTGGAACTGTTGCGCGGCAGTTCTATTCCAAAGCAATAGTAAACCGAAAGCAGAGTCGCCGAGCAATCGTTATAACCTTCCGCACCACCCCAGCTGTATGGCGTGCCGAGCAGCTTGAACGCCAGTTTCAACACATTGGCCGTGGTGTACGGCAGATATCCGTCCGACATCTCGATGTCGATTTCCGACGGCACCAGCGAAAGCGTGCCGTCCTCCCGGCGAACGGGCGCAAGCACTGCGCCGTTTTCATCCTTCGCCAGTCTGGTGCCCATCATAAGGCGCATTTCACGCCCGGCAACGGTCACGAGTTTCTGTTCGAGCGTGACCGCAAAACGCGGACTCCTGACATAACGGACCATCTCATCCCTGTTGCAGCGGCCTATGTTGGCCGCTTCAACCCATCCGGCATAGTTGCGACCGCGGACGTAGTACCATTTGCCGTCGGCCGATTCGTGCCATATGAGCACACCTTCGCCGAGCCAGAGATGCGTCTGCTGGAAATCGTCGAAACACAGGCTTCCGCTTGTAATGCCGTCAGCGGTACAGGTCGTCGCGGTAGGAAAGCTGCGCAGATCTGCCGGCGTGGTGATTATTCCGTATTCAACGAACACATCGGCTTTAACTCCGTCAAGGTCGCGGTTTGCGAGAATCCTCTTTTTTGCGGCATTGGTTATTCTGGACTCGTCGAAATATCTGTATGAACGCGGAATGCTGTACTGGCAGATGGAACTGCGCACCTCGCTTCCGCCGACCATACGCCCGGCCGAGCAGATGTCAACGAGGTCAAGGTCGCCCTCTTCAACCAGCTCTGCATTGTACGCCGATATCTGTTCCCGGGTCATCACGATTTCATCGGATGCCGGCCAGAAATCCGCCCTGGTCATCTCAGGAGTGGCACTGCCGCCCCATAAGACAGGAAATATCAACAACCACTTCATCATTCTTCAGAATGTAATTTCTGCCTGCGCGTCTCTGCGGTATCGCGTCCGAAAAGCTGCCGGGGGCCCTCTACCGAACGCCAGTATTCCGCATCAAAGGATGCGGGACTCTCCATCGGGCCGTCCTTGTCGAGACAGAAGGCAAGATAATTGATTTTATATCCCTGTTCGAGAAACATGCTCTCGTAAAAAGTCTGCACTTCACGGAGTTCAGGCCTGTCCCCGATGAATCCTACATCCTCGCAACCATACAGATCCTCTGTACACGCCAGCACTTTCAAACCATTTTCAGCACAGACGGCCTTGGTATATTCGTGGAGGAAGCGGGAGTCAGTCTTGAGATGAACAAGCCCCCCCTCTTTAAGAAAAGTCCGGTATCTCTCAAGGAAAAGCGGACAGCTGAGGCGGGCGTTTTCGCGGCGGTGCTGCGGATCGGAGAAGGTAAGCCATATCTCGGAGACCTCATCGCTTGCAAAAAACGCACGGATGAATTCTATTCTGGTACGCAGGAAGGCGACATTGGACAATGCGTGTTCGGTTGCATATTTCGCGCCCTTCCACAAGCGCGCTCCCTTGATGTCGACACCGATATAATTCTTTGACGGATCTCTCTGCGCAAGGTCGATCGTATACTCGCCCTTGCCGCAGCCCAGCTCAAGGACAATGGGGTTGTCATTCTTGAAAAAGTCCTTCCACCGCCCTTTCATCAAGTGGTCCTTCAGCGCAAAATAGCCATCGGCCAGCAGCTCCTCGGACGAAGGCTGGACGAGACAGGAGAAGGTCTCGTTCTCTGCGAATTTCCTAAGCTTATCGTGTCCCATCCTGTCTGCTGATTATCCCGAGTCCTCTGAAACCCGGTGGCGCATCCTGCACCCGGACCTCAATCTTCCAGTCACCGGTTTCCCCGGGCGCCACACCGCTCCTGTAAGTTTCCACCTCTTTCGAGGCATCCATATAAACCGTCTCTCCGGCCGTTTTGCCGGAAGGTGACGTCCAGGTGACATCAAGTCTCACGGCATCTTCCAGCACCTTGCTCCGCGGCGTGTCAACTCTGGTGAAGAAAGATATGGAATAAGTGGCAAGCGAATCACCGAACGGAACGGCAAACGAATACACTCCCCCTTCGGCGTTGCCTTCCCTGATGAAGCGTTCGTATCCGCTGACCGGCGTGCACGCATACGGCAACAGCGAAAACGCCGCAGCCGCAATCATCGTCACCAGTCTGCCGGATGCCATTATTCTGAAGGTTTCTTCTGCCCGCCGCGGCCTCCCTGGCCAGGCTTTCCGCCGCGTCCGCGGTTGCGGTTGTTGCGGCCGCCGCGCGACTTCTTCTTTTTAGGAGAATCGAAGCGGCTTATGCTGTCGTCACCGACTGCGGAGACGAACTCCGGAGCCGCCGGCTCCGGCTCTTCGCGGAGCGATTCCGGCTTTATGCCGTTCCTGTTCATCTTTATGATTTCACGCACGTCATAAGCATCCAGAGGATAGAGGTTCGCATCTGAATTCTTGTCGTAAGAGAAATACATCACCTCCTGAAGGATGTCCGTCTTGCGCAGATAGGCAAGACCGTCCTTGAATTCCAGAGGTTCGCTGACCTTCGGGATTCGTGACTGGGCGTCCAGATAGTTCGCAACCTCATAATTCAGGCAGCACTTCAGCTTGCCGCACTGGCCGGCAAGTTTCTGCGGATTCAGCGAGAGATCCTGGCAGCGTGCCGCAGCAGTCGATATGCTCTGGAAAGAAGTGATATAGTTGGCGCAGCAGAGCTCGCGGCCGCAAACTCCGAGGCCTCCGATGAGGCCGGCCTCCTGGCGGGCGCCGATCTGCTTCATTTCGATTCTGATCTTGAATTCCTCCGCGAACACCTTGATGAGCTGGCGGAAATCAACGCGACCGTCCGCGATGTAGTAGAATATCGCCTTCGTACCGTCACCCTGGAATTCCACGTCGCCAATCTTCATTTCGAGCCCCATTTCGGCGGCTATGCGACGGGCTTTTATCATTGTGTCCTGCTCCCTGGCTATGGCCATCTGCCACTTCTCTATATCGGTCTGGCGCGCCTTGCGATAAATCTTCTTGAGTCCTGCAGTCTCAGGGTCCATGCCTCTCGACTTCATCTGACGGAGGACGATAGGGCCTTCGAGCGTGACTATGCCGAGATCCTGGCCGTTGGTGGCCTCGACGATCACCAGATCCCCCTGATGGATGCTCTGCGGAGAGTCATTGACATATATTCCCTTGCGGGTGTTCTTGAAACGGACTTCGAAGAAATTCGGACAGGTGCCGTCGTTGGCGTCCTTCAGCCAGTTGCGGTCGCCCAGCTTGCAGCAGCCGACGCGATACGCGCAATTGGTTTCTCCGGTTTCTTCGTCGTGCGTCACCGCACATCCGCGGAAACAGTCGAACTGTATGCTTTCGTTATCTGTATTGCTCATATATTCATATACAACCGGTCAACAAGATCGGTAAAAAGTATCTTTGAATTCACGTTCCTGTCTATCAGTGTCCCGGCTCTGCTGAGAGCTTCCAGCGCCTGGCGCGGAAACGTTTTGCGGCACTTTGCCGCCCATTCGGCGTAGTGTCCGTCCGGGACGGCCATCTGCGCGAGTCCCTGCTGATGCAGGAAAATCTGACGCATCGCGTCAGCTGCAAATTTACAAAAAGCTTTTGCACTTTCACGCGACGGCAGAGCCGCAATCCTCTCGCCCGCGTCAAGTGCGGCCGGCAGATTCCTGGAAACCAGCGCGGCCATGAGGTCGTCGAGCAGTTCAGGCTCGGCAAACTCCACCATACGCGCGACGCCCTCCGGCGCCACACGTATACGCTGGCAGCGGGAGATAATGGTCGGAATGACCTTCTCCGGAGAATGTGTTATAAGCACGAACTGCGTTTTCAGCGGAGGCTCCTCTATCATCTTCAAAAGACGGTTGGAAGTCTCCTGGTTCATTTTCTCCGGGAGGTAAATCACAACCGCGCGGTATCCCCCCTCAAGTGCGCTCAGCGAGAGCTTGTCCAACAGAGACTTTGCCTCGCTGACAGCGATCACGGAATTCTTGCTGTCGATTCCGAGCGCATCCAGCAGCTCGGACGAAGTGAAACTCGGGTTTTCCTGAACGAGAGCGCGGAACCTGTCCATATAATCCAGCGAGAGCATCTTGGACGCCGTAGGGAAAATGAAATGGACGTCGGGATGGATCAGTTTGGATATCTTATTGCATGAAGGACATACGCCGCAGGAATCGGAAGCGTTCCGGTTCGGACAGTATAGATGCTGCAGGAAAGCGAGGGTCAGCGGGAAAGCGCCGCCCCCTTCGTCTTCGTGGAAAAGGATGGCGTGAGGCACACGGCCGGCGTCCACCATTCCGGCGAGCGCTGACTTCATCTGGTCAAGACCCTGCACCTGAGAATACGTCATGCTTTTCTGAAAGCGTTAAATTGCGCTATTTCAATAAGGTAATCCTTTGCAAGGCTGTCCGGGAAAAGATCGAGAGCGGAAATTGCCTTTTCTATGAATTCATCCAATCTTGCAGAGGCGTAGTCAATGCCTCTCTCTTCCCACACGAAATCGCGGACCTTGTCGCAATTTTCAGGATTGCGGTGAATATCCCTGATCATGCCGCGGATCTCTTCTTCGCGTGACGAATTCTTGAGCGCGCCAAGAAGAGGGAGCGTGATCTTCTGCTCCTTCAAGTCTATCCCGACCGGCTTGCCGAGTTCCTCAGTGCCGGCGTAATCGAGAATGTCATCCTTGATCTGGAATGCCATTCCCATATATTTCCCGAAATTGCAGGCCGCTTCGAACAGCTCGTCCGAAGCGCACACTGAATCAGCTGCCGCAGCCGTCGCGGCTTCGAACAGAGAGGCCGTCTTGCAGTATATGATGCGGTAGTACGCCTGTTCGTCGGTATCTGCGCGGGAGGCTTTCTCCAGCTGGAGCATCT
Source organism: Bacteroidia bacterium (assembly GCA_030537315.1). Taxonomy (GTDB): domain Bacteria; phylum Bacteroidota; class Bacteroidia; order Bacteroidales; family UBA932; genus Cryptobacteroides. Next base: position 6,039 of record JAUNNZ010000012.1, read on the forward strand.
CACCCTCGGAAAGGTCTGTAAGAGTCTTGGAAAGGAATTTCACCACCCTTCCATGCCCGTTTGACCCTATTACCAACTCAACCGCTCTGGCAAGCCAGAAGTCGCCGACAAGAACGGCGGCCGACGGTCCCAGCAGGGAGACAACAGTCGGGCGCCCTCTCCTTTCCGTACTCTCGTCCGCCACGTCATCGTGCATCAGGGTCGCATTGTGCAACAACTCGACAGCCGCCGCAAAACGCACGGTATCTTCCGTGATTTCGCCGCAGGCCTTCGCAGTAAGAAGCAGGATAATCGGACGCAGAAGTTTGCCGGAATTGTTGAGGATATTGTCGTTGGTCTCCTTGAGCAGATCAACGTCAGTGTGGAGTGCATCACTCATCAATGCCCTCATCTTGTCCCATTCCGGTCCGAGTATTTTCAGAATCTCGCTTACTGACACAGGATTTTCTTGAATTCGTCTATCGTCTCCACGAAGATTACCCTGTCGCGATCCAACGGAGACATCATATTCGTGTTAACGTAATGGTCCAGAAGGGCTCGGAACGGCTCATAGAAGCCATACGGGCCGAAAGCGACAATTTTGCCCTTGAAGAATCCCAGCTTGGCAAGGACCAGCGTCTCGATAAGCTCGTCCATTGTGCCTATACCTCCCGGCAAAGCCACGGCCAGATCGACATCCTGACGCATTTTCATCTTGCGCTCCGCCATCGTTTCCGTCCATACGACTTCGCTCAGGCGGGGATGCAGAAGATCCTGCATGAAGCGTGGAATAACACCGATGTGATACCCGCCACAGTCGGCGATCTCATCGGCGATTTCGCCCATCGTTCCCTTGACCGTTCCGCCGGATACAGCGGCATATCCAGACAAACAAGCCGCGCGGACAGCTTCCCGCGCAGCTTGATTGTATTTAGGATCTATGGTATAACTGGCGGAGCAGAAAAAGACCGCCTTTTTATCCATCATATGGTATTAGAAGATGTATGCGATAGAAGCGGTGATACCGTTGCACTTGCCCTTAGGCGCGTCGGTCATTGAAGACCAGGAGAAATTGTAGACATTTCCGAGATTCCAGAAATATCTTGCAGATACCTGAAGGTGGCTGAAGAGTTCCACACCGAGGCCAAGGCCTACACCATACTCGAACTTGCTGGAAATGTTGTCCCAGGTCTTCCTGATCGTTTCACCTGAATACTGCTCGGTATTGGAAACGGCAAGGCCGATGAAAGGCTCTGCAAATCCATAGATACGGGCGAGTGAACCAAGTCCGAAACCTACCTGAACCTGAACAGGAAGCTCAAGATATCCGGTTTTCCACTGGCCTTCGATAAATGGGCTGGTGCCGCCTGTGATGGCCTCCTCAACCTTCGTACCTTTGACATTGTATATGAGGGAAGGCTGGATTGCGACAAGGTTGCCGAGGGACATCTTGTATGTCACACCTACGTGATAGAGAGCGATGTTCTTGTAATCTGCGAGGGCTGACTTGAAATCGGTTTTTGATGATGTAAGTCCGGCAATGACACCGAACTGTGCAAATGAGCTGACTGAAATGAGAAGTGCAGCTGCTGCGACAATAAGTTTTTTCATATTATTTCAATTAAAGTAATGAATCCAGAATTGATGCTATTTCCTGTTTCTGCACAAGGCCCACGCGTCTCTCAGCCAATTCTCCGTTACGGAAGAACAGGAGCGTAGGGACATTGCGGATACCGTACTGCATAGAGATGTCTTCACAGTCCTCAACGTTGCATTTGGCGACGATGACGCGGTTGGCATATTCTTCGGCGATCTCGTCCACCGTTGGGGAAAGCACGCGGCACGGACCGCACCAGGAAGCCCAGAAGTCAATGAGAACGACAGCCGAGCTGTCAAGAACTTCCTGAAGATTTACGGGAGTAATAACCTTATCCATAAAAAATCCGCCGCCCTGTTTATGGGCGACGGATACAAATATACGAAAATTAATAGCAATTTTCAATATTCCAGACGAAGGCCCTCAACCCAAGGTCCGGAGCGGCTTCATCCTTTGCCTTGATCTGCGCCAGTATGGGCTCCACCTTTTCGTCCTTCACCATAGCCAGGATAGCATGATTCAGAATCGGCCATGCGTGGTTGTCAAGGTGCGGCTCCCCATTGAACGAGCCCTTCCCCTGAACGTCGATCCATCTTGTATAGCCTCTAAGGTTCAGGCTTTCCAGCACTTCAACGATCTCTTCGTTGTAAGCCTGGTTATATGCTATGAATACTGCTTTCATTTTGCAAGTTTCTTTTGTTTACGTTGATCCATCTTCATACAGAATGCGCAATATACCGCAGGGATAAGCACAAGCGTGATGAGAGTTGAGATTGTAAGACCCCAGCAGACCGTTATACCGAGAGACTGCCACATTTCCGCACCTTCACCATGACCGATGGCCATAGGGACCATACCGAGAACTGTGGTGAGGGTTGTCATAAGGATAGGGCGCAGACGGCTGCGGGCTGCGGTGACTGATGCGTCACGGATGTTCATTCCCCTTTCACGCAGGATGATCGTGTAGTCGATAAGCACGATACCGTTCTTCACGACGATACCGAGAAGGATGATGATACCGATCATTGCCATCATACCCAGCGCGGTGCCTGTAACCCAGAATCCGAGCAGAACGCCGGTGGCTGCGAACGGCACACTGAACATGATGACGAACGGAGCGAGGAAGTCCTCGAACTGGGACGCCATGACCATGTAGACAAGGATGATGATGAGGATGATGAGGATAAGCATATCACCGAACATCTCCTGCTGGTCCTCATAATCACCCGCGATTTCGATCTGGATGGTGGATGGGATTTCCGTCCTGGCTATGATTTCCTGAGCAGACTCGACCGCATCGGAAAGCGAAGCCTTCTTGGCTACTATGCCCGTGATGGTGATGAGACGCTCACGGTCCTTGCGCTGGATTGTAGGAGGCACGAGGGTTTCCTTTACTGTACCGAGCTCTTTCATCCTGACCGCCTTTCCGGCAGGATTCGTGACGATGATGTTTTCAAGGTCCTCGACGCTGGTGCGGAATTCCGGAGCATAGCGTACGCGGATATAGTACTCCTCACCGTCCTCACGATAGAGGGATGCGAGCTGGCCGCTCATGGCTGCGCTGAATACGGCACCTGCGGTGGATGAGTTCAGGCCGTTGAGCGCGAGCTTGGTACGGTCGAAATCCATCTGGAATTCAGGTGTATATTCGTCACGGCTGAGCGTGACCTGAGCATAGGACTTCTTGTCCTTGAGCATTTCTGCCTGCAGCGCCTTGGCGACGACGTCAGTCTCGGCAAAGTCATATCCATAAACCTCAACCTTGACTGATGAAGCGCCGCCCATTCCGCCGCCACCTTCAGTCACCGTGGCTCTGCGGATTTCAGGATACTGCGCAAGAACGTCGCGCACGACATCGGCCAGTTCGGAAGACGTACGGTCACGTGTGCTGCTGGTGCCGATGGCGAGAGTAAGCGATATGATGTGCGTACCGTTTGACTGAATGCTGGCGAAGAGGTTGTCGGAATCGGCCTGACCGAAGGTAACGTTGATCTTGCTTGCTTCAGGCACGGCTTCCTTGACCTTTTCGTAGATGTCAAATGCAAACTCACGCGACACTTCCTGGGCGGTACCCATAGGAAGTTCGATGGTCGCAGAAAGACGGTCGGAGTCACCGCGAGGGAAGAACTCCGTCTTCATGCTCGGCAGGAATGCGACCAGAGAAAGCGCAAACACTGCGGCGAAACCCCAGATCACGAGCTTGCGGCGCTTGGTCGCCCAACGGATGACGTGGCCATAGCCGCGGCTGATCCAGTCGATGAATCTGTTGATAGGCTCGAAGATCGCCATATAGGCCTTGCCGTGCTTGACATCAGACTTGAGCCAGCGTGAACAGAGCATAGGGACAAGCGTGAGTGCCGCTGTAGTGGAAACGATCATGATGATTGACACGATCCAGCCGAGCTGCTTGAACATTATGCCGGCCATACCGCTCAGCATTGTGAGAGGCAGGAACACGCAGAGCATTGTGAGTGTGGATGCAATAACCGAAATACCTACCTCACCGGTGCCATATATTGCCGCCTCCTTAGGTTTCTCGCCGTTTTCTATGTGTTTTGTGACGGTTTCCAATACAACGATCGCATCGTCCACGACCATACCGATCGCAATCGCGAGGGCGGACATTGATACGATGTTGAGGGTATTGCCGGTTGCAAAAAGATATACGAGCGATGCAAGGAGGGCGATAGGGATCGACAGGATGATGATAACCGTCGATTTCCAGCTTCCGAGGAATATGAACACTATCAATCCGACCACCAGGAAGGTGATGAGGATGGTCTCGAAAAGGGACTTGATGGTGTTGATGATCTCAATGGAACCATCAGTGAGGATGTCAACCTGTATATCTGAAGGCAGATCCTTTTCGATCTTCTTCAGTTCCTTCTTCACACCCTTGATGATGTTTACGGTATTGCCGCCCGTCTGCTTCTGGATCGTGATTCTCGCGGCACGCTCACCATTGGTGTAGGACTCCTGCTCACGCTCCTGGTTGCCGTCGTGGATGTAGGCCACGTCGCGGAGATAAACGGTGCGGCCGGACGATGTTCCCACGACTACGTCAAGCAATTCGCTCGGGTCGTTGAATTCCTTCTGCACGCGCAGCGTGTAGGTCTCGGAGCCGATATCGATATTGCCGGAAGGCAGGTTGCGGTTCTCGGAGCCGATAATGCCTGCGACCGTAGCTATACTGAGATTGTATGCCTGGAGCTTATTAGGGTCGCAGTAAACCATAATCTCACGTGTAGGTGCACCGGAAACCGATACGGTACCTACGCCGGGCACACGGGCGAGAGGTGTGGCCAGACGGTCGTCGAGAATCTTGTCGAGACCGGCGGAGCTTTCCTTTGCCGATGCGGTCAGGGTCAAGATAGGCATATCGTCTGCGCTGAACTTGAAAATGGTAGGCTGCGAAGCCCCGTCAGGGAGCTGACTGGTAATCATTCCAAGTTTGTCGCGGACGTTGTTGGTCGCCTCATCCATATCGATACCGTACTCGAAACGGAGAGTCAGGAGCGAGATGTTCTCCTTGGACTGGCTGTTGAGCTCCTTGAGGTTTTCCACACTGTTCAGCGCATTCTCAAGAGGCCTGGTCAGGTTCGTTTCGATATCTGCCGCGTTGGCTCCCTGATACGAAGACATCACGATGATGACGTTGGCCTCGAATTCAGGCAGCTGCGCAATCGATGTCTTGATGAGGGCGAAGATACCGAATACCATACACGCGATGAATACCAGCGCGGTGGTAACGGGGTTGTTGACTGCTTTTTTGTAAATGCTCATTATCTAACCTCCACTTTATCTCCAGCCCTGAGCAGTGAATGTCCTTTGACAACGATTGTTTCATCGCCGTCAAGTCCCTCAAGGACTTCGAATTTATTGTCATAATGACGGCCGAGAGTCACGACCTTGATGCTTACGGTATTGTCAGGATTGAGTACAAAAACCTGCCTTGTACCGGCACCCTGCATCTTGACCGCCGCCTGGTCAGGAATCACGATATTCTCGACGGAACCGAAATCCACGGTAGCGCGCGCGAACATTCCCGGACGGAGTTCACGCTTTTCGTTGCGCACCTGCACTTCGACATTGAAGGTATGGGTCGCAGCATCCATCGTAGGGTAGATGCGGACGATGGAACCGACATAGGAATTGCCAGGAAGGGCGTCAGCGGTGACGGTGACCTTGTCACCCTTTTTCACCTTGGTGTAGTCGCTTTCTGAAATAGGCACGAGAAGCTTGACCGGAGTAATCTGCTGCACTGTGTAGAGCGGCTGGCTCATACCGTACATATCGCCGCGGTCATAGTTGCGGGCTGTTACGACACCGGAAATCGGAGAACGGAGGACGGTGTTCTCAAGCAGGTTCTCGTAAGATCTTTTTGACACGTTGTAATTGAGTTCGAGTGCATCGAAGTCGGACTGCGAGATTCCGCCCTCGTCAAAAAGCTGCTTTACACGGTTGAGTTCATCCTCTGAATTCTTCAGACGGAGTCTTGCCTGTTCGAGGTTGGAACCGTCCATCTCCGCCAGAATCTGGCCGGCGGACACGAAGTCACCGATCTCGGCGTTGATCTTCACGATGCGGGCTCCGTTCTGAGGAGCGATGTTGTTGACTATGTTGGCCTGAACGGTCGATGAATAGACATTGGCGTAAGGCACGTTCTCCCTGCTCACGCTGGCGACCTCGACTATAGGTGTCTTAACTTCCCCGGCGGCGGCTTCTTCACCACCATTGTTGTTTCCGCAGGCGACAGCGCAGAGAAGTACGGCGGCCGCGCCTGTAATTTTCAAAATATTATTCATTGTCATATGTATTATTCAATTGAACATTTCCGTTGTCATCGATGAAGTCTGCGCCCAGGACCTGTTCAAGGTCGGCCTTGGCAGAGATGAACGAATATATCGACTGGGAAGCGGAAAGCCTGGCCTGGATAAGGGCAAGCTCCGCAGAGTCAAGGTCGGTGAGCGTGCTGCGTCCCACAAGGTAGGACTTCTGCGCGATGTCGAAAGCCTTCTCGGCCGTCTCGATGGCGCTGAGAGCCGAATTATAGCTCTTCATCTGAGTGTCCATCGTGTTGAGATACTGTCGTATGCTGATCTTGAGCTGACGCTCGGTGTTTGCCTTCTGGAGATCAAGCTCATTAGCCTGAATCCTGGCCTGCTTGATAGCGGTGGCACGCTTTCCGCCAGAGAAGATCGGAATGCTGAGGCTCAGGCCTGCAAAAGAATACGGGCTCCAGTTGTACTCGCTGAACTTGAAGTCATTGGTCATGGCATTGACCGTGTATGAGAAAGAAGCCGCAAGGGTTGGGATATTGGCGTTCTTCTGAAGTTTGATCGTGCTGGCGAGCTGCTCTGCCTGGATGGCGAGCTGGCGCATCGTAGAGTTGCGGTCAAGTTCCATATTGCCGAGTTCGGTGGCGTCGTAGAGCATATGGCCGGCCCAGTCGCTCAATTTACCCGCAATGTCGATGTTTGCTTCCAGATCGACACCCATCACGGCCTTGAGCTGCCAGAGGGATAGTATCACGTTGCTTTCCGCGTCGTAGACGCTTGGAATTGCGTTGGCAACGGAAGTCTTTGCCCTGGTGAGGTCGAGCTCGGAGGCTCGCTGGGCATTGTATTTCTTCTGGGTCTGTTCGAGGTTGCGGACGGCGTTTTCATAAGAGAACTTGTTGAGTTCCAGAACCTCGCGGGCAAGAAGGCATGCGAAATATGCCTGCTTTACCTGTGTGACGGTCTGGAGTCGGGAACTGCGCGCCTTTTCAACCGCAAGTTCGACGTCCATATCGGAAATCTTGAGCGACTCCCAAAGCTGGGCGTTGACGAGAGGCATGGACGCAGAGACTCCGTAGCTCCAGGTATTCCAGCGGCCCACTTCGATTCCGCCGCCGGACTTGGCCCCTGAAGATGAACCAGAGCCGGAAGATGCCCCCGCATCGGCACCGCTAGAAGCACCTGCGCCGCCGGTCAGGCTGGACATGTCAAAGTCCATATACATCACCTGCTTCTTGATTGTACGCTGGTAAGAAGCAGAGCCCGAGACTTGAGGATAAAGCGCCGAATATGTTCCTTTCCTGGCATATCCCGTACGTTTGATTTCCATATCCGCCACCTTGACGGACACGTTCTCGCTCAGCGCTATCTCCAGCGCCTGTTCGAGAGAGATGATTGTTGGCGCCGCAGTCGTATCCCGGTTTTCAGCCAATGCCGCATCCTGGGCAAAAAGCCCGGAAATGTTTAAAAACAGCAGCGCTGCGACGGTGATCATTGATTTTTTCATATTATAAACATGTAATTTTCAACAAATTAACCACTACAAAAAGCGTACCCGCGCGTATAGCGCACGAATATAGGGGGCTGCAAAGGTAGACATTAATTTGAGATTTTTGTATATTTGTAATTCCGAAAAGAATGACAATATGACCAATTTGCTATTCGTGCACTGGGACGTCAACCCGTTCCTCATTCAGATAGGCCACCTTGGCATAAGATGGTATTCACTGCTGTTCGTGGGCGGTTTTATCCTCGGATGGTTCCTTTTCAGGTCATTTATGAGAAGGGAAAGAGTGGACGAAAACATTCTTGACCCGTTGCTTTATACTCTACTTATTGCAACGATTGTGGGGGCCAGACTCGGTCACTGCATCTTCTATCAGCCTGACTACTACTTCGGAAGCTGGACCGGATTCCTGGAGATATTCCAGCCTTGGAAAGGCGGACTCGCCAGCCACGGCGGCGCCATCGCCCTGATTCTCGCAATGATATGGTACGCTAAAAAATATGGCGGTAAAAACGGATTCGATTATCTCTGGGTCATGGACCGCCTGTGCATAACCGTGGCGTTCGCCGGGTGCATGATACGCCTTGGCAACCTTTTCAATTCCGAGATCTACGGTGACGTCACCAGCCTTCCATGGGGATTCATCTTCGACCTGCGCGGAGAAACCGAGCCGAAGCACCCTACACAATTGTATGAGGCACTCTCTTACCTTATCATCGGCCTCATAATGGTGTGGATATACAGGAACCGTCTGGAAAAGGTCCATCGCGGATTCTTCTTCGGATTTTTCATCCTCACCTGTTTCGGGATGCGTTTCATCATCGAGTTCATCAAAGAGCCTCAGGTCGAGTTCGAAAAGAATATGCTTCTCGACCAGGGCCAGCTCCTCTCCATCCCGTTCATCATCGCCGGCATAGTTCTGCTGATCTACTCATCCAGGAAGAAGATCCCTTCCGCCGCAGACGGCTACTACCGCAAGAAGAAATAGCATATCCAAAAAAAGAGAGAAGACAGCCGTCTTCTCTCTTTTTTTGTCGGGGTACTGTGACTCGAACACAGGACCCTCTGGTCCCAAACCAGATGCGCTAGCCAACTGCGCCACACCCCGGATTCCCGAATTGGGACTGCAAATATAAACCCCTTTTGCGAAAAAACAAAATTCTCACCGATTTTTTATATCTTTGGCCTGATGATAATAGAGGCGGTAAACATACACAAATCCTTCGGCACCCTCGAGGTGCTGAAAGGCGTCGATTTCAGTGTCGACAAGGGCGAGGTTGTCTCGATAATGGGCGCGTCCGGTGCGGGCAAAACCACCCTGCTTCAGATCCTTGGCACGCTCTCGACTCCCGACAGCGGATCGCTGTACATCGAAGGCCAGGACATACTCAAACTTGCGGGAGACGAACTCGCCGGCTTCCGCGGCCGCCGCATAGGTTTCGTTTTTCAGGCACACCACCTGCTGCCTGAATTCACCGCGCTGGAGAACGTGATGATTCCGGCGCTTATTGCCGGAAAGTGCAGAAAAGAGGCGCAGGAGCGTGCGGAAACGCTCCTGAAAGAAGTCGGCCTGGCCGAACGCGCCGGCCACAAACCGGCAGAAATGTCAGGTGGCGAACAGCAGCGCGCGGCAATAGCCAGGGCGCTGGTGAACGAACCTTCGGTGCTCTTTGCCGACGAACCTACCGGCAACCTCGATTCCGCCACCAAACAAGAGATACACAAACTGATTTTCGACCTCCGCGACCGTCTCGGACAGACGACGGTCATCGTGACACATGACCCGGAACTTGCAGCACTTTGCGACCGGACCGTCACGATGCGCGACGGCAGGTTCGTATAGGGATACTTCCATGCCCGAATTCCGCTTCAAGCAATTTTCAGTCCGTCAGGACAACTCGGCCCTCAAGGTCGGGACGGACGCCGTGCTGCTCGGCGCGGCGATGACCGTCAGCCCTGCTGACAGGAATCTTCTGGACGTAGGCACAGGCACGGGGGTGATAGCCCTTATGGCTGCACAGCGCTGTCCGGAAGCAGAAATCATCGCATTGGAGATAGACGGGCCTTCGGCCGGCGAGGCCGCCTTCAATTTCGCCGCCTCCCCCTGGTCTTCACGCCTGCAGGCCATCTGCACCCCACTTCAGGCATATGCCCCTCCCGGCAAATTTGACCTGATTTTCTCAAATCCGCCATATTTCGACAGCTCCCTGAAAAACCCCGACGAACGCGAGACGGCCGCGCGCCACACGGTCTCGCTTTCATATGGCGACATCTTCGCATTCGCGTCTGAATGGCTCACGCCGGAAGGGCGGCTTTCCCTTATCCTTCCATCGGACTGCGAACGCCAGCTGCTGCGCACAGCCGCCTCTTTCGGGTTGTTCCCGTTCCACATCCTGCGCATCCGCACAACAGCGGCAAAAGCGCCAAAAAGGCTGATGACCGAATTCAGCCGCAGCCGCACAGAAACCACGGAAAACGAACTGACCCTCCAGGATGGTCCTGAAAGGTCAGCCGATTATGCAGCGCTTACGCGCGAATTCTATCTCTAGAAGAGTTTCTTGACCTGGTTGTAAACGTTCTCCGCGGTGTAGCCGAGCTTTTCGTCAAGCACCTTGTACGGAGCCGAGAAGCCGAATGACTCGAGTCCCCAGATCGTTCCCTCAGCCTCCGGAACAAGTCCGAGAAGGTTTACAGGAAGGCCTGCGGTGAGACCGAACTTCTTGACGCCTGCAGGAAGGACTGCCTTCTGATACTCCTTAGGCTGGGTGCGGAAGAGACCCTCTGAAGGGACGGAAACGATGCGTACCTTCTTGCCTTCTGCACGAAGGAGAGCTGCGCCTGCAACGAGGGTTGAAACCTCAGAACCGGTAGCAACGAGGATGACGTCAGGGTTCTCGTCTGAACCTGCAACGACATATCCGCCCTTGGCGACGTCTGCATAGTTGTTGCCTTCAGGAAGGTTGTTGATGTTCTGACGGGAGAGGATGAGAGCTGAAGGGGTCTTGGTGTTTGCCATTGCGAGAGCCCATGCCTCCGTTGTCTCCTTTGCGTCCGCAGGACGGAGAACGAGCATTGAAGGATTGCCTGAATGGTTCTTGAGCTTCTCCATGAGACGGATCTGCGCCTCCTGCTCTACAGGCTCGTGGGTAGGGCCGTCTTCACCTACGCGGAACGCGTCGTGAGTCCAGACGAACTTGACAGGAAGCTCCATGAGAGCTGCCATGCGGACAGCCGGCTTCATATAGTCAGAGAATACGAAGAATGTTCCGCAAGCAGGGATGACACCGCCGTGGAGGGCCATACCGATACAGCAGCAAGCCATTGTGAGCTCTGCCACGCCGGCCTGGAGGAATGCACCGCTGAAGTCACCGGCCTTGAGGGCCTGGGTCTTCTTGAGGAAGCCGTCGGTCTTGTCGGAGTTTGAAAGGTCTGCTGAAGCGCAGATCATATTAGGAACCTGCTCTGCGAGTGCGGAGAGGCAGGCGGCCGATGCTGAACGGGTAGCGTCGTTGTCCTTCTGGGCGACCTTGCTCCAGTCGATCTTCGGAGCCTTGCCGCTCATCCAGTCTGCAAGCTGCGCGGCCTTGTCTGCGTTTGCTGCAGCCCAGGCCTTCTCCTCTGCATAACGCTCTGCGCAGATTGCCTCGAGCTCCTTCGCGCGGTTTGCGTAGAGGTCCTTGACGTCGTCGAAGATGACGAAAGGATTCTCAGGGTCACCGCCGAGATTCTTGACGGTATTGACGAAAGCGTCGCCGCCGAGAGGTGCGCCGTGAGTCTTGCAGTTTGCCTCGTATGATGAGCCGTCGGCCTGGAGAGCGCCCTTGCCCATGATGCACTTGCCTATGATGAGGGTCGGCTTGCCGGAAACCTTCTTGGCAGCGTCGAGGGCCTTGCGGATCTGCGCCGCGTCATTGCCGTTGATCTCGATGACTTCCCAACCGAGGGCGCGGTATTTTGCCGCCGTGTCTTCGTTCATGACGACCTTGGTCTCGGTAGAGAGCTGGATGTCGTTGGAGTCATAGAACATCACGAGGTTGTCGAGGCCGAGGTTTGCGGCGATGCGGGCGCCGCCCTGTGAGATTTCCTCCTCCACGCCACCGTCAGAGATGTAGGCGTAGATGGTCTCCTTTGCGAAAGTAGGGTTGCCTGTGTGGGCTGCGAGGAATTTGGCTGCAATGGCTGCGCCGACAGCGAAGACGTGTCCCTGGCCGAGAGGGCCGGAGGTGTTCTCGATGCCGCGGGCGATCTCGAACTCCGGATGTCCGGTGGTAGGAGAGCCCCACTGACGGAGCTGTGCGAGCTCGTCAAGGCTGAATTTTCCGTTCAGGCAAAGCTCTGCATAAAGCATCGGTGCCATATGTCCCGGATCAAGGAAGAAACGGTCGCGACCTGCCCATTCAGGGTTCTTCGGGTCATAAGTCAGGTACTCTGAATAAAGAACGTTGATGAAGTCTGCTCCACCCATCGCTCCGCCGGGATGTCCGGACTTTGCTTTTTCAACTGCGGCCGCCGCGAGAATGCGGATATTGTCGGCGGCGTGGTTGAGAACGGAGATTGAATTTGCCATAAATGTATATTGGATTGATTAATATTCGAATCATGCAAAGTTAATCAAAATATGCGAAAATATTCTGCCGTTTCGTTTATCTTTGCAATATGGAAATGAAGAACATCCGCAATTTCTGCATAATCGCCCACATCGACCACGGCAAGAGCACGCTGGCCGACAGGCTCCTTGAGCTCACCCAGACCCTCGGCGCCCGCGATATGGAGAACCAGGTGCTCGACGATATGGATCTCGAGAAGGAGAAGGGCATCACCATCAAGAGCCACGCCATCCAGATGGTCCACACGTTCAAGGGCGAGCAGTTCAGGCTCAACCTCATCGACACTCCGGGCCACGTGGACTTCTCGTACGAAGTCTCCCGATCCATCGCATCCTGCGAAGGGGCCCTTCTCGTCGTTGACGCCTCGCAGGGCGTCCAGGCCCAGACCATTTCCAATCTCTATATGGCCATCGACCACGGTCTTGAAATCATCCCGGTCCTCAACAAGATAGACATGGAGTCCGCACAGGTCGAGGTCGTCACCGATGAAATCTGCGACCTTCTCGGCTGTGCGCCGGAAGACGTCTTCAAGATATCCGCACGCACCGGGGAGGGCGTCGCCCCTATCCTCGACGCCATCGTCGAGAAGATCCCCGCCCCGAAGGGTGACCCTTCAGCGCCGCTCCAGGCTCTCATCTTCGACTCCGTCTTCAATTCCTTCCGCGGCGTCATCGCCTATTTCAAGGTCAAGAACGGATGCATCCGCAAGGGAGACAAAGTGAAATTCTTCGCCACCGGCAAGGAGTATGAGATAGAAGAGGTCGGCGTGCTTAAGATGAAGCTCATACCTACGGCCGAAATCGGCTGCGGAGACGTCGGCTATGTCATCACCGGCATCAAGAGCGCCACGGAGGTCAAGGTGGGTGATACCATCACGCACGTGCAGAACCCTTGCGCGACCGCAATCGCGGGTTTCGAGGAAGTTAAGCCTATGGTCTTCGCCGGCATGTATCCGGTGCAGGCCGACAAGTTCGAAGAACTGCGCGCCGTACTGGAAAAATTCCAGCTCAACGACGCCTCCTTCGTCTATGAGCCGGAGAGCTCGCTCGCGCTCGGCTCCGGATTCCGATGCGGTTTCCTGGGGCTGCTTCACCTCGAGATCGTTCAGGAAAGACTGTTCCGCGAATTCGATATGGACGTCATCACCACCGTTCCGAACGTCTCCTACAAGGTGTTCACTATGCAGAACGAGGTCATCGACGTGCACAACCCGTCAGGAATGCCTGCCCCGACCCTCATCGACCACATCGAGGAGCCGTACATCCGCGCCCAGATCATCAGCAAGTCCGAATTCTTCGGACCTATAATGAAACTCTGCCTCGACCGCCGCGGCACGCTGGTCAGCCAGCACTACATCACAGCCGACCGCGTGGAGCTCAACTACGACATGCCTCTGAGCGAAATCGTGTTTGACTTCTACGACAAGCTCAAGACAATTTCGAAGGGCTACGCGTCCTTCGACTATCATATCACCGGCTATCGCCCGGCACGCCTCGTGCGCCTGGACATCCTTCTGAACGGAGAGCCGGCCGACGCCCTCTCCACCCTCATACACGAGGACAACGCCTACACCTTCGGCCGCAGGATGTGTGAGAAGCTCAAGGAGCTCATCCCGCGCCAGCAGTTCGACATTCCTATCCAGGCGGCCATCGGCGCGAAAATCATCGCGCGCGAGACCGTGAAACAGGTCCGCAAGGACGTTACCGCAAAGTGCTACGGCGGTGACGTGACCAGAAAGCGCAAGCTCCTGGAAAAGCAGAAGGAAGGAAAGAAGAGAATGCGCCAGATCGGAACCGTCCAGGTGCCGCAGAGCGCGTTCATGGCAGTCCTGAAGCTGGATTCCTAGGGAACGGGGTCATAGCCGCTGCCGCCCCACGGGTTGCAGCGCAGAATCCTTTTGAAACTTAGCCAGAAGCCTTTGAGAGGTCCGTACTTCCTGAAGGCTTCCATCGCATATTGCGAGCAGGTCGGAGTGAACCTGCAGCACGCCGGTTTGAGCGGCGAGATGCACAGCTGATAGAATTTTATCAGGAGTATGAAAGGCGCTGAAAGCACCTTCTTCATAATGGCAAAGAAAGTCATTTCGAAATCCTCCTGAGCACGTATGCCACCTCTTCGCGGACAATTTCGAAGTCCACGATTTCAGGAGAATTGTACTGGAAGAGTATATCCACGCCCTTCGCCGGGAGCAGATCCTTCTGGGTGCGGTACCCTTCGCGGATGCGTCTCTTGAGAAGATTACGCTTGACCGCGCGCTTGAAGAATTTCTTCGGGACGGAAACCATTATTCTGTTGATTTCGTCCCCGCGCCCGGCGAGGAAGCAATATTTCATATGCGCGGTGCTTCCCCACCTGCCACCGGCAATGAGTGCGGAAACCGTTGTCTTCCCACACAGCCTTTCCTCCTTCGGGAGGGTATTGGCCAAAGGGAACGACATATTATTTGTTTGCTTCGAGGTAGAGTTCGATGGCCTTGGCCACTGACGGGGCCTGAGGCGTAGGAGCCTGTACGGCAATAGGATATCCGGCCTCGTTCATCGCGTTGACGACCGACTTGCCGAAAGTGACGAACTTGACGCTGTCCGTCTTGAAGTCAGGGTAGTTCTCCTGAAGGGATTTGAGGTCGCTCGGATTGTACATCACGACCATGTCGAACGAGGCGACGTCGATATCGTGAATGTCCTGGGACACGGACTTCACGAGAGCGCCTACGGTATAGTCCAGACCGGCCGCGTCGAAAAGCCTGGTGAAAGGGTCCGAATTGGAACCGGCCGCAGTGGCGATGAGGAATTTCTCCGCCTTGTGCTTGGTGCCGATGAGGCTGATGATCGAAGCGGGGCTGCCGTCGCCGAAGAATATCTTGCGCTTGCGATAGACGATGTGTTTCTGGAGGTACATCGCCACGGCTTCTGTCGTGCAGAAATACTTCATCGTTTCAGGCACCTTGAAGCGCATTTCCTCACAGTGCTTGAAATAAGCGTCAATCGCATATCTTGAAGTGAAGACAACAGCCGTGAAATCAGGAAGGTTGATTCTCTCCGCACGGAATTCCTTTGCCGAAAGCGGCTCGATTACGAAAAAAGGACGGAAGACGATTTCGGCTCCATATCTGGACTGAAGGACCTCATACGGTGAAAGATTCGATGGGGTTTGCTGTGAAATAAGTATCTTCATTCTGCACTACAGTACTTTTGCACTCGCGACCAGCATACCTGTCGGTAAAAATTCGAGCGCGCAAAGGTACAAAAAAGTTACAAAAACATTGCAGTTGTACCTCAAAAATTGGATTACCCGTACAAGTGAGAACAGATAAAAGGCGGCAGTTTCGGAGAGCAGAACAACCCTGGCGACACTGTCCGTACAGCTGAACATTGCCATCGCGGCAACGGTGAGCAGCATTATCACAACCAGCAGTATGAAATAATTATATGGTGCCCGATGCACCGTATCCGATATCTCTGAAGGCATTTTCTTCGGGCGGAAGATCTCGAAGACAAAATGCCTGAAAGTCCAGTAAACAAGCAGTACAAGAATCACGAGAAGAACTGAGAATCCCTGAGGGACCAGCTGGAAATAACGTGGGCTGTATAATGCGAACCTGTCCACGACTATGCAGAAAGGGAGTATCGAGACGAACGCCACCCTGTTCCGCAGCCTTGCAGAGCCGAGGCTGCGCTCAAGCGACACATTCGCCTTCGCCCTGTCGATTGTGGAGACAAGCGCAGGCAGCATCTGGACGAAGTCCCTGGCAATCAGGAAGAAGCACACCACCGAGAGCAGCACCATAATCTTGTTGACGGTATAATCCCCCCACGCCCGCGTGGCCTCGGCCATCCGGAACGGAGTGGACGACATCTCAAGGACGCCGCCGTCTAGAAGATTCTCCAGCATCAGTTGCCTCGCTTTGCGTTGTATCCCATACCCTGCAGCAGAGCGACGACCTTGTCGCGAAGGTCACCCTGGATGGTGATTTCACCGTCCTTTGCGGTACCTCCGACTCCGCATTTCGTCTTGAGCGTCTTTGCCAAAGCGGCGAGGTCTTCGGATGTCCCCACAAAGCCTTCGACAAGCGTCACCTGCTTGCCGGCGCGCTGGCGACGGTCGATCCGTACCGTCAGGCGCTGCTTTGAAGGTTCGACCGTAGCCTGCTCTTCCTGCGCCTCCTGCTGATAGACGAAGTCGGGATTGGTGGAATACACCACGCCCAGTCTGGATTTCCAATCGTTGTCTGCCATGTTGGAAGGATTTTTGCAAAGTTAAATAATTCCTTTTGTATCTTTGCAACGTATGAACCAGAAGAAATTCAATTTATGGCATCGCGTGTGCGCACTGTGCGCATTCGCCGTGTCCGCCGTCACCTACCTCCTCACCATAGAGCCGTCGGCCTCCTACTGGGATTGCGGAGAATTCATAGCGTCATCATACAAACTTGAAGTGGGCCACCCTCCAGGAAACCCCATGTTCCAGCTTATCGCCCGCTTCTTCACGATGTTCGGGGACAACATGCACGCCGCGATTCTCGTGAACGCGATGAGCGCGATATGCTCCGCGCTCACGATCTTCCTTCTGTATCTGACTGTCGTATGGCTCGCGAAACGCATCTTGAAGACGGACGGCAACGGCGAATATACTACGGGGCAGGCCATCGCCATCTTCGGTTCAGGTCTTGTGGGCGCCCTTGCATACTGCTTCTCCGACACATTCTGGTTCTCTGCAGTCGAGGGTGAAGTCTATGCGATGAGCTCGCTTTTCACCGCCCTTGTATTCTGGGCGATGACGATGTGGTATGACCACGCGGACGAAGCTCACGCCAACCGCTGGATTGTCCTCATCGCGTTCCTGATGGGCCTGAGCATAGGTGTCCACCTGCTCAACCTCCTTGCCATCCCAGCCCTCGTGTTCATGTATTACTACAGACAGCGCGAGGACGGCAGCTTCACCTTCTGGGAACTGGTGAAGATCTTCATCGTCGGCGTGATAATCCTCGCGCTCATACTTTTCATCATCATACCGTGGCTCCCGAAGATGGCGGCCTACGTCGACCTCTTCTTCGTCAACATCCTCGGCCTGCCGTACAACAGCGGCGCGGCTTTCTTCCTGCTCGCAGTCCTCGCGGCATGCTTCTGCGGGCTGTTCAGCACGCTCAAGAAGAAAAAGGTGTTCTGGAACACAGCCCTGCTGTGCCTCACCACCATCATCATAGGCTTCTCCGTCTTCACCGTCGACATCATCCGCTCCTGCGCCAAGACGCCTACCAACGAGTACCAGCCGGACAATGCGTTCACGCTTGTACGCTACCTTTCCCGCGAGCAATACGGGTCCACGCCGTTGGTTTACGGCCAGTACTACGGCGCACCGTATGAAATCAAGACATCAAAATACTGGGCTCCGCTTGACGGGAAATACAAGAAGGTGGAGGGTCCTATGGATGCCAAATACGAGCCTGCCGGAAAGATGCTGTTCCCACGAATGTGGAGCACCAGCCCGGACGGCCGGTACGAGGAGTTCTATGAGGACTACACGGGCGGCAGGGGCCGCAAGATAGCCGGCGCCGACTACAGGAAGCCGACCGCGGGCGCGAACCTGCTATACTTCTTCGACTACCAGCTGAACTGGATGTACTGGCGCTACTTCATGTGGAACTTCGTGGGGCGTCAGAACCAGATCCATTCCCCTAATCCCGGCAACATCTTCCATGGCAACTGGGAGAGCGGCATAAAATTCATCGACAACATCCGCCTCGGTGACCAGTCCGACGCCCCCGAGAGCCTCGCCTGCGACAAGGGCAAGAACCACTACTTCTTCCTGCCTCTGCTGCTGGGCCTCATCGGACTGTTCTTCCAGTTCGACCGCGACAAGCGCGGCTGCTGGCTCACTTTCCTGATGTTCTTCATGACCGGCATCGCAATCGTGATATACCTCAACCAGCCACCTTACCAGGTGCGCGAACGCGATTATGCATATGCGGGTTCCTTCTATTTCTTCAGTGTCTGGATAGGCCTTTCGGTAGCGGCGATCTGGGCCCTCATCGCAGGTTTCTGCAAGGGCAGGCATTCTGCTCTTTGCGCCACGGCGGCATCAGTGATATGCCTTATGGTTCCCGTTGAAATGGCGGCACAGAACTGGGACGACCACGACAGGTCCAACCGGCGCACCGCTGTCGAGATGGCTCAGAACTACCTGAATTCCGTCGGCCACAACGGCATACTGATCACCCACGGAGACAATGACACCTTCCCGATCTGGTACGCTCAGGAGGTCGAGGACATCCGCACCGACGTGCGAATCTGCAACACATCCCTTCTCGGAACCGACTGGCACATCGACCAGATGCTCTGGGCTGTGAACGAGTCCGCACCTCTGGACCTTTCGATACCTCACGAACAGTACCTCTACGGCACGAACGAATTCATCCCTATTCTTGACAGCAGGAACGAGGTGATGTCAATCTCCGATGCCATCATGCTCTTCAAGCATCCTCAGGTCAAGGTCGGAATGACCAGCGGCCGCAAGGTCGATTACTGGCCGTCACGGAAGATCTCCATACCTGTCAACAGGGAAAATGTGGTCAAGTACGGAATTCTTGACGCGAAATATCTTGACGTCATCCCGGATGAAATAATCCTTACGATCTCGGAAGGGAAGGATTATCTGAGCAAGCCGGAACTCTTTATGCTGGACCTTCTGTCACAGTACCAGTGGGACCGTCCGCTTCACTTCCTCAACGCGGGAGGCGACCTCGATGTCGGCATCAAGGATTATCTGGAATTCGTCGGGTATTCATATAAATTCATCCCTGTCCGCAACAGGATCAAGAACACCGACATCGGATTCTCCGACACTGACGAGCTGTACCGTCTGATGACGGAAGTGTACACTTTCGATGCGCTTTCCGCCGACGATTATTTCATCGACCATCAGAACCTCTACACGCATATGGGGGCCAACCCTGTCCGCACAATGTTCCTCAACTGCGCCAACGCCTTCATAAAGGCAGGACAATATGACAGGGCCGGGGAGATGCTTGACAGAGGTTGCGAGGTCATGCGCAATTATCCTCTTGAGGGCATTGCCGTCGGAATGAGTTCAAGCGACTATATGGTCATCGAAACCATCGAGGACTATTTCAAGATAGGCGACACTGAAAGCGCCCGCGCCCTTGGCGCCAGCCTCGGCGCGCAGCTGCTCGTCAGCGCGCAGTTCTTCCTGGAATACTATGACTTTGCGAAGGACAACTTCGAACTGGCCGCGAACTACATACTTTATCTCAGCGACGCGCTGAATGACGGCGGCGAAAAGGAGATGGCAGACGCCATCGAAGGCACTTTGGAGGATCTCATCAAAGCGGCCACGGGAGAGTATGACTCAAGCGAGGATGTGGGCTAGCGCTCCATCCTTACAACGATAGAAAGCGGGAGAGCTTTGCCGAACCTGTCGAGGAGGGCGAGCTCTCCGCTTTCGATTCTGGCCTTGCCCATTGCCTGGTTCACCACAGTTTCACCGAGCAGGGCGGAATAACCGTTTGAATACAGATTCAGAACCATAAATGCGTCCTTCGGCTGAAGGATGTCATTCACGGTGCGGAGCATCTCGAAGAGACACTCGTCAAGTTTCCATTTCTCCCCATCCGGACCATGGCCGTAGGCGGGCGGGTCAAGGATGATGCCGTCGTAGCGGTTGCCGCGCTTCGCTTCGCGTTTCGCGAATTTCATCGCGTCTTCGACCACCCAGCGTATGCCGTCGAGACCGGAAGACTCCATATTTCCGCGTGCCCAGGTGACAACCTGGCGCACGGAGTCCAGATGCGTTACGTCGGCTCCGGCAGCCTTTGCGGCAAGGGACGCAGCACCGGTATAGGCGAAAAGATTGAGCACCTTCGGCCGGCTGCCGTCCTTGCGTGCGGCGCACATTTCCTTTACTTTGCGATAAATGTAATTCCAGTTGGGGGCCTGCTCCGGGAACACGCCCACGTGCTTGAATGACGTAAGCCCCAGACGGAGATCCATCTTCAGACCGTCGGCATTGGTATAGCCTATATGCCATTGGTCATCCATCTTCTTCAGACGCTCCCACGTGCCGCTGTCTTCCTTTCCGGCCTTGCCGAAACCGGCGCCCGGAGTGAAGCGGGTGTGGGTGAGCCTGCGCCACTCGGCTTCCGAAAGAGTCTTGTCCCACAATGCCTTAGGCTCAGGGCGGGCCAGCACATAGCTTCCGTAACGCTCCAGTTTTTCACCGTTGCCGCTGTCCAGCAGCTCATAATCTTTCCAGTCTGAAGGATATTCAATCATAGTGCAAAGATATTGATAAAATTATTAAATTTGTGGCTCGGAAATTCAATACACTTAAATATTATGCAGCAGTACATCGACAGTTACGATTTCGCCGGCAAGAAAGCGATCGTGCGCGTGGACTTCAACGTTCCACTCAATGAGAAATTTGAAATCACAGACGATACCCGCATCCGTGCGGCTATCCCTACCCTCAAGAAGGTTCTCGCCGGAGGCGGTTCCCTCATCATCATGTCACACCTCGGCCGTCCGAAGGGAGTTGACGCAAAATTCTCTCTCAAGCACATTGTTGCCCACGTTGCAGAATGCCTCGGCGCACCTGTAAAGTTCGCTGACGACTGCCAGAAGGCTCAGGCTGAGGTTGCAGCCCTCAAGCCGGGTGAGGCTCTCCTCCTCGAGAACCTCCGCTTCTATGCAGAAGAGGAAGGCAAGCCTCGCGGACTCGCAGAGGATGCTTCAGATGACGAGAAGAAGGCTGCAAAGGCTGCAGTCAAGGAAAGCCAGAAGGAGTTCGTCAAGACTCTCGCATCATATGCTGACTGCTATATCAACGATGCATTCGGCACAGCTCACCGCGCACACGGTTCAACCGCCCTTATCGCTAAGTATTTCCCTAACGACAAGATGTTCGGTTACCTTATGGAAGGTGAGATCAAGGCTATCGACAACGTCCTCAAGAACGCCCAGCATCCTTTCACCGCTATCATCGGCGGCTCAAAGGTATCCAGCAAGCTCGCAGTTCTCGAAAATATGCTCGAGAAGGTTGACAACCTCATCATCGGCGGCGGTATGGGTTATACATTCGTAAAGGCTCAGGGCGGCAAGATCGGCAACTCCCTCCACGAGGACGACCTTATGCCTCAGGCCCTCGAAATCCTTGCCAAGGCAAAGGAGAAGGGCGTGAACATCTACGTTTCACAGGACACCGTCATCGCCGACAACTTCGCCAACGACGCCAACACCAAGACCGTCGCTTCCAACGACATCCCTGAAGGATGGGAAGGTATGGACGCAGGCGAGCAGTCCCTCGCAACCTGGGAGAAGGTCATCCTCGGTTCCAAGGCCCTCCTCTGGAACGGCCCTGTAGGCGTTTTCGAAATGCCTACCTTCGCCAAGGGTACCCTCAAGATCGCCGAACTCCTCGCAAAGGCGACCGAAGCCGGCGCATATTCACTCGTAGGCGGTGGCGATTCAGTCGCAGCCGTTACCCAGATGGGCTACGCAAAGAAGGTCAGCTACGTTTCTACCGGTGGCGGCGCAATGCTCGAGGCCCTCGAAGGCAAGGAGCTCCCTGGTATCGCAGCAGTCCGCGAATAATCCAGCGAATGCATATGGAATGAGAGGCCGGCGACATTGCCGGCCTTTTTCATATATCGGGAATTGCAGATATGACTCCAAATGATTATCTTTAACGAAGAATACCCAATAAGTGCATGCTCTATGAAAAAAACATTCCCAATCCTGATTGCGGCGTTTGTTGCATTTACAATGTTTGCCGGATGCGAAAAAGCAGACAAACCAGACCCGAAGAAAGATGATCCCGATACGACGGAATATCTGTATTTTGAGGCGGTCGAGGCTGGTGCGACGGTAAAAATGGAGATTGTAGGATCTGTTGATGCCCCGAGCCTTGAGTACAGTACGGATCTTACGGAATGGACGTCATACGATCTGAACAAGCCTGAAGTTATCAAACTGGAAAAAGCCGGTGACAAGGTATATTGGCGCAGCCCCGGCAAGCTGGATCGATTCTCGAAGGACGAAACAAATTATATTCATTTTGTCCTTGGGAAGAAAAAAGTGGCAGCCGGAGGCAATATCATGTCTTTGGTCGACAAAACCTGTGAAAGCGTGACGATTCCATCAAGGTGCTGCTTTGCATGGCTCTTCGACAATGGTACTGCCCTTGTTTCGAGTCCGAAGCTCCCCGCAACAAACCTTAAGGATGGTTGTTATTTCCATATGTTCAACGGCTGCATTTCTCTGGAGAAAGCGCCGGAGCTTCCGGCGACAAGTCTCGCTTTAGGGTGCTATGAGTATATGTTTCTAGGCTGCACATCTTTGAAAGAGGCGCCGGAACTTCCTGCGGCCGAACTTTGGTTAGCATGCTATATGAATATGTTTGCAGATTGTGCTTCTCTTGAAAAAGCACCGGAGTTACCTGCAACCAAACTGGCTGAATATTGCTATGATGGAATGTTCCAAGGCTGCACATCATTGAAAGAAGCGCCGGAACTTCCTGCCATGAATCTGTCGAAAAGATGTTATGCCTGGATGTTCAATGGCTGCACTTCTCTTGAAAAAGCACCGGAACTCCCTGCGACCAAACTGGCTGAACAATGCTATTATGCTATGTTTCAAAGTTGCATATCATTGAAAGAAGCGCCGGAACTCCCTGCTATGAATCTAGCTGAAAACTGTTACGCCTGGATGTTCAACGGTTGCACTTCTCTTGAAAAAGCACCTGAATTGCCGGCGACAGAACTTGCGCCATACTGCTATTCAACAATGTTTTCCGAGTGTGCAATCACTGAGGCGCCCGAGCTGCCGGCAAAGGAATTAGCGGAGTTCTGCTATGAAAGCATGTTCTACGATTGCCCTAATCTCAGCCATATCAAGGTAGGTTTCGAGAACTGGGGCAGTGATTCGGCTACCCTTGAATGGGTTGTCGGAGTGCCTTCGGCGGGATCCTTCGAATGTCCTGACGGCCTTGAGGTCAAGTATGGCGACAACTTCATCCCGACAGGATGGGGCGTCAATGACACAGCAACGCCGCCGGCAGCTGCGTCCTGATTGCAAACCAGTCATTGTGCGAATGCGCGTCAAAAAAACCGGAAAAAACACTCAAGCCGCTGATGTTAACTCATTAAAAAGTCATCATCTATTCCATTAGTGTTGCAGAAATTTGCAGCTCGCCTTTGGCATTGCGGCCTTGGTCGAGTCGGGTTTATTGATTTGCGTCTATGACGAGTCGGATGGACTGCGCTTGATTGCGTTTGACGCTGAGCTCAGTGTCGAGACCGGAGATGTAGATATTCAAGCAGAACGCCATGTCTTCGATTTGCCCATTAGAGGCCCAGTAGAGACCGTCGAAGCCGACTCCAGTCACATCCCGTGCCGTGCTGCTAGTTTCTTTGGCATCGCGATAGCCGGCATCAGGAAGAAAGACTATGCCCTTTGCGTTGATTTCATCCCAAGTGTCCGGACCGCCCGTATCTCCAACCTGATTCCCGTCATAATCATCCGGATAAATGAACAGACCTTTGTATTCGGTGTCACCAATCGTGACTCCCGTTGTTGATATATTGGTGTAACGGAAGTTTACGTGTTCCATAGCCCTAGTATCCAGGAGGTATTTCCACTCCCCGGCATCTCCTCCGGAAAGCGCCCTCCATTCTTTCCGGCCATACACTTCAAAATCCTGACTGTTTGTGAATAAATCAACGTCCCGCTCATCCCAATCGTTCTTATAAAAATACTCTAGGGAATTCTTTGCATTATTGCACCACAGGAAATGGGAAATATGGTTGTCGTCTCTATAGGCATCTCCCGATGGCGTAGTGTCATACTGGTTGATTTCGAATCTCCAGTTGGCCGCGTCATAATCCTTCAGAGTCCAACCACTAAAATTAGCTCCGGTGTAGTACAGGTTGCCCTTGGAGAAACGGACCTGTTTTCCTGCAGATACCGAGAAGACTCCGGAGAGAATGGAGTTGTCTTCAAACAAAGCGTTAATCGTAAAGTCCGAGCTCAGGGTTATTTCCTGAGGATTCGACCAATCCAACTTATTCCCGTTTATGTCGTGCCATTCAGTGAATGTATAACAGTCGAGGCTTGGAGATGCTGTCAATATCACCGTTTCCTCTTCGTAGCAGAAACCGTCTATATTGATGGAACCCGCGCCGTCAGGGCTTACATTCGTGGTGATTGTTATGCTCTTTGCATAATCAACGGCCGCCGTGATGTCGGAGGTGATATTGGAAACGGTGAAGGTATAGATTCCGTCAGATTTTGACCGGACACACTCGGCATCCCCTGAAAGCCGGCATACAAGAATCTTATCGGCCATCGATGAAGCTATGATTTTGGCCGTTTCTCCTTCCGTATAAGCTGTCATCAATACATCTTTCTCAATTCCATCATTTTCTCCCAGCACCACCTTTACCTTGTGCCCTCCGACCTCGACTTCGTTCCACTTATCAATGGAGACCGTAGAGACGGAGATTCCGGTATTGCTGAGGGTAATGGTGATCTTGGACTTTGTGTTCTGGGCGATTATTACGCCGTTGTCGCCCGAAAGGATGGCGGTCTTTTCCTCTCCGTCTATCGTGAATGTGATGCTGACTTCCTGCTTGCTGTCAGTGAGCGCTGAAGGAACAAGTAGACATTCGTACACTGCTCCTTCTGCCGTAATCTGCTGATTTGCCTCCTGGACGGTTAGCGAAACGTCTGCCTTTGTTGTGCCTGAAATCGCTCCGCTGGTGGCATCGAGGGTGCCGTTGATGGATGTTTCCGCTCCAGCGAACTTGATGCTTGTGAGCTTGGCTTCGCCGGTGTAGCCGTTGTTCTTTACTGTGATTGACACGCGTGCGAGGGCGTGGTTCATAGTGATTGCTGTCGAGGCGGCATTTTCATCCGTGATGGGATTCGCCTGCTTGGAGGCATACATAACGTCATCACCGTTAAGGGATGAGGCGACAGGGATTGCCTTGATATTGGTGGCCGTGCCGCTGTATGGGTAATAGCCGTAGAGATACCCGGGGACGTTTCCAACCAGGACGGACTGACTTGATGTCCATTTGCTCTTCTCTGAATTATATGAGTAATCGACATTTGCATAGCCGCTTTCTCCGTAAGGAGTGGTTGCGGCCTCTTCTTTAAACAGGAACAAGCCGATATGGCCTTCCTGCGGGAAGGTCGTTCCGTCGATGACAGCTTTGGTCTGGGAGGAATTCACCGCGGCGAGTTCAAGGGCGGCGCAGCCAGAACCTTTGAGTTCCGCAGAGTCCTTTGTGCAGCCCACGAGCAATGATGCCAGGGAGAGAGTCGCAAATGCGAATGATATTTGCCTTAGGAACATATTAATAACGAGCCTGGTGATTTTTACTCCCCGCCGAAGCCGTGGCTTGATTCGGAACCACTGGTCCAGTCACTAGCACTGACAGAAGATACAGCTATTCCAGAATCGCTGAGTGTGATGGTTATGATTGATTTAGTGCTTTGTAAGATTATCACGCCGTTGTCGCCGGAAAGTGTGGCGGTCTTGTCCTGACCGTCTATAGTGAGAGTAAGTGCAACATTCTGCTTATTCGCTTCAGCCTTGGAAGGGACCAGGAGGCATTCGTACACGGAACCTTCGGCTGTAATCTGTTGGGAGGCCTCCGGGACAGTCAGCGTCACGTCCGACTTTGTTGTGCCGGAGATAGTGCCGCTGGTGGCATCGAGAGTCCCGCTTACAGAGGTCTCAGCTCCAGCGAACTTGATGCTTGTGAGTTTGGCATTGCCGGTATAGCCATTGCTCTTGACAGTGATGGCTACTCTTGCGAGAGCGTGGTTCATCGTAAGGGTGGTCTGGGCGGCATTTTCATCGGTTACGCTCTGTTTTGTCGCATACATTACGTCATCGCCGTTAAGAGATGATGACACGGAAATTGTCTTGATACTGGAGGCTGAGCTGTTGTACGGATAATAACCGTAGAGATATCCCGCAGTACTTCCCACCTTCATTGACGGGTTGGCAGTCCATTTGCTCTTTTCAGAGTTGTACGCGTAATCGACATTTGCGTAGCCTGTCTCTCCGTAAGGAGTGGTTGCGGCCTCGTCCTTGAAAAGGAACAGTCCTATGTTTCCATCCTGAGGGAAGGTCGTCCCGTCTATGACAGCCTTGGTCGGGGCTGAGTTTACCGTAGCGAGCTCAAGATTGGCCAATGCTCCCGATCTGTTGTCCTCAATGGAGTCCTTCGTGCAGCCGGCAATCAATGATACCAGGGCTAGAGTCGCGAATGCGAAATATATGTGTTTCATATTCATAGCGTATTTTATTTGATGATAAAGCAGCTTAATCACCTCCGAATCCGCCGTTGGAATTGGATCCGTCACCATAACCATTATTGCCTGGGCCGCCATACAGACTACCGCACAGTATGCCCTGGGTGTCGATGACAAAGACCTTAACCGTTGGGCTTGAATACGGCCGTTCGGAATCAGTTTCTGTGTATTTGGAGGGGTCTTGCATAAAGACTTATCGGCTATTTGACTTGTGTATAACAAATGTAATACTTTTTCATAGTAGTTCAATGGTAAATTAACGCAAGGGCAGACTAAAGTCTTTATGTTTGCGGCCATTACATAAACGCCGACTGCGCCCCGAAGGACGCAGTCTTTGTTGTCGACCCAAGCATAATTACAGAATACAAGGATGTAAGGGTAGATATTGACCGGGAGCGTTTCTGGGACATCATCATTTCCGGTATCTCAGTGTTCTGAAACCGAGTGGTGTAAAATGATAATGGCTACAAGGTTTCTTGTTTTTTAAAGCTGGTTATATGCAGGGGAGAAGGTGTCGCCCTGGTTAGGGTCACCGGTCTTGAGACCCTTCTGCAACCAGCGGGAACGCTGCGCGGAGGTGCCGTGGTTGAATGAATCAGGCACGGCGTAGCCGCGGGCTTTCTTCTGGAGATAATCGTCGCCGATCTTGGCGGCAACGGCGAGGCCTTCCTCAATGTCTCCTTCTTCAAGGGAACCGAACAGCTTGTTGTCGTAGTAAGCCCAAACGCCGGCATAGAAATCTGCCTGGAGTTCGAGGCGGACGCTGATCTGGTTGCTCTCTTTCTCAGAAACGCGCTGCATCTGCTGATGTGCCTGCTGGAGCGTGCCGAGAAGATACTGGACGTGATGGCCCACCTCGTGGGCGATGACGTACGCATACGCGAAGTCACCATCGGCACCGATGTCCTTTTTCATGTCGCGGAAGAAAGAAAGGTCAAGATAGACGCACTGGTCACCGCTGTTGTAGAACGGTCCCGATGCAGCCGATGCCGTTCCGCCCGCTGTCTGTACATAGTCTGTGAACAACACGAGCTTCGGTGGCTGATAAGTCAGGCCGCTCTGGGCGAAAATTTTCGTCCAGACATCCTCGGTGCCTGCAAGAATCTGCTTTGAGAACACCGCAAGGGCTTCCTCTTCTTCTGTCGGGGTGTATGTGGATTCCGTGGTCGTCAATCCTCCGCCCATCTGTGAAGCGACCTCCAGGACATCTGAAGGATTGCCTCCGAGGAGGAGTGTGATTATTCCGATGATTAGGATACCGCCAAGGCCGACGCCACCGGCGGTTTTGGCCGTGCTGTGTCCTCTGCGGTCATCCACGTTTGTGCTTTGTCTTCTTCCGTCTAGTTTCATATGTAGAATTTGTTTTGGGCTTTCACAAAATTAAGTATTTTCATTAAATTTGTAAAGAAACCAAGTAGTATTTGTATATGTTCAGGAATTGTCTCACCGCTGCTTTCTGCGCGGCGATTATTTTGCTTTCATCAATTACAGCATCAGCAGTTGACCATAAGGGCATTGCTTCACCGAAGATTCAGGACGGCTGGTTCACCCTTATCGAGAATGGTGTCCCTACGCCTATCATCGTGGACGACAACGACCTTGAAGGGGTCAAGATTGCTTCCCGCACCCTGCGCGAGGACTTCGGCCGCATATGCGGAGCCACCCCGAACATCGGGGCCGAAGCGCAGTGGGAGCGAGCGATAATCATCGGCTCACCTGAAAGCAGAATAATCGGCCAGCTGGCAAAAGAAGGCAAAATCGACGTCAGCTCCATCAAGGGCCAGTGGGAGACGTATATCATCACGGACGTGCAGAATCCGCTTCCAGGCATCAAGGATGCACTCGTGATCGCCGGCAGCGACAAGCGCGGCACAATCTACGGAATCTATGAGCTCTCCGAACTGATGGGAGTGTCACCATGGTACGACTGGGCCGATGTTCCGGTAGAGCACCATAAGGACATGTCCATCAAGCGCGGTTTCTGGACGGTCGGCGAGCCGGCCGTGAAATACCGCGGCATCTTCCTCAACGACGAAGCTCCCTGCCTCACCGGCTGGGTCAAGAACACCTATGGCACCGACTACGGCGGACACGATTTCTATGCAAGAGTTTTCGAACTTCTTCTCCGCCTGAGGGCGAATTTCATGTGGCCGGCAATGTGGGGCTGGTCCTTCTATGCCGACGATCCTCTCAACAGCAAGACAGCCGATGATATGGGCATCGTGATGGGAACCTCGCATCACGAGCCTATGGCGCGCAACCACCAGGAGTGGGCGCGCAGGAAGGGCGCCGACGGCGCTTGGGACTACACCACCAACAAGAAGGTCCTCGACAAGTTCTTCACCGAAGGTATCGAGCGTTCGAAAGATAATGAGGATCTCATCACCATAGGTATGCGCGGCGACGGCGATACAGCTATGGGAGGGCGCGAAGGCCACGACGACGAGTATGTGCCTCGCGACGAGGAGAACAAGAAGATCCTCGAGAACATCATTGACAACCAGAGAAAGATTATAAAGAAGGTCACCAAAAAGAACCCTGCAGAGCGCCAGCAGGTTTGGGCTCTCTACAAGGAAGTCCAGAAATATTACGAAATCGGCCTGCGCGTGCCTGACGACGTCATCATCCTTCTCAGCGACGACAACTGGGGCGACGTGCGCAAGCTTCCGAACGCTGAAGAGCGCAAGCGCAAAGGCGGCTGGGGAATCTATTACCACGTAGATTACGTTGGCGCTCCGCGCAACTCGAAATGGCTGAACATCACTCCTGTCCAGAATATGTGGGAGCAGCTCCAGCTGACTTACGCATATGGTGTTGACAAACTATGGGTGCTCAATGTCGGCGACCTCAAACCGATGGAATACCCTATCACGCTCTTCATCGACATGGCGCGCAACCCGCAGAGCTTCACGAACGAGAATCTTCTCGACCACACCCTCCAGTTCTGTGAACAGCAGTTCGGCGCCGACCAGGCCGCCGAAGCCGCGCGCATTCTGAACCTCTACAGCAAATACAACGGCCGCATAACCGCTGAGATGATGGACCACAGGACATACAACCTGGAGAACGGCGAGTTCAAGAAGGTGTCCGACGAATACTGCAAGCTTGAAATGGAGGCTCTGCGCCAGTATATTTCACTCAAGCCGCAGTACCGTGACGCCTACAGAGAACTTATCCTCTTCCCTGTCCAGGCCATGTGCAACATCTATGAGATGTACTACGCCCAGGCAATGAACCTGTACCTGTACGGTCGCGGTGACGAAGCCGCAAACTTATGGGCCGACAAGGTTGAAGCATGTTTCAAGCGCGACGCGGAACTGATGGCTGAATACAACAATGACATCGCCCACGGCAAATGGAACGGAATGATGACTCAGAAGCATATCGGCTATTTCAGCTGGAACGACAACTTCCCTGCCGACCGCCTGCCTAGGATACAGCGAATCGAAAATCCGGCTTCCGGCGGCTTCAAGTTCGATGCAAGCAGCACCGGTTACACATCTATGGAAGCTGAGCATTTCTTCTCGGCAACAGCTGCTCCTAATACCGGCTGGACCGTCATCCCATATATGGGCCGCACCCTTAGCGGCGTCGCCCTTATGCCTTATACCGAGCCTGCCGAAGGTGCATCACTCACTTACAGGCTGCAGCTGCCTGCCGGCACAAATTCCGTCAAGGTACACGTCGCAGTCAAGTCAACACTCGCATTCAACGGCACCGGACACAGATATGAGGTGGCGTTCAACGGTCAGGAAGGCAGCACCGTATTCTTCAACGAGCGCCTTAACGAGGATCCCGCCAACATCTACACCGTTTACTATCCGACTGTAGCGACCCGCGTCAAGACAGACATCGTCGAGCTTCCTGTCAGCGTATCTGACGACGGTTGGGCTGAACTTACGATAAAGCCTCTCGACGCCGGAATAGTCTTCGAGAAGATAGTCGTCGACTACGGCGGATACAAAGATTCGTTCCTGATGATGGATGAGACTCCTGTTCGGAAGAATTAGAAGTCGAATCTCAAACCCGCATCCAGATTAGCCATGAAAGGACGTTCCGTGCGGACGTTCTTCGGCTGGTTGTTGTGGAAATAGTAGCGGGCGCTCGGTTCCACGTAAAGACCGAGAACCGGTGAAAGCTTGAACTCAACGCCAAGACCGGCTCCTGCCGACCACTGCACGCTGTTCACAGGGCTGCGGAATATGATGTCGGTGTCTGAGTAAAGCGTATATTTGTTGGATACGCAGAATTCAGCCTCGCCGCCGCCGAACACATAGAACTTTATGTTTTCACCGCCGATGATGTCGTAGTACGCATTGACCGGGATGCCGACATAGTGCATCTGATGATGAACGTTGCCCGTCTGGGAGAACTCTACGATACCTGCCGAAGACACTCTCTGGTATTCGCCTTCGAAGGTCCTTGAGAGGAGGGAGTAGCTGACGCCGGCACCGAGCGAGAGTTTCGGGGTGAGATAGAATCTTACGCCAAGTCCAAGGGAGAAAGGAATTCCGAATACCGATTCGCCAAGCTCGGTGATGCCGGTCTTCGGGACGGCTGTTCCACTTGACATACGGGCGGCGTTGGACTTGAACCTGATATCTGAATCATTGCCGCCGATCGCGCCCTGCGCATAAAGCGTACGGCTTGGATTGAACTGCTGCAAGTCTTCGAATTCCATCTGTGCGAAAGCGTCCGGCTGACGTACGGGAGCGGAAGGGGCGGGAGCCGCCTTGTGCTCCTTTTCCACCACTGGGGCCGGTTCGTCCGCCTCAACGGCGGAAGGAGTCTCTTCCTCCTTCAGGGCTTCCTCAGTCTCTTCCACGACTGTCTCGGCCGGCTTGACCGCCTTGACCGAATGGGCTACCCTGACATCGCTTTCTGGTTTGAGCACCACTAACTCAGGCTCGTCCAACACAGGAGAAGCCTGAGCCGTCGGTGCTTCGGTAATATTTATATAGGTTGGAATTGGTTGTTCGGTTTCCTGCCTGCCGGTGAATACGAATACACCGAGGACGATGGCGGCGAAGGCGACGGCAACGCCGGCCCACTTCGCCCAAGCCCATGACTGGCCGGCGGCCGGAGCCGCGGCCGCATCAAGCCGGGATGCTATGTTACGCCATACGCGCCGGGATGGTTTTATCTCGGCATCGGCCAACAACGCTTTTATTTTATCGTCCTGCATCTTAAAACTTTTCTTTTATCTTCGACTGCAACAGCACGCGCGCCCTTTGGAGCTGCGAGCGCGATGTCGTCTCCGAAATGCCAAGCTCCTCGCCAATCTCCTTGTGCGAGTAGCCTTCTATCACATACATGTTGAAAACGGTACGGAAGCCGGCGGGAAGCGCCGCTATCAGCTTAAGGAGATCCTTATAGCCGATTTTTTCGAACACAGTGGGATCGTCGCTGGTAATGCTTCTTGCCACGTCGATGTCCTCGCTGCCTTTCAGCGCGTCCTTCTTTCTGAGACTCATCAGTGCAGTGTTGACAAAGATCTTTCGGGCCCAGCCTTCGAAGGAACCTTCCCCGGAATAGCTGTCCAGCTTGGAGAAAAGGGTCACAAAACCGTCCTGAAGAATGTCCTGGGCAGCGTCGCTGTCTCCCATATACCGGAGACAAACGGCATACATTTTGCCGGAGAGCATATCATAGATGGCTTTTTGTGAGCGTCGGTCACCCGACTTCGCCCCCTCGATCCATTCTGTTTCCCGAGTCTTAAGATGCGGCTTATCTGCAAAAAGTTGCATCTTGAACTCGAAATTATTTAATGCGAAAATAGCCAAAAATTCTCGCAATTTCCATATTTTTGTAAATGGTATGAAGAGAGTACTGTCATTATTGTCCACATTGTTTCTGACCGCCGGGGCGTTTGCCCAGACGGAGACCAATATGGTTGATGCGGCCCAGCTCTATGCCGACGGCAAGATCGAGGCGGCACTTTCCGCTTTCGAGCGGATTCACGCCAAAGACACCACCAACGACGCCGCCTGCTACTACCTCGGTCTCTGCGAATACTACACAGGCAAGACCGCACTCGCGGAAAAGCACTTTTCAGCGGCAGTCGCGCTTGACAGCACAAACAACTGGTATCTGAACACACTCGCCTCGTTCTACGGTGCGCAGGGACGCAGCCTTGAATCGGCAAGGCTCTGCGAAATCCTGGTGGAACGCGAGCCGCAGTTCTACCGCAACCCATACACCCTCACGATGATTGGCGACGCCAAATACGCCAGCCAGCAGGATTCCCTCGCCCTCGAGTACTACCAGAAAGCACTCGACATCGACGAGAGCTACGCCCCTGCCGAAATCGGCAAGGCCGAAGTCCACCGTGTCCAGAAGAACTATCCGGGATATTTCCTTTCACTCGGCAAATTCATCGAAAACAAGCAGTTGAGCGGCACTCTGAAGAGCAACTATCTCAAGACCCTGCTGGAGAATATAGACGCACGTTTCTATTGGGTGTGGGGCGAACAGATCGGCAAGCTCGTCGACAGATGCCTTGAACTGCACCCGGATGACATGCAGTCCCTCTACAACAAGCTGAACATCTGTTTCATCAAGAATGACACCACTGCCTGGATGGGCTTATGTGAGAAGATGGTTCCATTGGCGAGGGCGCAGAAAGACACCACGAACCTGATTATGGCGTTGAGCGTAATGGGTGACACCTACCACTCGATGGGGAACGCGAAGAAGGCCTACGCCACATATGAGGAAGCCCTGAAGATTGATCCGGACGCCGTAAGCATCCTCAACAACTACGCCTATTTCCTCTGCGAGGAGGGGCGCCAGCTGAAAAAGGCCGAGAAAATGGCGCGGCACGTCATCGAGCTGGAGCCGGACAACGCCACCTATCTCGACACCTACGGATGGATCCTCTATCTTCTGAAGAAGCCTAAGGACGCCAAGCCGCACTTCAAGCGCGCCATGATATATGGAGGCAAGGAAAGCGACGTCATACTTGAGCATTATTCAATCGTTCTCGACGCACTTGGGGAGAAGGACCTTGCCGCATATTATATGAGTCTCGCCGAGCAAAAGAAAAAGAAATGAAACGTTTCGCCATCATAATGCTCCTTGCAGCGCTCTGCGTCCCGTCGCTCCGGGCGCAGGATACTTCCGCCCAGGAGAGCAGGAAGGCGAAACTGGAACGCGAGATAAAGATTCTCGAGCAGCAGCTGAAAGACAATTCCACAAAGAGTTCAAGCGCTCTCACGAAACTCAGCCTCACCAGGCAGAAGATTGACGCCAGAAAGTCGCTCATCAAGGAGAGCGACAGGGAGATCGCGGCATTCAACGACACGATAGTCAAATACCAGCGCGAAGTGAACCGCGTCCAGGCCCGCCTCGACACCATGACGCTCTATTACAACAAACTCGTCAAGAGCGCCTACAAGAACCGGGATGCGCGGGTGTGGTATATGTACCTTCTCGCAAGCAAGAACCTCGGCCAGGCCGGAAAACGCTATAACTATCTGCGCAGCCTGTCATCGACGATGAACAGCCAGGCGGCCAAGATCAAGGAGACCAAGGCTGAACTTCAGGTGAAGATCGAAAAGGTCAAGGGGCTGCGCGCAGAAGCGAAAAAGCTGCGCGACAGCCGGAAGCTCGAGCTGGACAAGCTCGAGAAGGAGGAGAAGGACAGCAACACCCTGATCGCCCAGCTCAAGAAGGACAAGAACAAGTATCAGAAGGACCTGAACAAGAAGAAGGATCAAGTCAATGCCCTCAACAAGGAAATACAGAAGATCATCGCACAGGCCATGAACGCCGGCAAGAAAAGCGGCGGCAAGAAAATCGACTACGTGCTGTCCGGTGAATTCGCATCCAACAAGGGGAAACTGCCTTGGCCGGCCGAAGGCCCGATAGCCGACCATTTCGGCCAGCACAGCCATCCTGTCTACAAGTCCGTCCAGCTGCCGTTCAACAACGGTGTCAACATATCCGTCAGCAAGGGCACCAAGGTACAGGCCGTATTCGACGGCGAAGTCAAGAAAATAATAGTGATGCCGGGCTACAACAAATGCGTCCTTGTCCAGCACGGCGATTACTTCACTTTCTATTGCAAGCTCGGCAGTGTTTCAGTCAAGGCCGGGGACAAACTGAAAACCGGGCAGACCATCGGTGTCGTGGACACCATTGATGGTCAAACCCAGCTTCATTTCCAACTCTGGCAGGGACAGAAGCCCCAGAATCCGGAGAATTGGTTGAGACCTCGCTAGAGGTTAGGATTTTCTTTCTTCCAGTCAGCTACTGCAGGAACGATACCGAGGGAGATGATCTCCTCGCGCATCTTGATGAGGTGCTCATAAGATGCCTGGAGGTCGGCCATTTCCTCTGTAGTGCCCTGAGGGGCGGTGAAGTGTACGCCGTCAGCATCGATGACTGAAGGCATAGCCATAAAGACATTCTTGTATCCGCACTTTTCGCAGTTGACATAGCAGCCTGCAGGCCAGGTGAACTTCTCGCCACCCATTGCAGCCTCGATCATCTTGACAGCATTGTAGGCAGGGCTCTGGAATGAGCTGCGGCCGCGAAGCTTGATGATGTTCGATCCTCCCTGGATAGTATTGTGCTTGATCTCCGCCCATTTGTCAGCTGAAAGCTCGCACTCTGCGATTGGCTTGCCGTTGATGAGCGCCTTGCTTGCAAACACTGCCATTGCCTCACCGTGTCCGCCATAAGTGTAAGCGCCGGTGACGGTGCTCTGAGGAACGCCGAACTCCTGGGCAAGAGCCTCCTGGAGGCGGGTTGAATCGAGAGCGGCAAGGGATGTGAGCTGGTTAGGCTTCAGACCGGAGTGGATGAGAGCGGTGAGAGCGGTGACATCCGCAGGATTGAAGATAACGACAACGTGCTTTACGTCCGGGCAGTACTTCTTGATGAGGTCACCGAACTCAGCGGCGATCTGGCAGTTGCCCTTGAGAAGGTCTTCGCGTGTCATGCCCTCCTTGCGTGGAGCGCCACCGGAAGAGATGATGTACTTTGCATCCTTGAATGCGACCTCAGGGTCTACGGTCCAGGTGATGTTTGCACCCGGGAATGCGCAATGATACATTTCTTCAGCAACACCGTGGACACCCGGCTCAAAGATATCATAGAGGCAGATGTTTGGGGTAAGCCCGAGCATAAGGGCTGTCTGCGCCATATTGGAACCGATCATTCCGCCGGCACCGACGATAAGC
The DNA here is from genome assembly GCA_030537315.1 of Bacteroidia bacterium. Classification (GTDB taxonomy): domain Bacteria; phylum Bacteroidota; class Bacteroidia; order Bacteroidales; family UBA932; genus Cryptobacteroides. Next base: position 42,028 of record JAUNNZ010000012.1, read on the forward strand.
AATTTTTCGTTAGAAAGGTATTTCATTATTTAATAAGTTAGTTAGTCGTGGTTTACGGACTGCAAAGATAGCAATTTCTTTCCACAATAGGTAAATAAAAAATAATCACTATCTTTGTGGTGTTGTAATCAATTTATGGCACTTTATCTTTTAAAAGAACTTGACGACGACTACCACTCGAAACTGGGAGTCTGGCAGGTATCGGAGACCGAAGCTGAGCTTCGCGCCCTATCGTCCATCCCTTCGGATGAACTTGAAGAAATCTCTTACATCAAAAGCGAATCGCTCCGCAAGCAGAAGCTTGCCGTAAGGGCGTTGCTTGACGCAATGTTCGAAGACAAGGTTTACCTCAGCCACCACGACAACGGCAAACCTTACATCGAGAACTGCGCGACCAACATCAGCATCACGCATACCGACAAATACGTGGCCGTCCTGCTGAACGACACGGAGGAAGTCGGAGTGGACTGCGAGTCTCTGGACCGCGATTTCTCGGCCGTCGAGAAAAAGGCTCTCTCCGAAGAGGAGATTGACGACCTCGACGATGACAAGCGCAACGAGCAGCTCGCCATCTATTGGTGCGCGAAGGAAGCCGTTTACAAAAAGATGTCGCAATACAACGTGGATTTCGCGGAGCAGATTGAAATCGAGGACTTCCGTCCACGCGGAGAAGGCAAGCTTGATGCTGTTTTCACAGAAAAAGACGGATATGAGGAGAAAATCCATCTTCAATATATGACCTTTGACCGTCACGTCCTGGTCTGGGTTTCCAGCGAAGAATAAAGAAAACGCTTTCTGATATAAAAAAAAGATACCTTTGTGGCGTACCCCCTCGATTTTGTGGTGAAAAATTTCGAGGGGGCCGCTTTTTTTATGTCCTTTGCGCAAAATGTGTTTGCGATATGAAGGGCATCTCCAATTTTATGCTGGCCGCGACGCTGAGTCTCGTATGCGGCTGCAATCTGATCAGTGACTTGTTTATTGTTGAGCCAAGAGGCGGCGGCAGGCCCGAAGACAAGCTGCCGCGTGACACCGCAGCGCCGGAGCGCCCGTCCGTCCCGGTCTTCGACACGGCCGTTTTCTTCACGGCCGTGCGCTTCCCGGAGGAATACGACTGGTGCCTGGACACGGCCTGCGGCAATGCCAGCAGTGAAATTCTGCTTTACCGTAACGGCAACATTGTCCGGACAATCGCCGCCGGCCGCGGGACCAACATAAGTTCAGACCCCGACTTCATCCATACTGTCGGCGGGCGCGTGTTTACAGAATATCCCGGGATGTCTGAGAATATCTTGAGCGTTGACGGCAAGGAGTTCCTCCGGATTCCGTCAAACGAGCGCCTGAAAGGCGTCCTGAACAGGGACGGCCATTTCTATACACTCACGCAGGGCTGCCTTGGGCGTGGGATCGTGCTGCGCAGGGACGATACGGAACTTCTAAGGGATGACAGCGGAATCCTTTTCGGTGACTTCAACGACCCTTCCTACCCGGAATCCGGCGCTCTGTATGAGATCGGGGCCCATTATTGTTTCTGCTACAAGGACGCTGCGGCATCTTGCTGCCATCTGGTGAAGGACGGTATCCCCACCCTGTCGGAGATGTCCGGCAGCGATGCCATTCTGGATATGAAACTGTCGGGCAAGAATCCGGACTTCGCCCGGACGAAAGGATTTGGACGTCACTGGCTATCAGCAAGACTGTTCTACACTTCCGACGGGACTTGCATCGCGGGGCAATGTTCTGATTCAGAAAGCGGCCCTGTCCACAGTTGTGTAGCCAGCCTCAACGATGGCTCCACAGACGAAATCTGCTCCGGCGAGGCTATCCTCTACTGCGGAGACGGCATCTCCTGGGGCGTCATTTCCGACTACGGGGGGAAAATCAAAATCATCACCTCACGCGGCGGCCAGACCACTATGCCGGACACTTATCATTTCTTCAGCGGAAGATGCGCCGCCCCGACAGGGGACAAACTGATGATTGCTCTGACACCGCGTGACAGATCGATCCCGCCCAAAGTGCTGCTGGGAGACGAAGTCTATGAACCGGAAGGGCTAGGAAACGGATTCATCGCCGGGGTATCCTGCAGGATCACTCAGACCAACTGAGTTCACGGGAACCGTCAGGACGGACCGCGATTGTGACTTTCAGGGTCTCTTCCGGAATGATTTCCTCTATGTTTTCAGGCCATTCCATCAGGCAGAGGCTGCCGCTGTCAAGGTAGTCGTACAAACCGATGTCCAAAGCTTCAGCCGGACCCTTGAGCCTGTAGAAATCAAAATGGAATATCGAGTCTCCGTCAGCCGCACGGTACTCGTTGACAATCGCGAATGTCGGTGAGCTTACAGCATCGGCCTGGACGCCGAGCGCACGGCAAAGGGCGGTAGTGAATGTGGTCTTCCCCGCACCCATAGGGGCATAGAAGGCGATCAGTTTCCTCCCGGATGTTTCGGCAAGAAACTCCCGTGCGGCCCTGTCAAGGTCCTGAAGGTCATTTATGATGATTGAATGCTGCATTGCAGCGCAAATTTAACAATAAAAGTTTATGTTGATTCATATAAATGGAGCCAAGTGCATCGGAATCGATGCGGTGAAAGTAACTGTTGAACTGAATATCGAGAGAGGCATCGGAGTCCACCTCGTCGGCCTTGCTGACGTGGCCGTGAAGGAAAGCCTCCTCAGAACCACCACTGCGCTGGAGTCTCTCGGCTTCAGGATACCGGGCAAGAAGATTGTGATAAATCTTGCCCCGGCCGACCTCAGGAAGAACGGCAGCGGCTATGACCTGCCCATAGCGCTGGGCATAATAGCCGCCTCGGAACAACGCGCGCTCCCGGGATTGGGTAAATACATAATCATGGGCGAACTGGGCCTTAACGGCTCTCTGCGCGCCATCCCGGGCGCACTGCCGATGGCCGAACTGGCTATGAACTCCGGGATGGCCGGAATCATCCTTCCCGAGGAATCCGCCCTGGAGGCGGTGGAATTCAAGGACATGAAAGTATATGCCGCACACGACCTTGAAGACGTCATCCGCATTCTCGAGGAGCAGGAAGAATCCGAGGACCTTCTGGTGTGGAACACCCACAGGTACAACAAGCTGAAGCGGGAGCGGGCACATCAGGACGGCGGCACAAGGGAAATCTTCGATTTCGCCGACATCATAGGGCAGGAAGGCGCCAAGCGGGGCCTTGAAATCGCCGCTGCAGGAGGGCACAACATCATAATGATCGGCGCACCCGGGAGCGGGAAAAGCTCGCTGGCAAAAGCCATGGCCGGCATCCTGCCGCCGATGACGATGGAAGAGTCGCTGCTCACAAGCAAGATCTACTCCATCGTCGGAAAGAGCACGCCCCAATACGGGCTGGTCCGTCAGCGCCCTTTCAGGGCGCCCCACTACTCCGCCTCGCTGCCCGCGATGATAGGTGGAGGCGGAGGCGACGGCATCGTGCCCGGCGAGGTCACCCTCGCCACGAACGGTGTGCTGTTCCTCGATGAAATCGGTCAAATGCCGAAAAGCGTCATCGAAGCTATGCGGGGCCCGCTGGAAGACAGGAGGATAGTGATTTCAAGGCTGAAGTCGAAAGTCGAATATCCCGCGTCTTTTATGCTGGTGGCGGCGTCCAACCCATGCCCTTGCGGCTACTACGGTGAAGGCGACCGCTGCACATGCACCGCCGTGCAGCGCCTCAACTATCTGGGCCGCCTTTCCGGACCGATAATGGACAGGATCGATCTGCAGTGCTGGCTTCACACGGTGGAAAGCAGCAAGATCATCCACGCGAAGAAGGCTGAATCCAGCGCTGCCGTCGCGGAACGCGTGCTGAAGGCGCGGATAGCGCAGAAGCACCGGTTCGCGACGGAAGCTGTCTCGACCAACGCCGAGATGGGCAACAAGCTCATAGAGAAATACTGCCCGCAGAGTGAGGACTGCCTGGAAACCATGGGGAAAATCATGTCAAAGATGCAGCTCTCGCTGCGCGCATATTTCCGGATAATCAAGGTGGCGCGCACCATCGCCGACCTTGACGGCGATGAGGAAATAAAAGCCCGCCACCTTATAGAGGCGGCGGGGTACAGATTTCTGGACAGGCACGATGCGGCCTGATTATTCTTCGACAATGCCGGCTTCGGTCAATTCCTTGACCAGTTTGGCGACATCGGCAGCTGCGACGTCCTCGCAGACGTCGTATCTGGAGATCAGCAGGCCCTTGAGGGTTTCTGCCGTGAATTCCTTGCCCTGGATTTCATTCCAAAGGTAAGTGGCGGTATCATTCAGCACGATCATCTTGTTGAAGTTGACCAACTGGAGTCCTTCGGCGACGACTATGTGGTCGCGGCCCAGAGTCCTCATTCTGAATCCTTCCTTAATCTTCATGTTAACAAATATAACATATATTTTATATCTTTGTACTACACGAGATAACCAATTTAATACCCTATATGAAACGTTTTACAATTCTTGCAGCCGCTGCCGTCCTCTTCTCCTCGACAGCGTTTGCCCAAATCCAGCCGGGCGAACAGGCCCCCCTCGCAAATCCGGGTCAGAAGAATTTCGGCGGTTTCCAGACGGCCGACACCACAGGCCGTGCGGCAATGATGAGGGCCAGGATGGCCGAAATGAACAAAATCCGCACGCTCAGTTTCGACGAGCTCTCAATGAGCGACCCGTTCATCTATCCTGATCCCGAGACAAAGACGTACTACCTCACCAGTTCCGGTGGACGTATGTACAAGAGCAAGGACCTGAAGACATGGGAAGGCCCGTACAACATCATTGACATAAAAGGTCTCTGGCTCGAGCGCGCCGGATTTGCCGCCGCGGCTGAGATCCACAAGATAGGCGACTACTATTACTACGCCGGCACCTGGAGCGACCACTCCGACCTCATCCAGCAGGTTCCGCGCCGATACAACGTGCCTCACAACCAGACTTACCTCCTCCGTTCAGACAAACCCGAGGGTCCATACAAAGACTTCGCCATCCTTCCGGGTTATGACTACCAGCCTCGCGACTGGGACTGCATCGACGGCACACTTTACGAGGAGGACGGACACATCTATATGATTTTCGTCCACGAATGGACACAGCTCATCGACGGCACAATGGATTATATCGAGTTGTCGTCCGACCTCTCATACACCGTATCCGAACACCCTGTCACAATGTTCCGCGCTTCCGAACTCCCTTGCTGCGGCGAGATGAACTCCCTCGGCGAGGCCACCTTCGGTCTCAAGATGCCGGGCTGGGTGACTGACGGCCCTCAGATGTTCCGCACCCAGACCGGAAAACTCGGTATGCTTTGGGCAACCTGGGGCAAGGAACGCTATCTGCAGGCTGTATGCTATTCCGAATCGGGAACGATAGCAGGTCCGTGGGTGCAGGAACCTGAACCATTCCTCGGCAACAACTCGGGACACGGAATGCTCTTCCGCACTTTTGAAGGCAAACTGGTTTACATCGTTCACCACGTCGAAGGCAACGGCCCGCGCAAACCGCAGATGTGGTCAGTTGATGATTCAGGCGACAAGCTCAAGCTTCTCGACCGCTGGTATCCGGAATAGTCCTCAGAATGAATTTCATTCGCTGCCGAGCAGCAGCTCTTCAACGGTCCCGGGCTCTCCGGGGCCGTTGTATGTTAATTTGAACGTATAGATTTCCGACGTTATCCCATTGTCGTATCCCGATACCACCAGATATATCTCACTGCCCGGCTCCAGATCGTAATAATCGGATATGTCATCGCTGTCAACGCCCCTGGACACCATCTGCCCTATGAAATCGTATTGCTCATAGAGGCTTACCATCTGATAATAATATATCCAGGGACTGTCATAATACGTTTCGTGGAGATCCGCGGCATCAACATAATCGAAAAGATACTGGTCATTGTCAGACGGTGTGACCGTCACCACGGACCCTAAGAGGCTGATCCCGAATGTAATGTCGGAATGCACCAGCGCCGGTGTCCTGAACGGAATCTTGTGGACTACCTCGATAGGCCGGTTCTTCCGGTCGAAGGCATAGGCATAGAGGTAATAGTCGGTTTCCGGTTCGATTGCCAGCATATTGCCATAATATGCCTCATACAAGGCAGCCCTGTACAACATCACTTCCTCGTATGATCCGTTCGCATAACCCCCATCTATCAGGATGTCATACTCTTCGTGGTTTATTTCCTCCCGCTCCCTGACAAGTTCCGCGTCACTTCCATATCTGCTGAATTCCTGAACGGTGCAAATGCCGTAATTATAATAGAAATCATTGTTTTCAGGGATAATGTCAACCCACACGGATTCAGCTTGAACCTTTTTGACTTCAAGCATAAAGGGATTGTCACTGATTTCAAACTGGCTCTTGTTACAGGAGACTGCCAGCAGAAGAATGAGCGGAATAACGAACGATATCTTTTTCATTTCAATTTCTCCAAAACTTTAAGGAAGAACTCCGTCGCCCCTTGCTGATGATTGCCATAATGGCCGAAGTCATACTCGACATCAGGATTGTATTTCTCCGGATAGATCTCATTCAAGGCAATACGGCCCCTGATCTGCCGCTGGATTATCTGGGAATTGACAAACGGCACTGTCTGGTCATCCTCGGAATGGAACAGGAATATCGGCGCTTTCGGGAAATAGTCCGAAGGGATGCTGTTTGACTTCAATTCCATATAGAAGCGCGCCGTCTCCGGCTTTGACTTGTCACACCCGTTAGGCGTCATTATTTCGCTGAGCTTGTCCCTGCCCATCATCGCACTGATCTGTGTGACCGTATATTTCTTTGAATTCAGCCATTCGTCGTAATTGGATCTGAGCGGCTCCTGGAAGAAGTAGTCCATATCAAGCGGCTTGGACATGCCTATGCTCATTCCCTGGACTATCATAGGAATGGCGCAAGGAATACCGGTCTTGTCCTTCTTGATGCTGAAGTCGTATGTCATCGCGATATCGTACGGGCCGGCCCCGCAATAGTTCTTCTTGATCTTGAAGAGGCCTCCGTATTTGATGCTGGCCTCCAGAAGCCTCTGGACGTGGAGGGTACAGGCACCGCCCTGTGAATATCCGAGCAGGATCACTGAATCGTCGGCAATCTTCAGGCCCCTGGCCTTGAGGAAAGGAACAGCCACCTCTGCCATATCCAGCACGTTGCCCGCGCAGGTATTTGCCTGAAGGTATGGATGGATGGTATCGGCCGTCACGCCGAAGCCGACATAGTCGGCCACTATGACAGCATAGCCGTATGCGGCATATATGCCTTCGAAACTGTATGATTCCGAAGGACATTCGGCATTGGAGCCGATGGTATAGTGCGAAGCGATGATGACATTTCGGATATTGCCGTCTTTCGGATAGAATATCTTTCCGGAAACGGTAATGGGATCACCATTGATATCCGTGCTCGTGTATGTCCCGACGACCTGGTGGACACGTGGGGCAACCATTGTGGAAAGGAAGCCGGTTGCAAAACTTACCAGATTGGTATAAGTCGCCTTCGTGCCCCCGTTCTCCTCCCAGAAACCATAAGTATTCCAATCAACGGACTTTGCGTCAAAATCATTTTCGCTCAGGACTGTAAAGCCACACGCGCTCTTGGTGTCGTTCAGCCGGTCAAGGTCGACGAACTCGGGGACATCGTGACGGCATCCCGACATCAGCAGGACAGCGGCAAGTGCAAGCGCCAACTTTTTCATATGCGGTAACCGATTGAAATTGAAATAATCCTGGATCCGAGCATAAATATCTCGTGCTTTCCGTTCAGAGACACAAGCGGTCCCAGTTCAAAGGAGCCGAACCAGTTCTTGTAGTTCAGTGATATGGCATAAAACACCGGATTGACCACCGGGGCGCAAACCGTTTTCAGACCCCTGAAATCAGTCTCGCTGCCGGTGTTGACATTCAACCCGACACCCAGCCCGCTGTACATCGTCACTATCCCTTTCCGGAAATAAGTGAAGCGCGCCGAAGGGATGAAGGAAATGTTCTGGAAGTCGTGATTCATACCATCAGCCGCCGACTTCCAGCGCACATTGCTGAAATCCACATCCAGCCCGGCTGAAAGCCAGCCGTTGAAGGAGTAACGGTAGCCGGCGAATATATGGCCGAAATAACGGTACTCCACATTTTCCCGACTGTCATGGTATGCCGCCTTCTCGAAGCCCATATCTCCCCAGCCCAGACGGAATTCGTGGATGGGGTATTCCTTCTGCTGGGCCAGCAGGGAAAACGGCAGCATTATGGCCAGAACGACTGTAGAAATGAATTTTCCCATAAAAGCGGTGAACAAAGTATCTGCATTTCAAAGTTAAGCAATTTCACTATTTATTCATAATTGTTAATTTTGTAGAAAGACATAACTAAAACATAAGAATCAAATACAGTATGAAAAATTACTTTGATCTTTCAGGACAAGTCGCCGTCGTTACCGGCGCTTCAACGGGACTCGGACTTCAGATGGCAAAAGCCTTTGCAAGCCAGGGTGCAAACCTCGTCCTTCTCGCCCGCAGAATGAACCTTCTTGAAGAAAATGCCAAGGCGATTCACGAAGAATTCGGTGTGGAGGTACTCCCTTTCTGCTGTGACATCACCGATACCGAAAAAGTGCAGGCCGCGGTAAAAGCCACAATTGACAAGTTCGGCCGCGTTGACATTCTTATGAACAACGCCGGAACCGGCGCTGTCGCCCCTGCGGAGGAAATCACCGACGACCAATTCAAGAACGAGCTCAACATCGACCTCTTCGGAACATTCAACTGTGCACGCGAATTCGGAAAGGAAATGCTCAAAGCCGGATACGGCCGCATCATCAACATCGCTTCCATGTACGGCCTTGTGGGCAACATCATCTGCGGCAGCGCTCCATACCATGCAGCGAAAGGCGGCGTAGTCAACCTTACGCGCGCCCTTGCGGCGGAATGGGGAAAGCACGGCATCACCGTGAACAGCATCTGCCCGGGATATTTCTACACCGACCTTACCACCGCCACTCTTGATTCAGACTACTTCCAGGCAATCGCAAAGCAGAGCATCCCTCTCGGAAGATACGGCAAGCAGGGCGAACTCGACACCTGCGCCCTCTTCCTCGCGTCACCTGCCAGCACATACGTAAACGGGCAGAACATCGCCGTGGACGGAGGCTACACCTGCATCTAGCCCACACAACGACAGCAAACGATACACAACGAAAAAGCGCCACAGACAAATGTCTATGGCGCTTATTTGTGGAGATAAGGAGATTCGAACTCCTGACCCCCTGCTTGCAAAGCAGGTGCTCTACCAACTGAGCTATACCCCCGAAACGTAGGCCCGCGCGGAGTTGAACCGCGGACCTCCACATTATCAGTGTGGCGCTC
>JAUNNZ010000036.1 GCA_030537315.1 Bacteroidia bacterium
GAATCCGAGCCGGAACCTGTGGCGGAGCCGGAGCCTGTAGTTGAACCGGAACCCGAAAATGAGCCTGAACCTGAACCGGAAGCTGCCCCAACCCCAGCAGCAGAGCCGGAGAAGCCGCAGCAGGCTGATGCATCTCCGTTCAAGGTTGTCGGCAAGGTCGATCTCAGCCAGTTTGAGCGCAAGCCTGCGAAGAAGCGCGAGCGCATCAACAAGGGCACTCAGAAGGTCGATGTGGCCAAGGCGGGAGAGAATATTGACCGCAACGCGGGCAAGCGTGACAACAACGCCCAGCAGAAACAGCAGCAGAATGAAGGCAAGGGCCGCCGTCGCGACCGCGACCGTGACCGTTTCAAGCCGGCACTCTCCGAAGCCGAGCAGGAAGAACTCCAGAAGGAGATCCAGAAGCAGGTCAAGGAGACCTACGCCAAGATGAACGAAGGCAAGAAGAACAACTTCGGTGCGAAGTACCGCAAGGAGAAGCGCGAGCTTGCCGCTCAGCGCACCCAGGAGGAGATCGCGGAGGCCGCCGCAGAGCAGAAGACCCTCAAGGTCACGGAGTTCGTTACGGTCAACGATCTTGCAACCCTTATGGGCAACACCCCTGTGGTCAAGGTTATCGGTGCCTGCATGAGTCTTGGTCTGATGGTTTCCATCAACCAGCGCCTCGATGCGGAAACCCTCGTCCTCGTAGCCGAGGAATTCGGATACAACGTTGAGTTCGTGACGGCGGAGATTTCCGAGGAAATCAATTCCACCGAGCAGCCGGACAAGCCGGAGGATCTCGTCGAAAGACCTCCTATCATTACCGTTATGGGTCACGTCGACCACGGCAAGACATCGCTTCTCGACTACATCCGCAAGTCGAACGTAATCGCAGGCGAGGCCGGCGGCATCACCCAGCATATCGGCGCATACAACGTCAAACTCCCTGACGGCCGCCATATCACCTTCCTGGACACCCCTGGCCACGAGGCCTTCACGGCTATGCGTGCCCGCGGCGCCCAGCTCACCGACCTTGCGATCATCATCGTCGCAGCCGACGACGCCGTGATGCCTCAGACAATCGAGGCCATCAACCACGCGCAGGCGGCCAATGTGCCTATGGTATTCGCCATCAACAAGATTGACAAGCCGGGCGCGGATCCTGAAAAGATACGCCGCCAGCTTTCCGAAATGAACATTCTCGTCGAGGACTGGGGAGGCAAATACCAGTGCCAGGAGATTTCTGCGAAGAAGGGTCTCAACGTCGACAAACTCCTCGAGAAGGTTCTTCTTGAAACTGACCTTCTCGAACTCAAGGCCAATCCGGACAAGAAGGCCGTGGGCGCCGTCATCGAGTCTTCACTCGACAAGGGCCGCGGTTATCTCGCGACCGTCCTTGTACAGGAAGGTACGCTCAAGGTGGGTGACATCATGCTCTGCGGAAGTTTCTACGGCCGCGTGAAGTCTATGTTCAACGAACGAGGCCAGAAGGTCAACGAAGCCGGTCCGTCAACTCCTGTTTCAGTGCTCGGTCTTAACGGCGCTCCTGCCGCAGGTGAGAAGTTCAATGTCCTCACCGACGAGAAGGAGGCCAAGAGCATCGCCAACAAGCGTGAGCAGCTCATCCGCATCCAGGGCATCAAGACCCAGAAGCATATGACCCTCGAAGAGATCGGCCGCCGCATCGCGATCGGCAACTTCAAGGAACTCAACGTCATCGTCAAGGGCGATGTGGACGGTTCCGTAGAAGCCCTGTCAGACTCTTTGATCAAACTTTCCACCGAGGAAGTCAAGGTCAACGTCATCCACAAGGCTGTGGGTGGTATCTCCGAGTCAGACGTCCTGCTCGCCGAGGCTTCGGACGCCGTCATCATCGGCTTCCAGGTGCGTCCTACGGTAGAGGCCCGCAAGGCCGCCGACCGTGAAGGTATCGAAATCCGTCTCTACTCAGTCATTTACGACTGTATCAACGAAGTCAAGGACGGTATCGAAGGTATGCTCGAGCCTGAGAAGAAGGAAGAGGTCATCGCTACCGCTGAGGTCAAGCAGACCTTCCGCATCAGCAAGGTCGGCACGATTGCCGGATGTCTCATCCGCGACGGCAAGATGGTGCAGAAGGCGAAGGTTCGCCTCATCCGCGACGGCATCGTCGTCTACACGGGCGAGCTCGGTTCCCTCCAGATCGTAAAGGATCAGGTGAAGGAAGTGCCTGCAGGCAAGGAGTGCGGTATGTCGATTGCCGGATACAATGACATCAAGGACGGAGACATCATCGAAGCTTTCACCATCGTCGAAATCAAGAGAACCCTGTAAGAGGGTTGAAATATCTGAATTTGAGGCCGCCGTCAAAGCGGCCTCAAATTTTTTTTGAAAAAATTATTGTGCGACAATAAAAAGTTATTATATTTGCAAAGAATTAAAAACAAAACGATATGATTGACTTGTGGAATTCTCTATCAGTTGCGATGAAAATCCTCTGGGCCGTGACACTCTCGGCCTCCCTGGTTTTCGTCATTCAGACCATTATGACCTTCCTTGGGGCCGATGCGGACAGCGCGGACTTCGACATCAACTCCGACGTTGATGTAAATACCGACGTCGATGTCGCCACGGATGCCGACACCTCCGCCGGACACGGCTCAGGGATCGGACTTCTCTCTTTCCGCAATCTCGTGAACTTCTGCCTCGGTTTCGGTTGGACTGCAATCCTCCTCCAGAGCCAGGTCAAGTCCACCACTCTTCTTCTATTCATTGCGCTTGTGGTAGGTGTCGCCCTCGTGGCTCTCGTAATGCTTCTCTTCAAGTGGATCGGAGGCATGCAGCAGTCAGGCAACATCAATGTCTACAAGTCTGCCATCGATTGCCAGGGAACCGTATATCTTACCATCCCGGCAGAACGCTCCGGTGAAGGAAAGGTTCAGATCAGCATCAGCAACTCGGTGCGCGAGTATGATGCCATCACTGACGGTCCTGCCCTCAAGACCGGCACCAAGATCCATGTCATCGATGTGGTGTCGTCAGACACGCTTCTTGTTGAGGAAAATGATTCAATCATCGTATAAGTATATGACTGTAATAGTACTTTTTGTCGTTGTATTTGCTTTTGTGTTAATAGTATAAATTCTTTGCAATATGGAAATCTATCTTATTCTCATCATCGTTTTCGTCCTCTTCGTGACGTTCGCCGCAGTTCTCGCGCGTTATAAGAGGTGCCCTTCAGACAAGATTCTCGTAATCTACGGTAAAACCGGTCAGAACGCCTCCGCCAGGTGTATCCACGGCGGCGCCGCATTCATCTGGCCTGTATTCCAGAGCTACCAGTTCCTGGACCTCACCCCGATTTCAATCGAGTGCAACCTCACCAACGCGCTTTCAAAGCAGAATATCCGCGTTGACGTGCCTTGCCGCTTCACCGTAGGTATCAGCACAGAGCCTGAGAATATGACGAACGCGGCCGAGCGCCTTCTCGGCCTCAGCATCGATGACATCCGCGGCATCGCGACCGATATCCTCTTCGGTCAGCTCCGTCTCGTCATCGCCACGATGGATATCGAGGAGATCAACTCCGACCGCGACAAGTTCCTCGCGAACGTATCCACCAACGTTGAAGCCGAACTCCGCAAGATCGGCCTCAAGCTCATCAACGTGAACGTAACCGATATCCGTGATGAGTCAGGATACATCGAGGCCCTTGGTAAGGAAGCCGCCGCAAAGGCCATCAACGACGCGAAGAAGAGCGTCGCCGAGCAGAACCGCTACGGTGAGATCGGTAAGGCCGAGGCCGACAGGGACAAGGATATCCGAATCGCAGAGACTTCAAGGGATACACGTATCAATACCGCAGATGCCAACGCAAAGGCCGTCGAGGGTGAGAATGCATCCAAGATCGCCATCGCCCAGTCCGACGCCCTCCGCCGCGAAAAGCAGGCAGAGGCTGAAAGACTCGCGGTCGCAGCCGAGAAGGTTCAGTCAGCGAAGGCTCTCGAGGAGGCATACAAGAGCGAGCGCGACGCCGAGCTCGCCCGTGCCGAGAGAGAGAAGGCTACCCAGCAGGCAAACGTCGTCGTTGCCGCCCAGATCGAGAAGGAAAAGGCAATCATCGAGGCTGAGGCAGAGGCCGAACAGATCCGCCGCAAGGCGAAAGGTGAGGCCGACGCCATCTTCGCAAAGATGGACGCTCAGGCACGCGGTACTCTCGAAATCCTCGCCAAGCAGGCAGAAGGTTTCGGCCAGCTCGTTGCCGCAGCAGGCGGAGACGCACAGCAGGCAATCACAATGCTCATCACCGACAAGCTTCCTGAACTCGTCAAGACTCAGGTCGAGGCTGTCAAGGGCATCAATATCGACAAGGTCACCGTTTGGGACGGGGGCAGCAAGGAGAACGGCAAGACCGCTACCGCAAACTTCGTTTCCGGACTTATGGGATCAGTGCCACCGCTTGAGGACCTCTTCAAGATGGCCGGCATGAACCTTCCGAACTATCTCAAGGGCACTCCTGACAATCAGGCCCAGCCTGAGGCCAAGTCTGCCGAGAAGGAAGAAAAGAAAGCCAAGGAGACCAAGTAATGATAGTGGTTAATGTGGATGTGATGCTCGCCCGGAGAAAAATGTCCTCCGGGGAGCTTGCTCAAAAGGTGGGCATCTCAGCTGCAAACCTCTCTATTCTCAAGACAGGTAAGGCAAAGGGCGTGAAGTTCTCCACACTGAGTGCCCTGTGCGAAGCGCTGGAATGCCAGCCCGGTGACATCCTGGAATTCAAACCGGATGAATGATGAAAAGTTTGTGCATTCGTGGGCGGCCCACGAATGCACAAAAATATAATGGCTATGGACAATCTGGATGAAAGATATATGCGCGAGGCGCTGCGTGAGGCTGAAATGGCCGCCGGTGAGGATGAAATCCCCATCGGGGCTGTGGTGGTCTGCCGCGGGCGGGTGATCGCCCGGGGGCATAATATGACCGAGCGCCTGCACGACCCGACCGCTCACGCGGAGATGATAGCGCTGACTGCGGCCACCGAGGCCATCGGTGGGAAATACCTTACGGACTGTACCCTGTTCGTGACCGTCGAGCCGTGCCCGATGTGCGCGGCGGCGCTGAACTGGGCGCAGGTCAGCCGCATCGTTTACGGCGCCGCCGACCCGAAGAGGGGCTATTCGCTGTTCACCCCGACGCTTCTCCATCCGAAGACGGAAGTCTCTTCCGGAATCCTTTCGGAAGAATGCTCCAAACTGGTTACGGATTATTTCAAAACTAAACGGTAATTTTATTACCTTTGCACCCGGAATTGAGGTATGGTGTAATGGTAGCACTACAGATTTTGGTTCTGTCTGCCCAGGTTCGAATCCTGGTACCTCAACACATTATTCTCTTGGAATACTTCCTAAAAAGTTTCATATTTGTTCCTGAATATGAAACTTTTTTTGATTGACGGCCACGCCCTTGTGTTCAAGATGTATTATGCATTCCTTGGGCGGCCTATGGTCAACAGCAGGGGAGTGGACACATCCATTCTTTTCGGCTTTACAAAATATCTTCTGGAGCTCATCGAGAAAGAGCGGCCGACCCACCTTGCCGTGAGTTTCGACCCTCCCGGAGGTACATTCAGGAACGAGATGTATCCGGCATACAAGGCCAACCGTGCGGAGACGCCGCAGCTCGTGATAGATGCCCTGGAGCCCCTTACAGACATCGTGAAGGCGATGGACATCCCTGTCCTGATGATCAAAGGCTTCGAGGCCGATGACGTCATCGGCTCCGCCGCGAAGCGTTTCGTCAAGGAAGGCTTCGACATATTCATGGTCACTCCCGACAAGGACTACGGCCAGCTGGTGGAACCGCACGTGTTCCAGTTCCGCCCGGGCAAGGCCGGCGGCGAGAACGAGCTGCTCGGCGAGGCCGAGATCTGCGGTAAATGGGGGATTGACACCACCGGCCAGGTCATAGACATACTCGCCATCTGCGGCGATGCCGCCGACAACGTTCCCGGCGTCCAGGGCGTAGGCCCTGTGGGCGCCTCGAAACTTCTCAAGAAATATGGCACCCTCGAATCGATTTACGAGCACCTGGACGAACTCACCCCCGGCAACAGGACCAAGTTCGAGTCCGCCCGCGACCACATAGCGCTGTCGAAGGAACTCGTGACCATCAAGACCGACATAGAGCTCGACGTCACTGCAAAGGACCTTGCTCTCGGCAATATCAACACCCCTGAGATAAACGCCATCTTGAGCCAATACGAGATGCCGTCGCTTATAAGGATGCTCAAGCGCATCCAGCCGGCCGCCGCCTCCGCAGCGTGCGAAGTTTCATCCGCGCCCGCCGGCGGAGTCTGTGCACTGCAGCGGCTGGAGACGCGGAAGTGTACAAAAGACGAAGTCAGGGGCGAAGCGGTGGCAATCAAACTTTCCGGCGATACATTGTATGTGGCTTCAGCCAATGGTGTGGCATCCGGCAGCCCGGCGGAATTCAAGGATATCCTCGAAGACGCGAAGGTGACCAAGGCCGGCGCCGGGATGAAGGAACAGATCAACCGCCTCCATGATATGGGGATCGAAGTAGACGGCAGGCTGGAGGACATAGAGCTGATGCACTATCTTCTGAATCCTGAGCGCAGCCACAAGGTTGAGGTTCTCGCCAAGTCTTACCTCGGCATCGACATTGAACCTTCGGAGACGAAGGAGACAGGGTCGCTGTTCGATGAGGTGGAGGAGGAGAATGAGGCCGACCACGCAAAGGAGACCGCCGCGCTCAGACTTCTTGCCGACTGCTTGAAAAAAGAAATGGCTGAGACGGAAGGGATACAGAAGCTCTACGACGAGATAGAGGAACCGCTCATCGGCGTGCTCGCGCGTATGGAGCAGGCCGGCGTCAGGATAGACCTCGCTTCGCTCAAGGATTTCGCCGACGGCCTGCGCGTTCAGATGCTCGCCCGCGAGCGCGAGGTGCGCGAGCTCGCCGGCGTGCCGGAACTCAACGTGTCGAGTCCGAAACAGATAGGCGAAGTCATCTTCGAGAGGCTGAAACTCGACCCGAAGGCGAAGAAGCCAAAGACCGGCAACTGGCCTACCGACGAACAGACCCTCCAGGAGCTCTCCGACAGGAGCCCGATAATCGACGCGATGCTCGATTACCGCGGCCTGCGCAAGCTGCTCTCCACTTACATCGAGCCGTTCCCGGGCTACATAAGCCAGCGCGACGGCCGCGTGCATACCACCTTCAACCAGGCCCTCACTTCAACCGGCCGCCTGAGCAGCTCGAACCCCAACCTCCAGAACATCCCTGTCCGCACGGAGCAGGGCCGCGAGATACGCAAGGCCTTCGTGGCGGAAGGCCCCGGCAAGGTTATGATGTCGGCGGACTATTCCCAGATAGAACTCAGGATAATGGCGCACCTCTGCGGCGATGAGCATATGTGCGCGGCATTCCGCGAAGGGACTGATGTCCACGCCGCGACAGCGGCCAAGATCTTCCACTGCAAGGTGGAAGACGTGACCGCCGACCAGCGCCGCGTGGCGAAGACGGCGAACTTCGGCATAATGTACGGCATCTCCGCCTTCGGCCTGAGCCAGCGCCTGAAATGCTCCCGCAGCGAGGCGAAGAAAATCATAGACGACTATTTCGAGTCCTTCCCGAGCATACGCGGCTTCATCGACGGAACCGTCGCCGGAGCCCGGACGAACGGCTATGTCGAGACCCTGTTCGGCAGGCGCCGCTACGTCCCCGACGTCAACAGCCAGAACGCGAACGTCCGCGCCCTGGCGGAGCGCAACGCCGTGAACGCCCCTATCCAGGGCACCAGCGCCGACATCATCAAGCTTGCGATGATAGGCGTCGACCGCAGTCTCCGCGAAGCGGGCCTGAAGGCCCGGATGGTCCTCCAGATACACGACGAACTCGTGCTGGAAGTCCCTGTGGAAGAAATAGAGAAAGTAAAGAATATCCTTGTGGAACAGATGGAGGGCGTGATAAACCTCTCTGTTCCGCTGACAGTCGAATGCAGTTATGGCAAAACTTGGCTCGAAGCCCATTGATGAGCTCGTAAGACGCGCCATCATAGGCGACGGTACCGCTTTCACCCAGCTGTGGGACACCCACATCGCCGGGCTCCGCACGTACCTCAAAACCACTATGAAGCTCACGGACGATTTCTATATCGACGACATCTGCTCCCGCAGCTTCGAGAAGGCCTTCAGGCAGATCCAGACCTATGACCCCGTGAAGAGCCAGTTCGCCACCTGGCTCAGAGTGATAGCCCACAACACGGCTCTCGATACCATAGAGCAGGAGAACCGTGTGCAGAAGAGTTATGTCTATCTTGATGACGACAAGACCCAGGCGGCGATCATAGAGAACATCGGTGACGATGAAGACACCCCGCTCGAAAGCATCATCAACACCGAGACCCAGGAAGAGACAAGAGGCTACATCGAGGGCCTCCCGGAACTGTACCGCGAAATCGCCCGCGACCGTCTGCTCGATGGAATGCAGTACAAGGAGATAGCCGACAAGGAAGGCATTGAACTCAACACGGTGCGTACCCGTATCCGCCGCGCCAAGGCCCTTATCGACAAGATGAAGAAAGACAGCAAATGAAAGAATACGACGTCATAATAATCGGCGGCGGCATCACCGGTGTCGGAACTGCCAGGGACTGCGCCCTGCGCGGCCTGAAGACGCTTCTGGTGGAGCGCTTCGACCTCACGAACGGCGCGACCGGGCGCAACCACGGCCTGCTGCATTCGGGAGCGCGCTATGCCGTCACCGACAAGGAGTCGGCGGCGGAATGCATGGCTGAGAGCCGCATCCTCTGCCGCATAGCGTCGAACTGCGTCGAGCAGACCGACGGCCTGTTCGTCTCGCTGCCAGAGGACGGTCTGGAATTCCAGGACACCTTTGTCCGCAGCTGCCAGGAGGCGGGCATAAAGGCAGAACGGCTTGACCCGAAGGAAACCCTTGAGCTTGAACCGGCGGTCAGCCCGTTCCTGCTGGGCGCCGTGAGGGTGCCGGACGCTTCCATCGACCCGTTCCGTCTGACTTCCGCAAATATGCTTGACGCCACCCTGCACGGCGCCGAGGTCCTCACATACCATGAAGTCACGTCCGTGCTGACCGAGAACGGCAGCGTGGTGGGCGTGAGCCTCCTCGACACCAGGAATGGTGAGAGATTCGAGGCGCGCGCCGCAGTGACGGTAAACGCCGCCGGCGTCTGGAGCCAGCGGATTGCACAGCTCGCCGGCGTGGACCTTGAGATGTCCCCGACCAAGGGCTCGCTGGTCATCTTCGGCCACCGCGTCAACCATATGGTCATCAACCGCTGCCGCAAGCCTTCCGACGCCGACATCCTGGTGCCGGGCGGCCCTGTCAGCGTCCTGGGCACCACGGGCAACAAGGTCCCGTTCGAGGAATGCGACAACATCCGTGTGACCGCAGCAGAAGTCGAAACCCTTCTGCGCGAGGGCGCGAAGCTTGCGCCGGTTCTCCTTCACACCCGCGTGCTCCGCGCCTATGCGGGCGTACGCCCTCTCGTGTCGTCTTCCAATGACGCCACGGGCCGTTCGGTGTCGCGCGGAATAGTCCTCCTGGACCACGCGCAGCGCGACGGACTGCAGGGCTTCATCACGATTACGGGAGGGAAGCTGACCTGCTACCGCCTGATGGCCGAGCAGACCACCGACCTGGTGTGCAGGAAGCTGAACGTCAAGCGCAAATGCCTTACCGCAAAGCTGCCGCTGCCGGGCTCCGAAGAGCACTCGAAGGAGCCGAAGAGCGACTCGCTCGGCCGCAAGGCCGCCGAGAACCGCCACGGCGCGCGCGTGGCGCAGATGAACTTCTCCGACAAGTCGGAGGTTCTCTGCGGCTGCGAACACGTGACGCGCGCCGAGATCGAATATGCCGTCAATTGCCTTGACGTGCATAATCTCATAGACCTGCGCCGCAGGACAAGGGTGGGGATGGGCACGTGCCAGGGCTCGTTCTGCATGGCAAAGGTTGCAAAGGCGCTGGCCGAGGCTCTCGGCTGCCCGGAGAAGGCGGACGAGTTCGTGCGCCAGTACGTAAGCGAACGATGGAAGGGCATTATGCCCGTCGGCTGGGGCGAGAGCCTGCGTGAAATGGAACTTATGAGAAAAAAATACGGCAAGCTATGAAATATGACGTTGTGATAATAGGAGGAGGGCTTGCCGGAGTGACAGCCGGGATACGGCTGCAGAAAGCCGGCAGGAATTGCTGCATCATCAGCGGCGGCCTCAGCCTCAATGACGTGCCGAGACAGGAGTTCATAGCCTTGGGAGGCGCTTTCCTGACCGGCGGCAGGGTGCTCGGCGGCGTGTGGAACGGCGACGAGCTGGAGTCGCTTGTCGTAAGCAATCTCGAAGGTACGGGACTCCGTGCCGACAACTATATCCTCGCGACAGGCAAGTTCTTCAGCAAGGGGCTTGTGGCCACGATGGACAATATCTACGAGCCTCTTTTCGGATGCGACGTCGAGTTCGAGCCGGACCGCAGCAAGTGGTACGACCCCGACTTCTTTGCGCCGCAGCCTTTTGAAAGGTTCGGTGTGAAGACGCAGGACGGACGGGTGCTCCGCGATGGCGTGCCTATGAAGAATCTGTATGCTGCCGGAGAGATCCTGGCGGGGGACATTGACATTGTAAACTCAGCATTGGACGTATGCAACAGGATAATTTAAGCAAGAACAACTTCGAGCAGTGCCTGAAGTGTGACTTATGTACGACGGTTTGCCCTATGAAGGCGGTGAACCCCGACTATCCGGGACCGAAGCAGGCCGGTCCGGACGGGGAGCGCTATCGCATCCGCGACCCGCGTTTCTATGACCTGACGCTGAGATTCTGCCTTAACTGCAAGCGCTGCGAGGTGGCCTGTCCGTCCGGCGTGGAGGTAGGCGACATAATCCAGACGGCGAGAATCAGGTACGGCAAGCCTGCCCACGCCCTGCGCAACTCGTTCATCGCCAACACGGACTTCGTCGGCTCTATGGCCTCGTCCTGCGCGGACACCGTCAATAAACTCGCCGGCAAGTCTTCCGTACGCTCGATACTCAACGCGTTCGGAATAGATAAGCGCCGTCCTCTGCCCGAGTATGCTTCCGAAAGGTTCTCGAAGATTTTCAAGCCTGAATCGCAGGACGGCTTCGCCAGATTCCTCACTTTCTATCACGGCTGTTACGTCGAATACAATCACCCGTCGCTGGGCATCGACCTCATCGAGCTCCTCAATGTCTGCGGCTATGGCGTACGCCTGCTGGAAAACGAGAAATGCTGCGGCGCGACCTTCATCAACAACGGCCTGTCCGCCCGCGCGAAGGTCAACGCGAGGGCGAATGCGGCTTCCATCCGCAAGGCTCTGGAAGCCGGTTCCGAGGACGTCGTGACCACAAGCGCCACCTGCACGCTCACCATACGCAACGATTATGAACATCTCCTTGGCATAGAGACGGGCGACATCCGCCAGCACGTGATGCTCGCCACGAAGTGGCTGTTCGGCAAGATAGACTCCGGCGAGATCCGGCTTGCCTTCAAGGAGGACTGGAAGGGCCACTACGCATATCACACCTCCTGCCATATGCAGATGCTCGGCTGGCAGATCTATTCGATAGACCTCCTGAAGATGATTCCCGGGATGAGGCTGGACGTGCTCGACCAGGAATGCTGCGGCATAGCCGGAACCTTCGGGTACAAGAAGGAGAACTACGAGTATTCCCAGAAGATAGGGGAGAAGCTGTTCGGCAACATCGCGCGCACCGGTGCGGAGGTGGTGGTGGCCGACTGCGAGACCTGCAAATGGCAGATTGAGAGCGGAACGGGCGTCAAGGTCCTGAACACCATAGAGGTGCTGCTCGACGCCCTGGATATCCAAAAGACAAGAGAACTCAACAGATGACATTCGACAAGACTGATTTCGAGAAGGCGGTTGCGCTTTGGACGGAATGGAACGACAGGATAAACGTCGTTTCCCGCAAGGACATAGAGAACCTTTACGAGCACCATATACTCCATTCCCTTGCAATCGCTGAATACAAGCGGTTCAAGGCGGGGGAGACGGTGCTTGACGTGGGTTGCGGCGGCGGATTCCCGGGCATTCCGCTGGCGATGGTTTTCCCGGACGTGCAGTTCACTCTCTGCGATTCGATAGGCAAGAAAATCAAGGTCGCCCAGGCTGTCGCCGACGGGCTGGGCCTGAAGAATGTCCGCTGCGTCAACGCGCGCGCCGAGTCGCTGCAGGAGCAGTTCGACTGGGTGGTGTCGCGCGCGGTCACTTCGCTCGACAATTTCTACCCTTGGGTAAAGGGAAAGTATCGCAATGGTATTCTGTACCTTAAGGGTGGCGATGTCAATGAAGAGATAGCACAAATGTGCGGCAAATGCAAGGTCGATCCGCACCTGGTTTCGGCGTGGCCTATAAGTGAATGGATTGACGATGAATATTTCGCAGAAAAATTTGTAATTGAAATCGGAAAATCTTACCTTTGCCCTCCCAAAATGAATAATTAAAAAATCAAGATATGAAAAGGACATTCCAACCATCCAATCGCAAGAGAGTCAACAAGCATGGCTTCCGCGAGCGTATGAGCACACCTAACGGCCGCCGCGTGCTTGCTGCACGCCGTGCACACGGCCGCAAGAAGCTCACTGTCTCTTCAGAGGACAGATTTTAATTTCTGCTCAGGAAATTAAGAAAAGCGGGACGATGAAAATCGCCCCGCTTTTTTGTGTGCCCCCGCAATAAAATTGCTATATTTGTATGATATGATGAATGAGAACGATTTTTCGCGTCTGGAGTTGAGCCTGCCGAATTGCAGGAGCAATTACAGGTATTTCCGTTCACGCCTGAAGGCGTCAACGAAACTGCTCGTGCTGGTGAAGGCGAACGCCTACGGCCACGGCGCGGTGGAGTTCGCCTCTATGCTTCAGGCGGAGGGCGCGGATTACCTTGCGGTAGCGCTGCCCGTCGAGGGCGTCGAGCTCCGCAGGAACGGTATATCGCTTCCGATTCTCGTTCTCACCGCCGGAATGGATTTCTTCCCGGAGATCATCGGGTACCGCCTGGAACCCGGTATCCCCAACCTTGAGACCCTTCAGGCATTCTGCGACACCCTTCGCGAGAAGGGCGTAAAGAATTACCCCGTCCACATCAAGCTCGACACGGGCATGCACCGTCTCGGCTTTATGACCCACGAGATCCCGGCCCTCCTCGAATTCCTGAAATCCCACGACGAGGTCCGCGTGAAGTCGATCTATTCCCACCTTGCGGTCGCCGAAGACCCGGAGCAGGATGAGTTCACCCTCGGCCAGATCTCTATGTTCGAGAGCAACGCCGGAACCATCACCGATGCGGTCGGATACAAGCCTATGTGGCACGTTCTGAATTCGGCGGGCATCGAAAGGTTCCCGCAGTTCCAGCACGACATGGTGCGCCTCGGTATCGGCATATACGGCATCAGCGCGCTTCCGGACGTTAAGCTCGCCCCTGTCGCTTCCCTCAAGGTGAAGGTTCTGCAGATAAAGCAGCTGCGTCCCGGAGACGGCACCATCGGCTATGGCCGCTGGGGCAAGGTCGCGCCGGACGGCACGACCATCGCCACCATACCCGTCGGCTACGCTGACGGCCTCGACCGCCATCTCGGCCGCGGCGCGGCCTCATTCTCCGTCAACGGTCACCGTGTGCCGACCATAGGCAACATCTGTATGGATATGTGCATGCTTGACGTCACGGGAGTGGACGTCAGGGTGGGTGACACCGTCACCATCTTCGGCGAAGACCCGACGGTGAGCGAACTTGCCGGCATTCTCGGGACCATCCCGTACGAAATACTCACTTCCGTCCCACGCCGTATCGAAAGATTCGTAATCCGCAAATGATATGAACGCTACCGCAATCATCATAATTGCAGCAGTGCTGTTGCTGGCGGCGGTCGTCGTCATTATCGTCTTCGCCTCGAGGGTGGGAAAGCTTCAGGGCGAAAAAGTGGCTCTCGAAGGGCAGCTCAAGGCGCAGGATGACACCTACCGCGCCCTGGACGCCCAGCGGATGGAGCAGCAGAGACTTCTGGCCGAAGAACGCGAGAAGGCGTTCGAGAGCCAGCGCAAGCAGATGGAGGAGTCCTTCAGGACTCTCAGCGAGCAGAACTCCGCCGGCCTCCGCCGCCAGAACGCGGAGTCGATAAATGAACTGCTCAAGCCTATCCAGGAGAAGTTCAAGGGCTTCGAGCAGTCCGTAAAGGACTCCCAGGAGAAGTCCGTGGCTCAGGATTCCGCTATGCGCGAACTTCTCAAGAACATGATGGAGCAGTCGAAGACCGTGGGCGAGGAGGCGAAGAACCTCGCCAACGCCCTGACCGGCCAGTCGAAGATTCAGGGTGACTTCGGAGAGATGCTCCTCGTCGACCTTCTGAAGAACTCAGGCCTCGAAGAGGGCATCCACTTCAAGACCCAGGGCGTCATCCAGGACGAGCGCGGCCACGAGGTCAGGAGCGATTCCGGTGCGACCCTCATCCCCGACGTGATCGTGTATTATCCGGACGATACCGAAGTCATCATAGACTCGAAGGTCAGTCTGAACGCGTACGTGAATTATATGAACTCGACCTCCGTCGAGGAACGCCAGCGCTATGCGAAGGAGCACGTCGCCAGCGTCCGCAAACATATCGACGAGCTCAAGACAAAGGACTATGCGTCATATATCGACGCAGACAAGAAGAAGGTTGACTATAACATAATGTTCATCCCTATGGAAGGCGCATTCCGGCTTATGCTTGAGTCCGAGCCTACCCTGTGGCAGCGCGCCAAGGACGCCAAGGTCCTCATCGTGAGCCAGATGAACCTTATGATAGTTCTGAATATGATCCTGATGAGCTGGAAGCAGCACGACCAGGAGAAGAATATACAGGCGGTCTATGACACCGCGGGAGAACTGATGGGTCAGCTGAAGAACTGGATGGATTCCTTCGTGAAGGTGGGCGAGCATCTCGAAAAGGCTCAGACCGCATACGACGACTCGAAGAAGAAGCTCCAGGATTCCAACCAGTCGGTCATAAAGAAGATAGACAAGCTGGAGCGTCTGAAGCTCGCTCCGAAGCGCTCCAATGCCAAGATAAAGGCGGGCGCGCGCATCGTTGCGGGTCAGGAGTCTATCATCCCGCAGGAACTTTCCGGCGGCCTTGAAACAGAAGAAACATCAAACACAGAGCAATAACATGAAAAGACTGATTACCATCGCGCTTATGCTTGCAGGCATCTGCGCCGCAGCCCAGACAAACGGGGCCCTCACACAGGACATCCTTGACGAGATTGCCAAGGGATATGAGAATTCACCTTCCGACAAGGCTCTCCGCAACGCCCTCAACCAGGTGCCGCTTGCAACCCTCGCCATCAACGCCGACAATGCGGCTATGATCGACACCCATTTCTCAGACTGTGTCAAGACCAAGGGCGTCACTGACCAGAAGTCATCCGGCCGCTGCTGGCTCTTTACCGGACTCAATGTCCTCCGTGCAGCCGCCATCGACAAATATGACCTTGACGAGTTAGAGTTCTCCCAGTCATACTGCTTCTTCTGGGACCAGCTCGAGAAGTGCAACCTTTTCCTCCAGTCAGTGATCGACACCCGCAAGAAGCCTATCACCGACCGTGAGGTGGACTGGCTCTTCAGCAATCCTCTCGGTGACGGCGGCACTTTCACCGGTGTTGCAAACCTCGTGATGAAATACGGCGTCGTCCCGTCAAACGTGATGCCTGAAAGCTACATAGCCAACAACACCTCGGCTATGTCCACGCAGCTCAAGACCCTCCTCCGCCAGGACGGCCTCGAACTCCGCGACGACCCTGTCGGCATCAAGCGCGCCGACATCCCGGCATTCCTCCAGGACCTCAAGGTGCGCATGCTCAAGGAGATCTACCACGTCCTCGCCCTCAGCTACGGCGTCCCTCCGAAGTCTTTCGAATGGCAGGGCAAGACCTACACTCCGGTCGAGTTCTATCAGGAACTCCTCGGCTACGACCTCGAGAACGACTATGTGATGCTGATGAACGACCCGAGCCGCGAATACGGCAAGGTATATGAGATCCAGTACGACCGCCACACCTACGACGGCCAGAACTGGCTTTACATCAACATTCCGATCGAAGACATCAAGTCCATGGCGATAGCATCAATCAAAGCCAACAAGGCAATGTATTTCAGCTGTGACGTCGCGAAGTTCCTCGACCGCAAGCGCGGTGTCGCCGACCTCAGGAACTTCGACTACGAGTCCCTCCTCGACGTCGAGTTCACCATGGACAAGAAACAGCGCGTGATGTCCCACGCCAGCGGCTCAAGCCACGCGATGACCCTTATCGGCGTCGACCTCAAGGACGGCGTCCCTCAGAAATGGATGGTCGAGAACAGCTGGGGCAACACCGGCTACAACGGCAAGCTCATAATGACCGACGAGTGGTTCAACGAATATATGTTCCGCCTCGTGGTCGAGAAGCAGTTCGTCCCTGCCGACCTCCTCAAGCTCCTCGACAAGAAGCCGATCCAGCTCCCTGCCTGGGACCCGATGTTCCTCGGAGAAGAATAGTAGAATAAGAGATATTCATATAAATAGCAGAGGCGGAGCGATGGGAGTCGCTCCGCCTTTACTGTTGTCTGTCATTTAAAAAATATGTCTTTCTTGTGCCGGATGGCTTAATAATTATATAAACCATGGATTTTGTAATAAAATATTTGCATAATCATAATATTATTCTTAATATTGTTCTCGAAGAGACATCCAAGAAATGTCGTGCCCTGAATCATATAGAACCAGTATCTGTATCGATGCCGCTTCCCTGAATTATAGACAGGGGGGGTAAACCTCTAATAATCAAATATTTATAACAATGCCACAGCGACCCTGTCACCAGGGCCGCGGGGTCTTTGTGTCCCCATTGGAACCGTCGGTAGCAAATAGTAACACTAAATATCTTGCAAACATGAAAGAATCCAAGACAACCATCCCACCGGAACGTTCGCCATACGTTCCAGCCAGCCTGAAGGTGATAGAGATCACCCCGCAATGCATCCTGTGCGGCAGTGGCAATGATTCATCACAGTTCCCACCTACCGAGATGCCGGAATTCATCGGGTTCTAGACGGTGAGAGTATACAACGACAACAAGAAAGTAAAATATTACTGATGCGTTAATTTTTTAGTCAAATAAATTTAGTTCTTTGTCATTTTGA
>JAUNNZ010000037.1 GCA_030537315.1 Bacteroidia bacterium
CATATTTCTGCTTGGTTGATAAAGCTTCGTATCCGTTATCAATGCAGTACTTTGTAATGCCGATTTGAATAGGCTCTAGCCTTCCAGACTTGATAAGGTCTTCGAGATAGCCTTCAAAATCATCTTCTTGATATCTTTCTTTTTTCATAACTAATAGATTTATAAAACATTAATAATAACGGCGAACTGACATCAGCATTCGGCCTGCCACGTAAAACTCAAGAATGATACCGATTCCCTTTAACTGCCAAAATGTCACACCGATTATTGTGAACCTATTGTAAGCAATATTCCAATCCACCAGTGAACTACTGCCAATGATTTAGTAATTTTGTAGCAATACAGACTTGAATATATGCTTATTGATGAAATTCGCCGCCTAGGTCTTCCCATTGAAATACTATCAATCAGCCACAATCCTAAATCTATTGATTTTTTGGTCACTACGCTGACTGATTGTCCAAATTTACAAATCAGAATGGAGCCCGATAATCATCCTCCACATCTGCATATCTCTGTTGGGAATCGTGCCCATTGTGCTTCATTCGCATTGGATGGCACTTTTCTTACCGGGAATCTCGAAAGGAAGCAAATGGCTTATGTGCAAGAATGGATTTGCATTCACCATGAAAAATTGATTCAGCTTTGGAATATTGTAAAGAACGGAGAAGATTATTCTCAAGTCAGGCGCGAGATAATATGGGAAGATTTCAAATTCGATGGGAAGAGGCCAGAATACTATAGAAAAATAGATGGTGTAGATATTTGGTATAATGGCGAGTTAACACAAATTTCAACCGATTCAACAGATAGCGTAAAAGTCTTCTCGTGTATCGGAAACATTCATGTGGTATATCCCAACAGGGCGAAAAAGAATCTCTTCGAGTTCTTCTCCGAAGAAGGCACAATACAAGAACGAATATTGGGCACTCGCTAAGCGGTACATTTCATTCCGCTACAGCCGGTACATTTGTTTCCGCTATGCCCGGTACATTTGAATCCGCTACGTCCTCGTCATGCCGGACTTGCTCCGGCATCTCCCTCCACCAGCACCGCAGCCTCGCAATACGCAGCTCGGCAGCTACGGCACACCTGCGGTGGGCTCTGTGGAATGGCCCTCCTCGTTGTGCCGTTGCCGTCCACCAGCATCTCATCACATCGTCATCACCGGCCCCGACACGGAATCTCCACCCGACTTTTCTTTCATCTTCCGGAATCCCACACACAAACGCCTCCATCCAACACCACCACCGGCCCGGGCTATCAATTGCCCTCGACAACACAACAAACATCTCCCGTCATGCCGGACCTGATCCGGCATCTCTCAACCCCGTTCCACTTACCAAACCGTTGGTAACTCCAACTCATTGATAATCAAGCATCGTGTCTTCCTCCGCAAAAAAGAAGTCCTCTTTTGGTAAGTTCCCAGCTTCTAAACCACTCCGGCCCCTTGCACATCCGGAAAAATTACCATAAATTTGTCCTCGGAGTCGTTGGTAATTCCCCGTAAGAAACGCTTCCACAGACTTACCAAACTTTCGCCAGACATCGCCTTTTACGGCATTTCACGGCATACTGTGGCACTTTTACTTACCAAGAACTTACCATCCCCGCCCAAAAAGCGCCCCTGGACCCCTCTCAGTGTATTCTATTTGGTATCTTCAACGAAGAGGAGTATTAGTAATTTGATTGTGAAGTTGGACGGGGCGAGAGAATTTGAGAAATAACGGCAGTGTAATTGCCGATTTTAAGGCCGCCCCTTTTCTGGGACGGCCTTTTCTGTCGTCTGCTTCCGTGCTTTTGGCCTGCTGTTCTTCCTCGTTGAAGAAGAAATCTTCCTATGCTGGACAGTTACGCCCAGCCAGTCTCACCGTTCCGATATACAACAACCAAACTGACATATTATGAAAACATTTAATGAATCCGAAAGAATCTGTCAGGCTTCATTTCTGAATGCCGGACCGTTCTGGTTTGCCAGTTCACCAGGGAAAGACACCCCGATGCTTTTCACTTCAAACGACGATTTCACATTCGTAATGAACGTGATAGCCCAGATAGCGTATCTCTTCCCAAATCTGAAGATTGTAGCTTTTGTGGTGATGAACAATCATTTCCATTTCGTTATTCAATGTGATAACGAGTGGGAGATACGCGCATTCTTTTCTGCCGTCAAGAAACGGCTGCAACGCCTTTTTCCTCAAATCAAATCCCTAGAACTTGACATCCGTCCCATCACTGACTTGAATTCCCTGCGCAATCGTATTGCCTATACCCACAGGAACGGCTACGTTGCTCATCCGGAATGCACGCCGTTCAATTACCGATGGGGCACCGGGAGGTATTACTTCAATGATTATCCGGTGCAGGATTCCCTCGGCGCAATTACAGTCAGGCAGAAACGCACGATGTTCAAAGGCCGGGACCCACAGCTGCCTGATGGGTGGAACATTGTTGAGGGTCATATAGATCCAAGATCATATTGTCCGGTCAGGTTCGGCACGGCGCTTTTCCGTGACGCACATCACTATATGTCTTTATTGACAAAGAATATGGAGGCTTGGGCTGACCTTGCCGGCGAACTCGGTGATAAGGAGTTTCTCACTGACCCAGAGATATTTGCGCAGCTGCGTAAAATTATCCAGGAGCAATATGGTGTAGCCTCCTCAAAAGAACTTACAAAGCTTCAGCGCCTGGATCTCGCCCGTGCCCTTCGTTACGATTTTCATTCTTCCAATGGTCAGATCCGCCGCGTCCTTGGCCTCACCCGGTACGAAGTGGACAGTCTCTTCCCGCTTGGGAAGAAATGATCACTTCGCCATTCTCATCCGTACCACCAGAGGCTGTTTTTGTGCACCGATCTGTTGCTTTGTGTCAGTTGGTACCATCAGAGGGCGGTTTTGTGCACGGCAGAAGCGTTTGATTTTTTGTGCAAAAAGGGTAGGTTCAAATTGTACCAACCCTTCGGCTATCGTCGCCAGAAAGGCCGCAGAGAAAGAACTTGGCCGCCCCTTTTCTGAGGGCGGCTTTTTTTTGTTTCAAGATTGAAGACAATCTTTGCAAAAGTATTTATATTTGAAAAGAATAGAGAGTGTCACTGTCATTATGCTGTCAGAACGGATCTCAGTCTTTGCCCTGATATTGGCCATTGCTATTTCTTGCAGCGGCCCGCAGGCCTATTTGCGCAAAGCCGTCAGGATTATGGATGCCAACGGCCTTTATGCGGAGGGGGCGGAGTGGGAGGCTACCAGGGAACATGCGCTTTCCCAGAGGCCTGCGACTGTGGAAGAGGCGCAGGCGGTTGTGTGCGAGGCGCTGGAAGTGGCGGGTGGCAGGCATTCTTTCTTTCTTCCGTGGGAGAATGTTAAGGCGATAACTGAAATGGAGTGGCGCATGCCTTCTGTAGATATCCTGGACTGTGGTGTCGCTGTCATAACTCTGCCGGATTTCTCCGGCGGGGAAGATGACGGAAGAAGTTATGCCCGGAATGTCGTCGATGCTGTTCCCGATGATATCAGCGGTGCCATAATCGACCTTCGAGGCAATACCGGAGGGAATATGTATCCGATGATTGCTGCAGTGCACCGGTTCATCAAGGACGGAGATGATATGTTGAGGTTCCGAAGCCGGAATCACACGAACTCTGTTCCTCTGGATTTCATCCTCAGATGCGAAGGTATGGAGCGGGAAGCCTTCCTGGATTGCCCTGTCGCCATCCTGACCGACAGCCTCACGGCAAGTTCAGGTGAAGCCACGCTGATCTGTTTCCGAGGCCAGGAGAACGTGAAGACTTTCGGCACTCCGACGGCGGGCTATGCGTCTGCCAACCGCTCTTTCCGTATGCCTGACGGATCGTCGCTCGTCCTAACCACCGGGCGTGACGTCGCCCGAACGGGCGAAGAGTTCTGCGATGACCCGATAGTCCCGGATGTCCATACTGACAATCCTATGGAAGATGCAATAAACTGGCTTAAGAAGTAATCTTGATATGACTAGAAAAGAAGAACTGGCACAGAGCCCGTCGCTTCAGGACGAGCTCAGAAGAATGCAGAGCGGTGAGCCCTATGATGCCCACACCCCGGAGATGAGGGCGTGGCGCGATGAGGTGAAGAAGCTGCTGCACCGGCTGAACACCACGGAGTACCATGGTGATAATATGGCGGAGATCACAAGGGAGATACTTCCCAATGCCGCCCCGGACATCTATGTCGAGCCGCCGTTCTACTGTGATTACGGAAACCTCATCCACGCTGAAGAAAAGGTATTCATCAACTTCGGATGCATCATCCTTGACGGAGGCGGGGTGCAGATTGGGCGCAGGACTCTGATTGCGCCCGGAGTGCACATCTACACTGCCGAGCATCCGACGGACGCCGACGACAGGGACAGGTTTGAAATGTGCAGGCCGGTCAGAATAGGGGAGAGGTGCTGGATCGGGGGCGACGTGACCATCTGCCCCGGCGTCACGATAGGCGACCGCTGCGTTATCGGAGCGGGCTCCGTCGTTGTCAAGGACATCCCCGACGACTCGCTCGCCGTCGGCAATCCTGCCAGGGTCATAAGGAAGCTCAACGGCCGCTGATCTTCTGGAAAGCCAACCTCGGGGCACCGTCAAGCAGATGGATCACCCCGCAATACGCAAAACCGAATTTCTCCACGCAGTGGCGCATTATGCGGTTGTCCTCGTGGGTGTCTATCCGCAGGTTCTGACACTTGCTCCAGCACCAGTTGAAACAGGCCGCGGCGATGCCGTGGCTCTTTACGGAGCTGGCAAGCCGGTGGATTGTGCAGTAAGGCTCGCTGTCATCCAGCCACTTTCCGCCTTCGATTTCCATATAGGTCCTCTCTATTCCAGGGATGAAGGCAAAATACCCTTCGATGCTGCCGTCTTCAATGACGTATCCGACAGCATTGTCAATATCACCACGGATAACGTCCTCGGACGGATATCCGCCCGTCCACTGGGTCATATTGCCGTCGGCGCGCATAATGCCCCTGGCTTCCCCGCATATTTCCAGTATGCGGGGGATGTCGTCGTATGAAGCTCTGCGGATGGTCATATGAATCTCCTATAACAGCTGTATTATCAGGTTGCGTTCGTATCTCGTCGGCTTGACCTGATATCCCGGAAGTACATAACAGGCGGTGCATCCTACACCGGTGGTGCTGTAGTCCAGGTTCAAGGTCACACCATCCTGCTTCCGGAGCTGGTAGGTATAGACGGCTCTGGTAAGATTGTCCGTGCTGTAGTTGTATGCGTTGAAGTTGAAAAGTTCATCCATTGAGAAACGGATTCCGTGCCCGTTCACGTCACTCATCACGAGCCATCTGTTGTCGCATCTCAAACCACAGTCCTGCGGGATAAGGTACGGCTCGAACATGCCGTCCACGTTGTTTTCATAGATGCCTACGGCATAGCCGGACTTCCTGTCCGGATAATTCTCCTCCGGTCCGCGTCCGAACCACTTGACGTTCTGCATGCTGCTGTTCAAGGTAAGCGTCAGGCCTATGCGTGGCAGGAGCGAAGGCATTGAACCTTCAGGCTCGAGTGTGTGGTGAAGCGATACTGAGCCGTCCCCGTTGATACGGTATTCATAGACTTCCGAATAGCCGATGTACCTGACTCCGAAGATATAGGCGTCCAGAGAGCCTGATGAAATGTCTCCGAACTGTGAGAAGCAGCGCACGTTGACATATACCTGGCCACCGGCTTCATACGCTTCACAGGAAATCGGGAGCCTGGTGATCTTGTCAAGTTTGTTGCTGTAGAATTCGTTGGCGATCTGTGAACCGTTCCACTCCTTCTTGTTGTTGTAGGTGATGTTCCCCTGACCCCATCCGTCGACTTCAAGTGCCAGAGGCGCGCGCCAGACATTGAACTGAAGCGGAGCCTTGAGAAGTTCCACTCCGTCCCGGATTATGCTGTACAACTGCCCGTCTGCGGTGAAGGTGTATGAGAATCCTTCGCCCTTTGCGATTATGTCCTTGTCCGTTTTCATGAGTGAGACTTTCCCGACCGCCTTGTCAGAGACCGCCACTTCCTTTTTCCATGGAAGCTCAAACTGGTCCCAAGCCATCACGAGACCTTTCTCCGCCCATATCTGGTCCTTTGCGAGGCTGCAGGACAGCATAAGGAAATACTCGCAACCAGCCTTGAACTCAGGGATGCTGAATGGCAGCTTGATGACCTTTTTTGACAGCGGTTCTATGTCAAGGTCCATCGTACCCTGTTCTATGCAGTTCCCGTCCTCGAAAATCTCCCATTTGAAATCATAGTACGACGCATTGAGGAAGTGGTTGCGGTTCCATACCTCGACAAGTCTGTCGTCAACGCTGAGCAGCTTGCAGGATACCGGCTGGGAAGATTTCTTCATCTGGAAGATTTCCGGCTGAACCGTACGGTCCGGCCATATTGTGCCGTATGTCCTTGCTCCGATTCCATAGCTGAAATAGTTCTCTCCAATCTCCTCTCCCTCAAAATCAAGGTGAAGGAGTTCGCCTGAGTTGTCGGATATGACCACGTCGTCCATAAGGGCGTCGCATATGTAGACTCTGGTGTCCTGACCGTGGGCCTGCTCGTTCCTTCCGATGTTTACAGGGAACGGCGCGTTGATGATGTTGCCCTCGGCCTCCATTCCAGCCAGTTGTCTGCCGTCGATGGCGAGGGTCATCCTGCTGCCATCGTATGCTGCGTCAACGTGGTGCCAGTTATACTCCCAGTCTGAAGGGAGCGGGGCTTCAAGCACGTATCTGTAGTTCTTCGGGGCAGTCATCGCCCTTCTGAAGGCGGCACGCGGGTCGTTCGGATCGATTTTTGGCATTGCGCTTTCCGGCGCTTTGTCCGTGTTGATATAGAAAGTGATCTTCTCCTTTCCCTTCTGCTGGACACCGAACTGCCAGTCACCCTTTGTCACGAAAGAGCCGCACGAGCTGACAAGCTTGCGCGGCATCACGTCAAAGCTGATGCCCAGGCTGTTGCCGCTTACCTCAAGGCAATCGTCCCTGTACACTTCCACCCACTCGTCATGGCCGCTCAGGTCGATGACGTGGTTTTTCTTGTCCCTCTTGTCTGTGACTAGCTTCGCGTTGCCCATAATGTGTGCCATCACCTGATGCGGGGACTTGTCCGCAAGAAGCCTCGACTGCTGTGTGAGGCCTGGCGAGACGAAGTCCCACACGGCGCCGCCCATCGAACGCTCGTGTGTGTAGATGGCGCGCCACATCTCGTCGAACATGCCTCCGCCGTTGCCGGCTACGGAAATGTATTCGTCCATGAAGGACGGACGCACGTCGCCGTCGCCGTGAATGCCGACCTTCAGGTCAAGTGCAAGCGGCGTCGGATACCTCGGGCCGATTATCTCCTCGGCCGGATGGCTGTATGCGTTTCCGCCGTACATCCACCATCTTGTGTTGTCGTACCTGCGTCCTTCCCTGATGACTTCGCCAATGTTTGGTCCTTCTCCGCTCTCGTTACCAGCGCTCCAGAAAAGTACCGCCGGCTGGTTCCTGTCCCTAAGCACCATCCTGCGCACGCGCTCCCGGTACATAGGTATGAACCTTTCATCGCTTGATACGTACTCGGTCGCGTGGGCTTCAACTCCGGCCTCGTCGATGACATAGATGCCGTATCGTGCTGCAAGCTCGATATAGCGTGGTACAGGTGGATAATGGCTGGTGCGCACTGCATTGAATCCGTATCTCTTGAGTATCGTAAGATCCTTCCTTATAAGTTCGTCCGTGACGCTGTGACCGTTGTCAGGATCCTGCATATGGGTGTTCTCCGCATTCACCTTCAAAGGCTTACCGTTGAGGCAGAATACGTTGTTTATGATTTCGGTCTCCTTGAATCCAACGTCCTGCCGGGCATCTTCATTTGCGCTTCCAGAAAGATTCGCGCCTGTTGAAGCGTCGACAAGATACATCTTGAGGAGATACAGGTCAGGAGTCTCCGCCGTCCACTTGAGCGGGTTGCTGATATTCTTCTTCATATTGAGCACCTGCGTCCTGCTTCCGTTCGCGAACGAAGCGGTTCCGCTTTCAAGCTCCGCCACGGTCTTCCCGTCCTTGTCGGAAAGCACCGCCTTTACCTTGAAAGGTTTCAGTGCAGGAACATCATCATAACTCTTTACGGTAGCTTCTATGTTCAGCTCCGCATCTTTGTACTGCTTGTCAAGGTCAGTCACCACATACCAGTCGAAAAGACGTGTCTTGGGCGTCGCATAGAGATAGACATCGTCGAAAATGCCGGCAAGCCTCCAATAATCCTGTCCCTCGAGGTAATATCCGTCAGAATACTTGATGACCAGCATCGCCAATGTGTTGCGGCCTTTTTTCAGGTATGGGGTGATATCGTACTCGGCCGGCTCCTGAGCGCCTTCGTTGTATCCCACTTCCTGTCCGTTCACCCAAAGGAAGGATGCGGATGCGACTTTCTCGAACCTGAGGAACACTTCTTCTCCTGCCCAATTCTCCGGAACGGTGAAGCTGGTGCGGT
This sequence comes from Bacteroidia bacterium, assembly GCA_030537315.1. Classification (GTDB taxonomy): domain Bacteria; phylum Bacteroidota; class Bacteroidia; order Bacteroidales; family UBA932; genus Cryptobacteroides. Next base: position 8,492 of record JAUNNZ010000037.1, read on the forward strand.
ATGCACCTGTCGGGTTGTAATCGTGCGGGACAAACGGCGGATTCGCTGTGAAAGGAGTGCTTACGTTCCTGAAAAGCGGGTCGCCGAAGCCGCGCATCTCCCAGTTGGACGGGACGTCGATGGTCGTCCACTTTGAATCCTTGAAGCGCTCCGTGTAGAAGTCGGATGGTATTTCTTCCGGTGTATCGGCATAGAAGAACTTCCACTGCCCGTTAAGGCTGATGTTGTGCTCCGGGATATAATAGGCACGCGAATCTTCCTGCCCTGATTCAAAGACGTCAAGGTTCTCGATATAATCATTGATGTGCCCCATGAAGTCACGCCTGTCTGCGGTTGGTGCGGCATATGCCGATGCAAATATGCATAAGAGGCACAATAGGGTAATAATTCTTTTCATTTCCGGTTATCGTTATTAATTTGAAATGTCGCTCATCCAGGCGGAAGAACCATAGCAAATATAACCAATTATTCAGGCAATCGTAAGAATTTTATAACTTTGCTATGACAGCAACATCATTCTTTGCCATGAAAAAATTACTGCTTTGCATTTCCGCCGCGCTTCTGCTTGCCGCCGGCGCCTCCGCCCAGGATACCTGGGTGCGTACGTCAACCACACAGCGTCAGTCTGAATACCCCAAGGTCAATCAGGACGGAGTCTATTGGTTCCGTTTCAAGGCTCCTTCCACGGCAAAGGATGTGAAGGTGAATTTCTGCAGCGTGGATTTCCCGGCCGAACTGGATGAGGAAGGGTATTGGAACGTAAAGACCAAGAGCCCGAAAGTGGGCTTCAACCTCTACTACCTTGTCATAGACGGCGTGCGCTATACCGACCCCGGTGCCGATGTCGTTTACAGCAACGGCTGGACGGGTGTCATAGAAGTTCCATCCGACATCGACCCGTACTATGAGATGCGTGACGTACCTCACGGCGAGGTACGCGAGCACTGGTTCTACTCAAACGTGTCCAAGGAGTGGCGCCGCGTCTATGTCTATACCCCTGCGGAGTATGAGACAAACCACGACAAGCGCTATCCGGTACTCTATCTCCAGCACGGCGCAGGCGAGATGGAGCAGGAGTGGGTGCACTCCGGCTATGCTGCCAGAATCACCGACAACCTCATTGCGGACGGAACGATAGAGCCTCTCATAATCGTGATGAACAACGACTTCGTCTATCGTCCGGGCGACAGCCGCGGACGACTCGCGCTGGCTCCGGACTGGTCCGGCAATTTCGCCGAGATGTTCATCAATGAGGCCATCCCTGACATCGACGCCAGTTACAGGACCAAGCCGGAACCCCGGTTCCGGGCTATGGCCGGGCTGTCGCTCGGCGGAATGCTGACGAACAACGTCGGCCTCAGCCACAGCAGCATGTTCGCATACTACGGCATCTTCAGCGGCGGTACCGTCTCCAATCCGGAAAATATAGACAAGGATGTCGTCAAGCTTATTTTCGAGACCTGCGGTGCCCAGGAATATCCCGACCGCATCAGGGAGGATACCGAAAAACTCAAGGCAATGGGCTTCAACGCTTCATATTACGTCTCGCCTGACACCGCCCACGAAATGCAGACCTGGCGTCGCAGCCTGCACGAGTTCCTGCCGATGATCTTCAAGGACCGGTCAGAGAAGGACCGATAGATCCACCCGAAACAAGGGGAAAACAATTACCCGTATATGCACTCCGCGACCTTCTCGAGCCAGCGGGCGTCGGTGTCGTCGAAAGTGCCGAGGTCCCTGCTGTCGATGTCGAGGACGGCGACGATTCGTCCGTTGCTGCGCACCGGGACGACGATTTCGCTCCGCGACTCGCTCGAGCAGGCGATATGTCCCGGGAATTTATCCACGTCAGGGACGACCACGGTCCTGTCCTCGGCCCAGGCCGTGCCGCAGACGCCTTTCCCGAAGCGGATGCGGGTGCAGGCGACAGGCCCCTGGAACGGGCCCAGCACCAGGACTTTCCCGTCTCCGCCGTCACATACCCTGTAGAATCCCGTCCACCAGAATCCGAACTCGGAATGCAGCAGCGCGGCAAGATTCGCCATCCTGGCGATCACGTCCTCATCGCCGCTTGAAAGTGACTCTGCTGCCGGCAGCAGAGCTGCGTATTTTTCTTCCTTTGTCATATCATATTATCGGTTCAGAATGTTACCTGAATGCTCCCAGGAACGGGCTCTTCCAGATTGCAGCAAAGTCCGCGGATGATCATCACGGCAGTATTTCTGACGTCATCTCCTCGATTAAATGTTACTCCTTGTTGAAAGTCTTTTCGCCAATGTCATACTTCGAGCAGAAACGCTGGACCTGACCGTCAGTTTCGATCTGTCCGTTTCACCAACGTTCTGCGCTTTTCGTGTAAATTTATGCAAAATCGCAGAGGAGACCAAAATAAATAAATCGTCCCCATTACTTGCTCTTGAGGATTTTATCCACCATTCCGTACTGCAACGCCTCGTCGGCGTCCATCCAGAAGTTGCGGTCCGAGTCGGCGAATACCTTCTCGAACGGCTGTCCGGTGTGGTGGGCGATGATTTCGTACAGTTCCTTTCGGATTTTCTCGATTTCCCTAGCCTCGATGAGGATGTCACTTGCCTGTCCTTTAGCGCCTCCCATCGGCTGATGGATCATCACCCTCGAATGCGGGAGAATCGAGCGTTTGCCGGAAGTTCCGGCACACAGCAGCACGCTGCCCATCGAAGCGGCCATTCCGGTGCAGATTGTCGCCACGTCGGGCGACACAAGCTGCATAGTGTCGTATATCCCAAGGCCGGCGCTGACGCTTCCGCCGGGTGTGTTGATGTACATAGATATGTCGGCCTTCGGGTCGGAAGAAGAGAGGAAGAGTAGCTGCGCCTGGATTATATTGGCTACGTCATCATCTATCGGCACCCCGAGGAAAATGATGCGGTCCATCATCAGGCGGCTGAATACATCCATCGAGGCAACGTTCATCGTGCGCTCCTCGATGATTGATGGGTTGATGTACGAATCCACTGCGTTCCCGTAGCGGTGGAGAGTCATAGGACTGACGCCCTGGCCGAGAGTGGAGAACTTTTCAAAATCTGTCATTATTATGATACTTGTTAAATTATTGTTCAGTTACGGGCATCGGATACTCACCGGCGAAGCACCCGCCGCAGCCCAAATCATCCGGCTTGTCAGCCCAGACTTTTTCGGATTTCCACATATAGTAGAAATCCACGTGAGCGGGCAACAGTTTCCTGACCTGTTTCGCAAGTTCATACCCACGCTGCCGCCAGGCAATCCAATCGGAATCGTCCCATCCGGACTTGCGCTGCGTGCTCTCCTCGTCCCACTCATAAAACCATTCGCTCAGCCCCTTGACGCCAGTGAGGTCGATTCCGGTTCCATCCTTAAGGAATACCACGTCTGGGAAACCGACGTTCACTCCGTGCAGGTCCCAGAACAGGGCATTCCCATATTCCGGCCACATATGGAGGAACTCCCTTTCCGGATTCTGGAGGTATGCAAGGATATCGTGCACGTTGTCAGTGACAAGGTCGAAGAGCTGGCGTGTCAATTCGCATTCCTGTTCTTTTGGAATGTAAACGATTGTCTTCTTGCCCCTGCCGGCCATCCATCCCGCTTTCGCTGAAGCGCTGCCGCTGCACGGCAACACAAGGACACAGGTGTCGGCCCAGTCCATTGCTTCAAGGTCGTTTGCCAACCTTGTTCTTCCGGATCCGTTCGTTCCCTTCCGGGGATTACGGAAATCATAGACTTCGTGCCCTACCTGACGAAGGCAGCTCACGATAAACTGATAATGCTGGTTTTTCCAGCTGCTTGCTACATAGATTCTTGCCATATATATGCGATATTACTTGATATTAAAAACCTATTTTGCGAGAAGTGCCCTTGACAGGTGTCTCCATTTCTTCCCTGCAGAGCCCGACGATGTAGTTATAACCCCTGTCTCCGTCATAATAGAGTTCGGCGAGATTGCGTTTGGCCACAATGTTTGAAATCTGTCCCCCGGACAAATCAAAGCATTCGGCCAGCCTGGCGGATTCCTCATCGGTGAGTTCCGGAATTGAAGATTTCCAAATCTTCTTCCTTGTCGGCGCATCCGGGTTGGAGAGCTCGGTCTTGAACATCAGCCTGCGGTCGAATGCATCATCGAAGTTCGACGCGAGGTTCGTGGTCAGAAGAATAATCCCGGGTGTGCTTTCAAACGCCTCGAGAAGTATATTGGACACCGTGTTTTCGGATCTCGCGATGGCTGTGTTGACATCGGTAAGTCTTTTGCTCAGCAGCTGATCCGCCTCATTCAGCATAAGGATAGGCGCCTTGTCGCTCACGGCAACCATATACGAATACCCAAGGAAAAGCGCCCGATAGAATTTCTCCGTCGCTCCCCAGGCCGTAGATGTTGCTTTCGCCGCATCGAACATCAGTATGTCCCTTCCCGATTCGCGGGCCAGTTGTTTGACGACCTCCGTTTTTCCCGTGCCGGGAGGCCCCCAGAACAGAGACTGAATGCCAGGATTCCGCTTCTGACGGATGAGGATGTCCTTCGCTCGTCTGAACCCTTCAGGACTGAGTATGGTCCTCAGGTTGTCAATCTCTTTCTGACTCTTCTCGTTGAAAAATAACTCCTTCCTGACTATATCCTTCGCGAGTAATATGTTGGCCTGATTCGACAGTTTATCATATCGGATGAACTCCTCGTGGCCGTGGAAGAGCAGTTCAACAGGCCTGACTGCAAGCACAAAGCGATCCGTCTCCTTGGTATCGTCATACGGCTCTATGGGTATGGTGACGGCCAGGCCCAATCTTACGAGTTCTCCCATACTTGACTTGAGTTGTACTTGTACAGATGCCTGCTCGTCCTGGAGTGAGACAATTGAACGAAAAGCATACGGTGACGTGAAATTCTGAGCGAACTGACGTACCAGGACCCAGAAAGCATCTTGAACTTCCGGCCCCAGTCCCTTTATCCCCAGGATCTCTATGGCGTCTGCAATCTGGTGATCTGCACTTGCCTCAGCGCTGCTGTAGAATCTCTCCTTCCAGTCTTCATCGAGAATGTCGTCGAGAGAGCAGCCAAGCAGCGCCTTGTAGCAGTCGGCCATCAGTTTCAGCCCGTAAGCCTGTCCGTTTTTGAACGCTTTGCGGGCGGCATTGGCCATAGAGTAGCAGGAATCACCGTTGTTCAGCTTCCTGACGGTTATGAAATTCCTGTCAACCAGCTCCGCCAACTCATTTGCAGAGGCATGGATACCATCGTCAGACATGACTGCCAGGAGTTTGCTGCCGGCTATGGCAGAATGTGGAAAATGCTCAAGGTATGCCAAAGCCTTCGCCTGGCAATTCGTCACCTTGTACTTGGCAGTGAAGTTGTTCAGGCTTTCCCAGTCTGTCTCTTCCGGTAAGTATGTCCAGTCTATGAAAGTGTTGTAGATGGTTGCCAGTATTGATAGATAGTTCTTATCCGAATTGCGCATATGTGGATACTGTGTTAAAGTTATTGTTCAATGTTCATCATCATGCCGTCGGCCCAGAAACGCTCTTCTTCCTTGTCTCCTGCCAGCTCCTTGAACTCATCAAGAAGACTGCGGGCTTCGTCACGCATTCCCAAGCGGATGTCTGCGACGATGAGGGCTTTGAGCGTAGCAAGACCGTCGGAATAGGTTTCGCGGGCTTTCAGAAGAGATTCGCGAGCGGAGGTATTCGACTCTTCGGAGTCCTGCGATGCGAGAAGACATTCTCCCTTGATGTAGTGATCTGCTCCACGACCGACGCCGATGCCGATGTTCCGGTCGACAAGCTCCATTGCCTGAGTATAACGGCCCTTGTTGTAGAGCACCTGGGCGACGTAGCTGACGCACGGGGCCATCTTCTTCTCGAAGACAGTGTCTCTTCGCTCGTAAGGGATGCCGGTGGCTGCGATGCGGTCTTCAATCTTCGGATGGCTGCCTGACTTATAGTATGCGGCAAGGTTCCCCTCCTCCATATAGTAATCTCCGATGGACTTGATGCAGGTGGCCATCGCGTTCTGGTCGTACCCGAGGATTGGAAGGAGGTCGAAGGCGGCCTGGTCGGATTCCTTCTCCTGGTTCTGGTTGAATGAAAGGCCCATAGCGGTCACGAGAGCGTTGAGATCCTTGGCAACGCTCATTGAAGCGGATGTCGCCGACAGGCCGACGCTGGCGGAGCCGGTTAGGATGCCTGCTGCGACGCCGAGGACTGCGCTTCCGATGGCGCCGGCAATCTCGCGCTTCTGTATCTTCGCCAGATTGTCGAGATAGTGGTTGCAGATGAAATGGTTGGCTTCGTGGCAGAGAAGGGCCACAAGTTCATCTTCCGTGTGGATGCGGGCCAGCATCCCAGCGTTGATGACCAGGGCGCCGTTAGGATAGATGCCGGCGTTGGGCTCGTCGTCTTTCACAATCACGACCTTGAAATTGTACTTGAAGAAATCGAGCCGCTGGGACGGGTTGATTTTTACAAGCAGAGAGTTGATGTACGACGTCAGGTACGGGTCTTCAATGGCCAGCGCGTTGTTTCGGACTTTGCCGATGGCCTGGTTGGCGGCTGTTTCAGCCTTGTTGCGCATCGAGTAGACGTCAATCATAGAGGCGAGACTCGGGAGGGAGTAACGGATGCTCCGGGCGTACCAGTAGTCATCCTTGTTGGATGCAGAGAAAGTGATAGGCATCTGATGTGTCTCGGCGAGGTCTATCTGCTGACTCTGACCGTCGGGCATAGTGATGCCGAGAATGTAGTTGTACCCCTTCGGATTGCTCATATCGCAGGTGACGGAGTTGATGGTAAACGACTGTCCCTTGACAATTGTGGTTGCAGGGACCTTGGCGGTGGTCATGACATCGATGTTGAGACTCACGCTCTGCTGAGCGTTCATCGTGGTAGTGGCGAGAAGCAGCACCACAACTGCGAAAAGAATATTGTTCTGCATATAATATGGGTTAGAGTGACTGAATCTTGTAATTGATAACCTCGCAGCGTCCCTGGGCGCCTGCGTGGTTCATTCCTGCTGCCTGCCTGGCCTCTTTTGTCTCGTTCTGGGATACTTCCAGAGCTTTACGTGTAACGAAAGGGACGTCGATGTCGCAAGACTTGATTGCGGCTGCGGTGATTCCGAGAATCATAATTACCTTGAGAATTCGCATATGTCTATGTTATTAATGGGGAATGATATTCTGATTGAACCTGTGGATTGCTTGTAGATGAAGTTGTCGTTGCCTGCTCCGGTCCCGCGAACTACGCGGATGATTCGTTTTTAAATCCCAAGCCATCGTTTCCGCCGCCTCGGGATCGTATAGTTACCAGTCCAACCTGGGGCCTCTCGGATATACCTAATGTTCTCCAGGTTTTCGCAGAGGACTTTCGCCCTGACCTGCTCCGTCCCTCATCGGGGCCGTTCCTTTTCGCAGACCGTCCCCTATGGTGGTAGGTGGTCAACCCCGGTTGCCCGGCCGCCTTTCAATATACTTCAGGGAGCCGGCGGTGGCTTCACTGAAGTAATATAAAGAGAGTCAATTTCTGAAAATCTATCACTTCCGCGATAAATTCTCAAAATGATTCACGTATGGGACTTCGGAAAGTCTCATACGCTTTTATAATTCCTTTGTAATGATGTATTGGGCTGTAGATGAACGCCCTATGGAAACGTTTATTTGATCATCAGCGTTACGTGGAACATATGATATTCAAATTTCATAGCGCAAATATAATGATAGATTTTTAATCTGTAAACATTTTCTATCATTTTTATAAAATTGATTATGATAGGTGTATAAATGTGTTTGTTCTATCGAAGGAAAATCTTAACTTTGTTCCGTTATGCCAAAAGTGTTGGAATTTATTATTAAGGGGATTTGCTTGATATTCTTGTTTTGGGATACGGATATCAATGAGAATCGGGCACACGTTCACGTCGGGAGAAAAGTTGGAAATAAAGCTTCGCTGAAGCTATGTAAGATTTGGCTTGAGCCCGAGGTTGAATTGGCGGTGAAAGGTGATTTGACAGATGCCCAAATCAAACAAGTACTGGAATTGGCCAACACTTATAGGGTGCAATTGCTAAGACAATGGAACACCTTCAAGAAAGGTGAAAAGGTGAGAATTATCAAAATCCGAAAGAAATGAAAAATGAAGGATACTGGGGAGTAATCCCGAAAATCAAATCGGTAGCCTTCCCGAAACGGGGAAAGTTCCAGGTGGATCTTGAGGACGGAAGAAGCATTGTTATGCCCATCTCCGCTTTCCCAAGTTTGAAGAAGGTGCCGGTAAGAGAACGTGGAGAATGGTATCTTATGGGTGGCGGCGTCTCCTGGGATTCCTGTCCGGAAGTCATTCATATCGAACAGATTCTGGGAAATTTCCAGAATTATGCTCACGAGTTGGCGTGATATAATCCTGCATTATTTCTATACTCGAGTTTTACAAAGGTCGCATAATATATGCGGCCTTTGCTGATTTTCAACAACCTTACGCATAGTGTTTGTTCTATCATAGGGATTGTCGTTTAATGTTTTCAGTTTGAGCGAAGCAGCGACTGGTCCCATC
>JAUNNZ010000013.1 GCA_030537315.1 Bacteroidia bacterium
ACCACACAGACCGATACCGAATCAATGTTTTCAAATTTTTGTCATATACTTAGAAAAAAATTATTATATTTGGGTGATGCAATATATATTCGTTATAAACGGACGCGATGACAAGACGTCAATCCGCCCTGAAATCGAGAGACAGCTCGCCGGCCTGGATTTCCATTATGAGATCTATGTCACGGCCGGCATCGGTGACGCCACCCGCTATGTCAATCTGATATGCGACCTCTATCCCAAGATCGAGCATTGTTTCGTCGCCTGCGGCGGCTCCGGCACAGCGAGCGAAGTGGCGGCGGGAGTCGTGAACAGGGAGAATAAATATATGGCCGTGATGCGCTTCGGCATCACGAACGACTTCGTCAAATGCTTCCCGGGCCGCGACTTCAACAGCGTCATGGCGATGCTGAAGGGCACGCCGACCAAAATAGACGCCCTAAAGGTCAATGAAAGCTACGCCATAAACGTGATCAACATAGGCATGGATGCCATGGTCGCCTACTTCGGTGAAATATTCCACGCGGCAGGCTACAAGGACGGATTCAGGAGGGCTCTTTCACGTGCGGTGCTCATCCACCGCCTCAACCGCGTCCGCGTCGAGGCCGACGGAAAGGTCCTCAGCCGCAAGCTCATAATGCAGGCAACCCTTGGAAACGGAAAAATCTGTGGCGGAGAGTATCTGTGCGCCCCCCGCGCCGTCCTGGACGACGGTCTGATGGAGGTATGCGTTTTCAAGCCGATGCTTCTTCTGACTCTTCTCAGAATCCTTCCGAAATACAGGAACGGCCAGCATCTGGACGATGACTTCTGCATGCGCCACCTGCGCTATACGAGGGCAAGGCACGTGGAACTTTCGTCCAACCGTCTCATTTACCTCAGTCTCGACGGAGAGACGATAATCTCCAGTCATTTCAACATCGACGTGCTTGACAAGGCCGTCAACATCATACTTCCGGCAGAACAATGAAAAAGTTGATATTAGCCGCGGCCGCGCTGCTCGCCGCCGCATCCCTGCAGGGGCAGGAGAAAGTGAGATTCATGCCGGCCTGGATCCCCCAGGCCCAGTTCGCCGGATATTATATGGCGCAGGAAAAGGGGTTCTACGCGGACGAGGGTCTCGACGTCGAGATCATCAACCTGAGCATCAGCTCTTCAACGAACCCTCTGGAGGCTTTGGCCGCCGGCGAAATCGACATCTGCACAGCACAGCTGGTGCAGGCCATGATTGCCAGAAGCAAAGGCTGTCCGTGCCTGAACATCCTGCAGACCTCTCAAAACAGTTCCCTCGTGTGCATAAGCCACACCCCTGTCAAAGATGTTTCCGACCTTGACGGGCTCCGCATCGCCAGATGGAAGTCCGGCCACGGCGAACACGCCGACATGGCGTGCAGGGAGTATGGCGTCCAGCCGAAATGGGAATATACTCTGAACGGTATCAACCTGTTCATTTCCAAAGCCATTGACGCAATGATAGCTTACAGGTTCAGCGAATACCTGCAGCTGCTTTTCGCCAAAGGCGACATTCCTGACGAAAACGTCATCGATTTCGGCAAGGTCGGTTTCAATTTCCCCGAGGATGCCGTCTTTACATCCGAAGATTTCTACAACGGGCACAAGGACGCGGCCGAAAAATTCGCCCGCGCTTCGATACGCGGGTGGCAGTATGCCTCCGCACACCGGGATGAGACGGTTGACGTGGTGATGCGATACGCACAGGAGAACCACAACAACACCAACCGCGCGATGCAGAAAATGATGCTGGACGAGATTTTGGAGATCCAGGTGGACAAGGAGTCCGGCGTGCCGACTTTCGATCACATTGATATGGAGTCTTTCGTGCTGATGAATGACGAACTTTCAGCCATCGGACTGATTGACAATCCAGTGAACTATAAAGATTTCATAAAATGAACAAGCGAGTATCATTTACCAGCAGATCCATTTCGAAGAAACTGAGCCGCAAGATCGTGCTGCTTACGCTGCTTGTCTTCCTGCTCGCGATGATTGCGGTTGCCGTGGTTTCCCTTGTCACCATTCACCGCGAATCCGTCGGCAACGCGCGCGGAGCGCTCCGCAGCACGTCCCTTGACATCGAGGCCCTGCTCGTGAACGTAGAGGCGAACTGCCGGAGCACGTCAAGGACCATCGCTTATCTTGCAAGCGCAGGCGGTGACGTGTCACGCATCACGGAGGAGATCGTTCTCAGCGACAAAACCATATCCGGATGTGCAATGGCATTCGAGCCGTTCAGGGGCTCTGATTCCGGCAAGGAATACAGCATGGTGGCATCTTATGTGTCCGGCGACGAAAGCACGGCCCATACCGTCAGGCCGGGCGGAGCCGATTATGACTATCTCATAATGGACTGGTACCAGATACCGAAGCTGCTTGGCAAGGCGTATTGGAGCGAGCCGTATTTCGACGTCATCACGTCGCAGGTGGTCACATCATACAGCACCCCGATATACGACAGCAATAACGAACTTCTCGGCATAATGAAGGCCGATATGGCCTTGAGCTGGCTGACGGATATGATTTCCGCGCTGCAGCCGTATCCGACTTCATACAATCTCCTGATCGGCCGCAACGGCTCATACATATCCCATATCCAGAGAGACAAGATCCTCAACGAGACGATTTTTGCGGAGCCGATTGCCGAAGGCAACGAAAAGACCCTGGAGCACGCCAGGCAGATAATGTCCCAGCAGGAAGGGATATTGCCGTTCATCCTCAAGGGCAAGGCTTATTACTATATCTTCGAAAAGATCAAGAACGGCTGGACAGCAGTGATTGTCTGTCCTCAGAATGAAGTCTATGCCGGAGCCAGGATGATCAACATCACGCTCTGGATAGTCGCCATTCTTGGAATGATTCTGATGTACATCGGATGCAAGAAGATCATCAGCAAGTCCACAATGCCTCTGACCGAGTTCACCAATGCCGCCCTGACAATGGCCAAGGGCAATTTCAACGCGACCATTCCGGACATTGACAGCGAGGACGAACTCCGGTACATGCACGATTCCCTGAGCTATCTCCAGACATCCATCAACGCATATATCAAGGAGTTGCGCAAGAGTCTCATTTCAAACGAGAAGTTCGAGAACGAGCTGAACATCGCCAGCTCCATCCAGCGCAACATGCTGCCGAACGAATTCCCGAAGAGGGATGACTTCGACCTCTTCGCCGCCCTGTTCCCTGCCAAGGAGGTCGGCGGTGACCTGTATGACTTCTATGTCAAGGACGACCATCTCTACTTCGCCATCGGCGACGTTTCCGGCAAGGGCGTTCCGGCAGCCCTGTTCATGGCCATCACCCGTTCCGCATACCGTTTCATCTCCGGCATGGGAATGAATATGGAGCAGGTTGAGCGCAACATCAACAACGCATTCACCGAAGGCAACGACAGCGGTATGTTCGTCACGATGTTCATCGGATGTCTCGACCTCAAGACACTTGAACTCGAGTACTGCAACGCAGGCCACAACCCTATCGTCGTGATCTCACCTTCAGGAGAGGCCGATTTCCTCCACGCCAAGGCCAACCTTGCAGCCGGACTGATCGGCGGCTTCCAGTACCAGGGCGAGACCATGAAGCTCGAGAAGGGCAGCCGTCTTCTCCTCTACACCGACGGAATCTCAGAAGCCGAGAACCGTCAGAAGGAGCTGTTCGGCGAAGACCGGCTCCTCGCCTATGCCGCCGGCACCCCTGTCTCCACCTCCGCCAAGGACTTCACAGACGGTCTCCTCGATGCCGTCCATACCTTCACCGCAGGGAACGAACAGAACGACGATATAACCGTCCTTACCATCCGCGTATAGCATTGCGGCGGCGGAAGCGCCGCCGCAATGTTGAATAATCGAAGATTATTTGGTAAATTTGCAGGATTTTTAGAGCAGGCTTACCTGATGACAAGACTATTCATTTTCTTATACCGATATTTCAAGGCCCACAAGGCTGTATTCTATGGCGTTCTCATTGCCACCACACTGATATTCGGCTTCTTTGCCACTAAAATCCGCTTCGAGGAGAACATCGCTGCGCTCCTGCCGAAGACTGACAAAAGTTCGGATTGTGACATAGCCTTCGGAAACATCAAGGTCAAGGACAAGGTATTCCTTCAGATCCTCTCCCGCAGCGGCGAGATGGCGCCGGCCGAGATCGGCTCGGCAATGGACGAGTTCCTTGAGATGCTTGTCGGAAGGGATGAGAACGGTCTCATAGCCAACACCTTCAGCCGGATCGATACCGATGACATAATGAACATCGTCTATTATGGGATGGGAGCGCTTCCATGCCATATCGACGAGAGCTACTATCCGATGATCGACTCTCTTCTGAACGAAGAGTCCTTCGACGAGATTGCAGCCGGCAACGTTCCGGTTGCACTGCCCGACATGGGCGGATACACGCTGGTGGACGGACATATCTTCTCGCCGGACAGCACCGTGGCCCTCGCATTCATCACTCCGGCCTTCAGTTCGTACGACACCTGGCTGGGCACCGACCTTGAAGGCATGATGGCCGACTGCGTAAAGGAATATGAAGCGGCTCATCCGGACTGCGAGGTCCTGTATCACGGAGTGCTCATCGAAGGCGTGTTCAACTCCCGGCAGATCAAGAAGGACATATACTGGACGGTAGGCATCTCACTCCTGCTCATCTGTTTCCTCATCTGCTTCTGCTTCAAGAGCAAGAGCACGCTTCTCCATATCATCCTGCCTATCGGCTACGGCACCCTGTTCGCCCTTGCCATGGTCTATTGGATACAGGGCATAATGTCCTTCATGGCCATCGGCATAGGCGCCCTGATAATGGGCGCGGCGCTGAGTTACTGCCTGCACGTGCTCACGCACCACAAGTTCGTCGATGACGTCGAAGACGTGATCAGGGAGCAGACCCGCCCGGTCTGCCTCGGCTGCCTCACCACCGTAGGCGCTTTCGCAGGCCTTCTGTTCACCACCAGCGACCTGCTCAAGGACTTCGGCCTGTTCGGCACCCTCATGCTTCTGGGTACGACCTTCTTCGTCCTGGCATTCCTGCCGCAGTTCTTCACTGAAGGGCCTGCAGAAAAGAACGAGAAGGCATTCAAGACCATCAACAAGATCAACTCCTACCCTCTCGACCGCAACAAGCCGGTGGTCATCATAATGGCTGTCATCTCTTTGATCGCCATCATCGAGTCACACAACGTGCAGTTCGACAATGACCTCAACAACATAGGTTACAAGGAGCCAAAGGTGGTCCGCTCGGAAAACGTTTACAACGAGAAGATAAACGGCAACTGGTACTGCCAGTACTACGCAGCCCACGCCGATGACCTGGACAGCGCCATCATTTACAACCGCGCGCTGAACGCGAAGCTTGACTCGCTCAAGAACGCCGGAGCCATCCATTCCTACAGCGGGGTTAACGGCGTGCTCATACCGTTCGACGAGCAGCAGCGCAACATCGACGCGTGGAAATGCTTCTGGACTCCTGGCAAGGTTTCAAGCACCTTCAATCTCCTGAAGAAGGAGGCGGAGAAATATGACTGGTCAAGCACCGGATTCGACATTCCGGAGACTTTCAAGCTGATGACGGAAAGTGACTACGAGCCGCAGTCGCTCTACGACGCGGGAGTAGTTCCTGAGTCTCTCCTCTGCAATTTCGTCGAGAACAACGAAGACGGATGGCTGGTGTTCACAGGTGTGATGCTCGACCGCAGCAAGCTCTACGAACTCAATGACGAGATATGCTCCACACCTAACGTAATCGTCCTTGACCCATTCTATTACACAGGCGATATGGTGGAGATCGCGCACCGCGATTTCAATGTCGTCCTGCTTATTTCGTCGATTTTCGTATTTCTGGTATTACTTTTGTCATTCAAGAGTCTGGCGGTTGCCATCATCGCTTTCCTGCCAATGGGATTGAGCTGGTACATCGTCCAGGGAATAATGTACATTTTCGGCATACAGTTCAACCTGATCAACATCATGATCTCGACGTTCATCTTCGGTATAGGCGTCGATTACAGCATTTTCGTGATGGACGGACTCATCAGCAATGCCAAGTACAAGACCCACAGACTGCTCATCTGCCACAAGGCTGCGATATTCTTCTCGGGAATAACGCTCCTCATAGTCACGGGGTCCCTCATTTTCGCCACACACCCGGCGATCTATTCCGTAGGTATCAGCACCATCATCGGAATGTCGTCGAGCATACTCATAACCTATGCGCTCCAGCCTATGCTCTTCAGGCTTCTTCTGAAGAATGACTTCCTGCGCAAAAAAGCACTCAGGACAAAATGAAAAGAATCATCATTTGCATCGTTGCCGCGCTCTGCGCACTTTCTCTGAACGCACAGAACAGCGAGCAGATCATCAGCAAGATCGAAAAGTCATACTCAAGCTCTCAGACCGTCCAGGAGAAGTTCTCCGAGGTCCTGACCCCGGCGGACAAGTCTGCCAAGCAGAAGATGCGCGACGGCAAATTCGAGTTCAAGCCGGGATATATGAAGATGGACTACAGCAACGGCGACCTCTTCCTCATCGAGGGCACCACAATGACCATCAAGAACGGCACGGCCAACCAGAAGTTCGACCTCACCAAGAACCTGATGATGAAGGGCCTCAGCAACACTCTGACCTATGTCTTCCAGGGACAGCTCACCAAGCTTGCCACCGAGCAGAATGCTGACATCACCGCAACCAAGGACGGCAGCTTCTATCTCGTCACCCTCACCGCAAAGAAGAAGGCTCCACGCGGATATAGCCAGATAGTTGCCTATTACAGGACTTCCGACTGCAAGCTCTATTCATTGAGGATGGATGAGTTCACCGGCGCTTCGACTTTCTATTCAGTGACGAAATAAGATGATGGACGGAAAAGCCCTCAAAAATGCCTGCGTCGCGTGGATACGCGACTGGTTTGCACCTTTCGGCCCCACCAGCACGGCAGTGCTGGGAATGAGCGGCGGCAAGGACAGCACCGTAGCTGCTGCGCTCTGCGCGGAGGCCCTCGGGCCGGAGCGCGTCATCGGCGTGGCGATGCCTGCCGACGGACAGAGCCTCAACGAGGCGGATGAGATCTGCAAGTTCCTGGGAATCCGCTACTACTGCCTGCCGATCGGGAAGATCGAGGCGGCCGCCGACGAGCTCGGCGCCATAATCTCTCCGGAAGGATTCTCCGTCCAGACCGTCCAGAACATCCCGCCACGCATCCGTATGATGATGCTCTACGCCGTTGCGCAGAGCAACAACGGCTTCGTGGCCAACACCTGCAACCTCAGCGAGGACTACATCGGCTACGCCACCCTCTTCGGCGATGCCGCAGGTTCCTTCTCCCCTCTCGGCAAACTCGTGGTGCGCGAAGTGCTCGCCATCGGCCACGAACTCGGACTTCCATCCAAATGGGTCGACAAGACCCCTGACGACGGTCTGCCTCACTCCTGCCCTGACGAGGCGAAGTTCGGCTTCACCTACGCCACCCTCGACCGCTACATCCGCGAGGGCATCTGCGAAGATGCTGAAATCAAGGCAAAGATTGACAGGATGCACTCCCGCAACCTCTTCAAGACCGAAATCCTCCACATCCCTTCCTTCGAGCCGGAACTCTAAGACCTGCTGAAATTATCTAGCGGGTGTAGAACCTGATCATTTCTGAGATGGCACGCTGGCAGACGGGGCAGAAGGCTCCGCAGCTGTTGGTGTGCATACGGCAGTCGTCCGCTGGGCGCCATACGCCTTTGGATGAATATCCGCCGCCTTCGAGAAGGTCGACACCGGGCACGCCGGTGAGGAGCATATCCTTCCACTTCGACTCGAAATCGACCTTGGTGGTGAGGTTCTTCTCCCAAGGCTCGACGTCCGGGAAGTACCACTCGGAATACATATCGTCGTAGTAATATTCGTCGGCAAGGGCGCCGAAGCTGTGGCCGAACTCGTGGACCACCACCGGACGGAACATGGCGTGATGCGCCGTGGTCAAAGTGTATGAATTATAGATTCCGCCACCTCCGTAATAATCGGTATTGGCAAGCACGATTATATGCTCATAAGGTATCCCGGCCAATGCATCGTGCATATCCTTCAGGTGAAGCGTCGTGAGGTACCTGTCCATATAGAAGGTGTTGAAATGAGACGAGAGCGGAGAAGACTTCCATTCGCCCTTCTGAGGCACGCTCACTCCGGAATCCTCCGACGGCAGGGCCACGGCGATGAAGTTGAAGCAGTCCCTCATCGAGCCGAACGGCTCGTGGGCGAAGATGGATTCGACGGCTATGGCCGCATCGGCATAGAAGGTCTCCGCCTCGGCGGCGGTATAGCCTTCGGCCACTATGACGACGTCTATGCAGTTGTCCGACGAGCCTTTGTGGAGCACGCGCGTCGGGGCGCCTGAAGGCACGAGCGGGCGTATCATAACGTCCGCCGGGTCCACCCTGTGGGTAAGCGAGCTCTGAAGGTCGCCGTGGGGGCTGAACAGTTCCACGGTTATGTCGGCTTCAGCCGCAGGCATAGGGACGAGGAACACGTTCTCGAAGCTGCGGCGCGTCTTCGTCGCCTCCTCGGTAAGCTGCCACTCGTTGAAAAGGGTGCTGAAGGACATTCTGTACAGCACATCCGATGTGGCGGCGTCGCGCATCGTTATCTGGCCGTTGCCCTTGACGGGCACATCGGCCATATTCACGGTGCGGCCGTACCATCCCTCCGACGAGCGCAGTTCATCAAGGGATATCTCAGAACCGGCGCTGTCGCCCGAGAAGATGTAATCCAGACGGAGGGTCCTGTTCACCAGGCCCTCGGGCATGGTCTGTGCCATGGCGGCAAGTCCGAGGCACAGCAGGGACAGAAGGATGGCGGCACGTTTCATTCTATTCTGCAAAAAGTCGTTTGATATGGCGTTCGCAAAGGTTTGCGGTAATCTCGCGGCCGATCACGTCAGTATGCTTCTCGAGTGCCGGGTAGAACTCGGAGCCGAGTTCAGCGGCAATCTTGTAGCTGACGTGGATGAGCTGGCGGAATGAAGGGTTGTAGAGAGGGTCCGCCTGGTTGTGGCGCATAGTGCGCGCATAAGTTTCCGCATCCCATTTCTCAACTTCCTCCGGACTTGGAAGGTCAGCAACATTGATGTCTATGACTGTAGCGTACGGAACCGTGAGCTCCTCCATACGGCCGAGGGCGTTGACGTAGATGCGCTTGGCGAGAGCGAGCGCATCAGGGTCGGCGACGGCGAGGCCGATGTTCTCTTCCAGCCATGTCGTGCCGGCGGTCTTGATATGGATTCCGGTGTCGTATTTGCGTATCAGGCGGCCCATTATCGGGTAGATGCTGAACTTGTCGGAGCCGGAATGGATGGAGAGTTTCAGGTTCTCAGGCAGGCCGTATTCCTTTATTGATCCGGCAATGACCTGAAGGTCCTGCTCGAACTCCTTCTCGAACTGAGCGAGGTCACCGCGATAGTCCACACCTTTGTTGAAGCGGCCCGTGAACTTGGGAGCGATGGTCTGTACCGGAATATTCTCTTCTGCGAGTGCCTTCAGGATGAAGCGGAGCTCATCCGGAGTCTGGGCCTCGTCAACTTCGTCCATCGAAACCTCGGTGACGAAGTTGTCAGCGCCCTTCTTCTCCGCTATGTGGCGGTAAATCTTTCCCGCCTCCCTGATCGCCGGCAGGAAACGCTCCTCGACGCTCCCCTTCTTGCCTATATAGTCGGCGACATCGATGGTGAAGAAATCGGACGCCTCGATGAAACGGTCCACGTTGTTCAGGTTGATGTGGTCCGCATCGACGAAATACTGGTCCTTGTAACCCAGTGCCGCGACAGCCGAGTCAGCCTCCTGGCGCACAGCCATAGGTTCCGTGCCCACGATCTGATGCTCGCGGTTGCTCTTGTTCCAGACCGGAACGAAATGTACGCCGAACAATTTTTCGGCCTCGATCAAAGCCTTCAGCTGATTCACACCTTCGTGCGCGAACCTGTCGCCTATTCCGAAGGAATATTTGCCAATTGTCATATATTATGCGTTATAAGTCGTTGAAATGGTGTCACCGCCGTGTCCTGTCCAGTTTGTATGGAAGAACTCCCCTCTCGGCTTGTCCGTGCGCTCATAGGTATGGGCGCCGAAGAAGTCGCGCTGCGCCTGCAGGAGGTTTGCCGGAAGGCGTGAGCAGCGGTAGCCGTCGTAATACTCGAGGGCCGCGGTCATGCAAGGAGCCGGGACGCCGTTGAGGATGGCGGTGGAAAGCACCCTGCGCCAGCCGTCCTGGGCCTCGGCAAGCTTGCCGGTGAAATACGGGTCGAGAAGGATGTTGGCGATGTCGGGATCAGCATCGAAGGCATCCTTGATCTTGCCGAGGAATACGCTGCGGATGATGCAGCCGCCGCGCCACATAAGGGCGATTCCGCCGTAATTGAGATTCCAGCCGTATTCCTTCGCGGCAGCGCGCATAAGGGCGTAGCCCTGGGCGTAAGAGACGACCTTGGCTGCGAAGAGCGCGCGGCGGAGGTCCTCCAGGAACGCTTTGCGGTCGCCTTCGTACTTTACTGGCTGAGGGCCCTGGAGAACGCCGGAAGCGGCGACGCGCTCATCCTTCTGTGCGGAGAGGCAGCGGGCGAACACCGATTCGCCGATAAGCGTCAGCGGCACGCCCTCGTCGAGGGCGGAGATTGCAGTCCATTTGCCTGTACCCTTCTGGCCCGCGGTGTCAAGTATATAGTCGAGGACGTATCTTCCGTCCTCGTCCTTCTTTGCAAGGATGTCCTTGGTGATGTCGATGAGATAGGAGTCGAGGTCTCCCCTGTTCCACTCGGAGAATGTCTGATGCATCTCTTCGTTGGTCATTCCGAGGATGTCCTTCATAATGTGGTAGCACTCGCAGATGAGCTGGATGTCACCGTACTCGATGCCGTTGTGGACCATCTTGACGAAGTGGCCCGCGCCGCCTTCGCCCACCCAGTCGCAGCAAGGCGAACCGTCCGCCACCTTGGCGCAGATGCTCTGGAAGATCGGTTTCACGAACGGCCAGGCGGCCGGGGATCCGCCCGGCATCATTGAAGGGCCCTTGAGGGCGCCTTCCTCGCCGCCGGACACGCCGGTGCCGATGTAGAGAAGTCCCTTGCTCTCGACGTACGCGGTGCGGCGCGCCGTGTCCGGGAAATGCGTGTTGCCGCCGTCGATGATGATGTCGCCCTTGTCAAGGACGGGGATGAGCTTCTCGATGAAATCATCCACCGCCTGTCCCGCCTTGACCATCAGGAACACCTTGCGCGGGCTCTTGAGAGAGCCTATGAAGTCCTCGAGGCTGCGGGCGCCGTAGATGTTCTTTCCGGCTCCGCGACCTGCCATGAACCTGTCAACCTTTTCGACCGTCCTGTTGAAAACACTTACGCGGAAGCCCTTGCTCTCCATATTGAGCACGAGGTTCTCGCCCATGACGGCCAGACCAATCAAACCTATATCCGATTTTTCCATTTTATAATATTTTTTAAACTGCGGCGATTCCAGTCGCCGCGTGTTCAAGATTCTACGTCAAAGCCCATCAGGGCAAGTTTCCGTTTTTGTTCCTCAGTACAATTGACGAGCTTTATGCTGAAAGCAGTGGGCTCGCGGCGGACCTGATAGTCGCCGCGGAGCTTCTCGAACTGAGAAGGGTCAGCCTTCAGGAGCCGGGAGTCCTCTTCTACACGATAAGTGTACAGGATCGCTTCTGCAAGGACCTGCCGCGTGGTTTTTCCGGCGCAGTCAAGCTCGAAGGAGAGCGGCTGCAGAGGGGCTGGCACACCGGAGGCGGACCAGTCCTTGAGCGGCTCTATGCCGAGGGCCCGGGCAACGGCGCGCACGGACATCGAAGTGCCGTTCGCCTTGCCGTCGGCGCTGTAGCCGGCGATGTGAGGGGTTGAGACGGCGAGCATCGACATCAGTTCCGTGTCGATTGCAGGCTCTCCTTCCCAGACGTCGAGCACAGCGGCCTTGATGGAACGGCGCTCGAGCGCCGCCTTCAAGGCCCGGTTGTCAACCACGGGGCCGCGGGAAGAGTTTATCAATATCTGGTCCGGGCGCAGCGAAGCTATGCGCGCAGCGTCGAACAGATGCCAGGTGGCATCGGGGCCTTCCTTTTCAAGCGGGACGTGTACTGTAATGATATCAGCCTCAGCCAGAAGTTCATCCAGTTCGACGAAGGCGCCGCGCCCTTCCCTGCGGGCGCGCGGCGGGTCGTTCAGCAGCACCTTCATACCGAGTATGCCGGCCGCTTCCGCGACCTTGCTGCCAACGTTGCCAACACCAATGACGCCGAGCGTCATTTTATCCAGTTCAAGACCATAACGCGCCGCAAGCGTGACCAGAGCCGATGCTATATACTGCTTGACGCTCCAGGAATTGCATCCGGGAGCATTGGTCCATGATATGCCGTTGCTTTCGCACCAGGCGGTGTCGATGTGGTCATAGCCTATCGTTGCCGTGGCAATCATCTTTACGGAAGATCCCTTGAGAAGTGATTCATTGCAGATGGTCCTGGTCCTGGTGATCAGGGCGTCGGCATCTTTCACCACTTCAGCCGTCGTCTCCTTCCCGGGGAGATAAACCACCTCCGCGTAAGGCTCGAACACCCCGCGGATGAAAGGAATCTTATTGTCTATTACTATTTTCATTTGAAGCGGTCAGGGTGTGCCCAGAGGCCGAGGGCCGGATTGGAGATGAAATAGACATCTTCGCCATTGATATAATTCCAGCCGTCTTTCAGGCGTGGCACCTTGTATAGTGACATCACGTGGTCTATCGGCTTGTATTCATATCCGACGCCTTCGATCTCCGCCTGGGAAATCTGGAAGCCCGGGCAGTATGAAATCTTGAATCTGCCGTCAGAGGACCCGTGTATGAGGTGGGCGGAAGCGCTGAGATTGGCTTGAAGGTCGGCATTCGCGGCAGTAGCCTCAAGGGTGGCCTGAGTGCCACGGTAGCCGTATTTGCGGATGAGCGCGTCGATCTGCGGGTCCTCGCCGAAGGTCTTCAGACCCGGCGCGAGGATCATAAGCTTCGCCCTGTCGGCAAGAGCCATACGGGTACGGTAGATGGCCTTGTTGCCCAGCCAGGTGCTGGTGAATTCGTCCTGGTCGAGCCATACGATACACTTCTTTATCGGTTTCTCGACCATAGTGAAGTTGACCTGCAGCGAGAGCTCGGACGCGAGGCGGAAGCACTCGAAGTCGTCGCCTATGTAGAGGCCCTTCATCTCCATCCTTCCGGCGTCGTTCTTTGCCATCACGGTCTGCACATACACTATCGGCAGGTTTGCGATGAAATGCTGGCGTGCATATTCCATCACGCTGCGCACCGGACTTTCTGCCCGGCCCATTATGCGTTCCATCCCGTATGTCGCGCCGAGGAAATGGCTCTTGTTGATTCCGTCGCAGCCGCCCGCACCCACGAAGATGTTCTTGGTGTAGTTCGCCATACCTATCACTTCGTGAGGCACGACCTGCCCTATGGAAAGGATGAGGTCGAAGGACGGGTCAAGCAGAAGCTTGTTGACCTGCGCAGGCCAAGGATATTCAACGCGCCCTTCGGACACTTCGCGGACATAGTCCGCAGGCACCTCGCCCACCGTGACGACGTCGTTGCGCCAGTCGTGGACGCGGAAGAGAGATTCGGGCACGCGGCCGAACATCGCGGCTATCTGCTGCGAAGTCATCGGCGCGTGAGTCCCGAGCGCCGGCATGATGTCGGTCAGGGCATCACCATAGTATTCCCAGGCCATCTCGGTAAGCGGACCCGCAAATGAGTTGGCACGTGTATAATCCGGCGGCAAAGCCAGCACGCGGCGCTTGGCGCCAAGTTTTCCGAACACTCCGTAAAGCGCTTCCCGCGCCTCCTGCGGAGTGATCACATCGTTCTTTGAACCTCTTGAGAAGTAAATCATAGTCTATCGTTGTACTCTTGCATTCCCCTGCCAGATGCTCCATATCTGGGCCTCATCGGCAGGCTGTGCGTAATCTGTAAGGAATGTCGTCGCGAGCGCTCCGCTGGCCCAGCCGAACTGTATCCATTTTTCAGGCTCCCAGCCCTTGAGGATCGCGTAGAGGAGTCCGCCGACGAACCCGTCACCGCCGCCGATGCGGTCGAGGACGTGGATCTCGCGCGGCTGGACGACCTGCCAGTCGTCGCCCGCGAGCATTATGGCACCCCAGAGGTGCCGGTTTGTGTTCACCACTTCGCGCAGTGTGGTGGCGAACACCTGAGCGCCAGGATACTGCTCCTTGACGCGGGTGATCATCTCCTTGAAACCCTGTATCTTGCCGGAAATATCCTTTCCGCCGGCTTCAGGACCTTTGATTCCCAGACACAGCTGGAAGTCCTCCTCGTTGCCGATGAGGACGTCGGCGAGGGAGCAGATCTCGGAGAAGATGCCGCCCAGTTCCGCCTCGCGGCCCTTCCAGAAGGAGGCGCGGTAGTTGAGGTCGAAGCTGATGAGGCTGCCGTATTTCTTTGCTGTGCGCGCTATGTCGAGACAGAATTTTCCGGTCTCCGGGCTCAGCGCCGCGATGAGGCCTGAAAGGTGCACGAGTTGGACGCCCTCCACGCCGAAGATGCGTTCGAGGTCGAAGTCCCCCGCACTGAGCGTGCGGCCGACCTCACCCGCGCGGTCGTTCCACACGCGCGGTCCGCGTGAGCCGTATCCGCTGTCTGCCACATTGATCTGATGACGATATCCCCATGGGCCGCCCTGGGCCACCTCCTTCGCCTCGAAGTCCATCCCGCGGGCACGCAGGTTCGACTTGATGAAAGAAGCGAAAGGATTGCCCTCGACGAAAGCCGTAAGCACCTTCACCGGTAGTCCGAGATAAGATGAAATGCTTGCCACGTTTGTCTCGGCGCTTGTCGCCTGAAGATGGAAAAGGTCACTGCTGTGGACCGGCTGGCCGGACTCCGGAGTGAGTCTCAGGCCCATGCTCGTGGGGACTAGAAGTGCATATTTGCACCCTTCTTTTACTGATAATACCATACCTATACAATTTGTCTCAAAGTTACAACAAATTATTCGTATATTTGATACGTGATTGCTTTTGATAAAATACCAAATGCAAGAGAACTGGGCGGCATACACGGCGCTGACGGAAAGGTCATCCGCCACGGGATGCTGTACCGTACCGCATTCCTCGTAAACGCATCCGATGATGACATAAAGTCGCTTGAGGAAGTGTATCACATCAGGAAAGTCATCGACCTCCGCTCCGAGTTCGAGGTGGGCAAGCAGCCGGACAGAAGGGTTCCGGGATCGGAGTACGCCCACATCGAGATAGTCACCCTCAACGGACACCTTTTCAAGGGAATGCACGACTGCTTCGAAAGCGGCAGCTGCTTCGAGGAAGGGATGGCCAAATTCATAATGTCGCCTGCGGCGAAGATGATATGCGACGGCTTCTACGTCTCCTTCGTCGATGACCCTGAATGTCAGGAAAGCATCCACAGATTCTTCATGGAAGTGCTTGAGACCGACGGGCCCATACTCTTCCACTGCACGCAGGGAAAAGACCGCACCGGACTCTGCGCGGCCTTCCTCGAGCACATGCTCGGAGTCAGCCGCGGGGATATAATGAAGGATTTCCTCATAACCAACGAGACCTACGCCCGCGACCTGGACGTCGTGGGCGAATATGTCCGCCGCATGGGCGGCGGCCCGGAGGAGGATATGTGCCGATGGACCCTCGTGGGCGTACGTGAGCAGTCCTTCGTCGATGCCCTGGACCGCATCGACGAGCGCTATGGCGGCATGGACGCCTACATAAAAAATCAGCTCCGCGTAAGCGAAGCTGACATAAAGGTATTGCGCGAGCGCTATCTGGTCTAGATGCGCTTGAGAATTGCTTCCGTTTCCTTTTCGTAACCAGGTTTGCGCAGGAGCGCGAACATGTTCTTCTTGTATGCCTCAACGCCCGGCTGGTTGAACGGGTTGATGCCGAGGAGGTAGGCTGAAACGCCGCAGGCGAACTCGAAGAAATAGAATGCGGCGCCGAGGTTGGCCTCGTCGATGCGCTCGATGGAAACTTCCATCTGAGGCACGCCGCCGTCGATATGGGCAACCTTCACGCCCAGCTGAGCCATCGCGTTGCAATGCTCGACGTGCTGGCCGGCGAGGAAGTTGAGTCCGTCGAGGTTCTGCTCGTCGGAGCCGATGACCATCTCGCGGTTGGCGTTCTCGATGTTGATGACAGTCTCGAACATGCAGCGGCTGCCCTCCTGGATGAACTGGCCCATCGAATGAAGGTCTGCGGTATTGGTGACGCTGGCAGGATAGATACCCTTGCCTTCCTTGCCCTCGGACTCACCGTAGAGCTGCTTCCACCATTCGGCGAAGTATGTGAACTTGGGGTTGTAGGTGACGAGGATCTCGACGGCCTTGCCGAGTTCGGTGTGCAGGAGGTTGCGCATCGCGGCGTACTTCACGGCTGCATTGTCTTCACCCTTCTTGAGAAGTTCCTCGCGCTCGGCGGCTGCGCCCCTGAGCATCGCGCGTACGTCGAAGCCGGCGAGGACGATAGGAAGAAGGCCTACCGGAGTGAGGACCGAATAGCGTCCTCCGACATTGTCGGGAACGACGAAGGTCTTGTATCCCTCCTGGGTGGAGAGCGTCTTGAGTGCGCCCTTGACCGCATCGGTGATAGCCACGATGCGCTCGGAAGCCTCTTTCTTTCCGTATGTCTTTTCAATATATTCCTTCACTATGCGGAATGCAACCGCAGGCTCGGTGGTGGTTCCAGACTTGGAGATCACAACGCAGGCGACATTGCGGAGCTTTGCCAGATCAAGAAGCTCAGCGAGGTATTCCTCGGAAAGGTTGTTGCCGGCGAACACCACCTTTGTCTCAGGCTCGATGAAGCTGTGGCTAAGGGCCTCTATAGCGCATTTCGCGCCAAGGTATGAGCCTCCGATGCCGATGGCTACGACAAGGTTCACACCCTTCTTCTTCCAATCGTCGCGGATATCCTCGAATTCCTTAATGAGACTCTCGTCGATATCGACCGGGAGGGTCTTCCAACCCAGGAAATCATTGCCCGCACCTTTCCCGCTCTGAAGAGTATCGTAGGCATTGAGGGCCTTCTCTACATATTCCTTGTACTGCGCGCCCTTTACGAAGCTGTCGCATCCATTGACATTAACCTTTACCATATTGTTCGAAATAGTTTGAATCATACAAATATAGCAATTTTTGCTATTTGATTTCCAGGATATCGGACCATTCGGTGGAGAAGAGCGGCGAGCAGTGCTCGCGGCGTATGCCTTCTGCGTAGTGGCCGGAGCGCTGGGAGGCAAGGCGCAGCAGGTTGTTGTGCGCGGAATTGAAATGGTCCATAAGGGCCGAGACAGTGTCGTTCTTCTCTCTCCGGAGGGCTTCCGAAGGGGTCTCGAAAAGGGATGCCTCGAGGTAGTCGGAGGCGGTTATGTCGTCTACTGTCACGCCGGCGCGTTTGTACAGATAACCGGGCTTGTATGCGCGGCGGAATGCTTTCAGCGCCGCGCCGACTATGGTCTCCGTATCATTGGACGGCGTGTCCAGGCGCACCTGTACGAAAGGGTAATATTGGGGCAGGTCCTTGCGGAAACGGCTGGTGTGGATGAACACGCCGACGCTGCGGCAGCGCGAGCGGTCGTGGCGCAGCTTTTCGGCGCATATCCCGGCGAAATCGGACACGCGCAGCGACAGTTCCGCGGAGTCCTGCACCAACTCCGCGAACGAGCGCGACGTGCAGATGGACTGGCGGCGTTCGTCGCGGTCTTCCGCGACTGCGCGCTCGCCCTGAAGCTCGCGCCAGGTACGTACGCCGACAATACCCATGTGCTTCTGCACCCAGGATTCCGGACGCTGCACGAAGTCAAGCGCTGTATGGACGCCCAGGGACATGAGTTTCGGCGCACTGCGCCATCCTATGCCCCAGACATCGTCGATGGTGGTGAGCGAAAGCGCCTTCTCCCTCTTCTCGTCGCTGTCGATGACGCACACGCCCTTGTATCCCGGATATCTCTTGGCGAAATGGTTGGCGACCTTGCCGAGGGTTTTCGTAGGGGCGATGCCTATGCTCACGGGAATGCCCGTCCACTTCCTGATTTTCCTGACAAGGGCCAGGCAGAACGGCCGCTGCTGCTCCGCAGGCAGGCCTTCGAGGTCAAGATAGGCCTCGTCGATGGAATACTTTTCCAGCGGCAGGCCGGTTGATGCCAGGATGTTCATCACCCTGCGGGACAGGTCGCCGTAAAGAGTATAATTCGATGACCTGACTTCTATTTTCCCGGAATCGACCAGACCCTTCAACTTGAAGAACGGGGTCCCCATAGGCACCAGCGGCTTCGACTCGTTGGAGCGGGCGACCACGCAGCCGTCGTTGTTGCTGAGCACGACGACGGGGCGCTTTTCAAGCCAGGGTTGAAAAGCCCTTTCGCAGGACACGAAAAAGTTGTTGCAGTCGACCAGAGCGTACATTCCGGCGGATTATTTCTGTTTCTTGATGATATATGTCACGACTCCCCAGACGGTGAAGTCGTTGTATTCCACGATTCTGATCGGCTTGTATTTCCTGTTGCCGGCGAGGAGCCACAGTCCCTGTTCACCGCCACCGGACGGATCCTTGAAAGAAATGTATTTCAGGCAGAACTCGCCATCCACGAAGCAGACGCACATATCGCCTTCGTGCGGCTCCAGCGCCTTGTCGATAATCAGGACGTCGCCTTCCGCTATCCCCGCCTCCGACATCGAGTCACCAACTACGCGGCCATAGAACGTCGCGTCGGGATGCCTGACAAGCTCCCGGTTGAGGTCGATCACCCCGGTCATATAATCCTGGGCCGGCGAAGGGAATCCGGCATGAATCCCCTCCTCCGCCATCTTGGCGAGCATTTCGTTTTCGTCCATATCAGAGAAGGGATTGCAGCCATCCGGCAATCACCCTCAACCTCTTGACCATCAGAACGTAATCAAGGGTGGAAGGAAGGTCGGAAGGCTTGTTGGTATTCATAGTTACCCCGGAGGTGAACATCACGCAGGGGATACCTTTTTCAAGGAACCATTTCTGGTCGCCGGTGCGCTGATAGAACAGGTCCGTGAAACCTTTGTTCCCATAATAATCATAGCTCAGATGCAGGCCCACCGTCCTGTTGGCCCACTCCAGGGCTTCGGCGTAGCGTTCTCCGCCGAGCGCCATCATATAGGCTGGCCTCTGCCGGACGACAGGTTCGGCATCGGAGCCTATGGTGTCGAGATTCACCATCATCGCCATTTTGCCTGCGAAATGCGAGGCGAAATGGCGCGAGCCGGCCAGGTCTGCGCCGTGTCCGTCAAAGGCGATAAAGATCAATCCAGTCTGGCCGCCGGGGAAGCCCGCCGCGGCGAAATGTCTCGCCAGCGCGAGCATCCCGGATACTCCGGAAGCGTTGGTGTCGGCACCCGGATAGCGGACTCCATCGATTACGCCAAGTCCGTCATAATAAGCGCCTATGACTATGTAGCGGCTGAAATTGCCGGGCGTACGCGCAACGACGTTGCGGCCCAGGTGCCCGCCGGAACTGAATGTCTGGAAGTCGACGGAATACCCCGCGGCCTCCAACTGCCTATAAATATAGAAAGCCGCGCCCGTGACGCCCCCCTTGCCGTATTCCCTGCCGAAGCAGGTGGAATCCGCAAGGAAAGTGACCTCGCCGGACAGTTCCCGCGCAAGGTCCGCGGTGGCCGTCCTGTTGAGGTCGCCACCCCTGGCTCCGGCACAGAATGCGAGAGTCAAGGCAAAATATATAAATATTTTGAGTGGAAATTTCAACTTTCGGCTTGATAATTGTTTATCTTTGCAAAATTAGTGAAAAAGTTTCTCCTTACAATAGTCATTTCGGCCCTGTGCGCCGCTTCCGCCCTTGCCCAGTACGACAAGGACATCTTCATGTGGAGGGGCCGCCAGGCTCTTTCCGACGGAAAGTACGCCGCGGCCATCGAGAACTTCAACGTTCTCAGCAGGCTTGACACCACGGACTACTGGAGCTTCTTTTTCCGCGGCATAGCGAAATATAACCTCGGAGACATCCGCGGCGCCAACCAGGACTTCAACCGCTCCGTGCGCATCAATCCCGTCTTCACCAACGGCTACCACTACAGGGCCATCACTGAAAGCCGCTCCGGCAACTACGAGGCCGCGCTTGAAGACCTGCAGCGCGCGATAGACCTGCGGCCCGGCAACATAGGGGTTTATTTTTCACGCGGCGTCACCTACTTTCTGGCTCAGAAGTTCCCTGAGGCGGTCGCCGACTTCGACCGCTACATCCGTCAGGAGCCGAAGGACCCGGGCGCCTTCCTCAACCGCGGCGCCTGCCACCTCTTCCTCGCCGACACCACGAAGGCCCTTGAAGACTACAACAGGGCCATCCGCCTCAACCGCTTCGACCCAGAGGGCTTCATACGCCGCGCACGCGTCTATGCCGACCAGGGCAAGTTCGACCTTGCGATCAGCGACCTCGACCACGCCATAGACCTGGATCCGTCAAGCACCTTCGCATACTTCAACAGGGCGCTGATGTACTTCGAACTGAAGGATTTCAATGCTGCGATGCAGGACCTGAACACCGTGCTCGAACAGGAGCCGGGCAATGCGCTGACCCTCTATAACCGCAGCCTCATCTATATGCAGGTGGGCGACTTCGAAAGCGCCCTGCAGGACATCGACCGCGTGATAAACATCAACCCGGGCAACGTCCTGGCATATTTCAACCGCGCGGCCGTATTCACCGAAATGGGCCGGTGGAAGGATGCCGTCAGGGACTACACGAAGGCCATAGAACTTTATCCGGACTTCGCCAAGGCATACCTCAACCGCGCCTATGTCGAGAATATGATGGGCAATATGCGCGCATCCAAACAGGATTACGACACCGCGCAGCGGAAAGTGCGCGAGTACCGCGAGAAGGCCGGCTCCGATGCCGCCGCCTTCGCGGACACGACGCGCAAATACAATTCGCTCATCTCGCTTGACGCCGATTTCGCGAAGAAGGACTTCGACAACGAACTCCTGCAGCACCGCGACATCGACATACGCCTGCGCCCTCTCTACAAGTTCAGCCTCGCCGAAGTACGCGAGGAGCGCAGCGTCGCCCTCTCCCGCAGGTACGATAACGCCCTGCTCGACCAGTTCATCGACGCCGCTCCCGTCCCTGTCACCATCAGCAATGAAGAACACAGCGGATCAGAGAACTACATCTTCACGGACACGGCCGAGGACTGCTTCGTCAAGGGCCTTCAGGAACTGCAGAAAAAGCAGTTCAACGTGGCCCTGTCCTGGTTCGACATGGCAATACAGCGAGCTGCGACAGAAGAGCAGGCCAACAAGTACGCCAAGTACTACCGCGCGTTCTATCTGCTGAACCGAGGCGTGCTCAAGGCGGAGATGATAGAATTCATCGCTTCGCTCGAAGGCAGCGTACAGACGCTGTCGATGGATGACCAGGGCTCCACCAGAGCCCGCGTCGGCGACAACATGAGCCGCACTTATGACTATTCGGAGGCCATAGCCGACATACAGGAGGCAATCGCCATCCTGCCGGACATCCCATATCTGTACTTCAACCTCGGCAACCTGCACTGCCTCTCATCCGAGCTCGTAAGCTCCATCGGAGACTACACCGAGGCAATCAGGCTGCATCCGCAGATGGGCGACGCCTATTTCAACCGGGGTCTGGTACTCATCTATCTGAAAGACAAGGAGAAAGGCTGCATAGACCTTTCACGCGCCGGAGAGCTTGGCGTCGCGGACGCCTACAGCGTGATCTCAAAATATTGCGAGGAGGAACAGAACTGATGCAGGTGAAATTCAAATCATTCTCCTCCGGCAGCTGCGGAAACTGCTATTTCATCGGGATCTTCAACGAGCTCGACGCCTGCGAGGCGGGCGTGCTCATCGACGCGGGTGTCAGCCCGCGCCGCCTCAAGAAAGAGCTCGCCGCAGACGGGCTCGGCTATGACGATTTCCAGGCCATACTGGTCACCCACGACCATCTCGACCACATCCGCTCACTCGGTTCATACTGCAAGCATCTGCAGAAGCCGGTCTGCACCACTCCGGCCATCCTGAGAGCGCTTTCGGGCCATTTCATGACAGGCGCCCACCTTTCCGGAGTCAAGCGTCCGCTTGAAGAAGGGTGGAACGAAATCGTGCCGGGGCGCATACGCGTGCAGTTCTTCGAAGTTCCGCATGATGCAACGCAGACAGTGGGCTACGCCATACTCCTGGATGACTACAAGTTCGTCATAATGACCGACCTCGGCCGTATGACGCCGCAGGCGATGGCCTTTGCCAAGCAGGCCGACACCGTGGTCATTGAGTCGAACTACGATCTCTATATGCTCCGTCACGGGCCATACCCGAAGGAACTGCAGGACCGCATCTGCCAGGGGCACGGCCACCTTTCAAACATCGAGTGCGCGAAAGCGATAAGCGAGTTCGCGCATGACGGGCTCAGGAACGTGTTCCTGTGCCATCTGAGCGAGCACAACAACGAGCCGCAGCTCGCCCACGACACGTCCCGTCCGGTACTGGACGCGTCGATACGGCTGGCGCCACTTCCGCGCCAGACAGCCTCGGCTCTGTTTAATCTTTAATCGGTATATTTGTACTTATGAAAGAATTCTGGAAAGTAATCAAACGATACGTCGCGCCATACAAGGGATATGTCGGGGGCTCCATCCTGATGAACGTCCTGTCGGCGCTCCTCAACATATTCTCATTCTCGATGCTCGCCCCTATCCTGAAGATACTCTTCGAATCCGGTGCGACAGAATACAAGCTGATACCGTGGAGCGAAATCAGCGTCTTCGATTTCAACAGCATCCTGAACAACATCTACTACTATATGACGGAGTGGATAGCCCAGTACGGGCCAAGCAAGATCCTGCTCCTGCTCTGCGCGTTCTTCTGCCTCGTGACACTGTTCAAGTCCGCCTGCTATTTCGGCGCCGAGGCCGTGATGGTGCCTATACGCACAGGTGTGGTGAAGACCATGAGAATGCAGATTTACCAGAAGGTGATCTCCCTCCCGCTCGGCTTCTTCAGCCAGGAGCGCAAGGGAGACATCATGGCACGCATAAGCGGTGACGTGCAGGAGGTCGAGTTCTCCATCACCAGCACGCTTGACATGCTCCTCAAGAACCCTATACTCATCATATTCTATTTCGGATGGCTTCTTGTGATGAGCTGGCAGATGACCCTCTTCGTAATCGTGTTCGCACCTGTATTCCTCCTTATAATGAGTGCCATCGGACGCCGTCTCAAGGCTGATTCCGCCGAGGCGCAGCAATTCTGGAGCGACACGATGAGCCAGGTGGAGGAGACCCTGGGAGGCCTCCGCATCATCAAGGCGTTCCGCGCCGAGAAGAAGATGTCCGGCCGCTTTGAGAAGATAACCGAGAACATGCGCCGTAAGAACACGCAGGTCGGCGTCCGCCAGGCCAGCGCACATCCTGTCAGCGAGCTGCTCGGCACCATCATGATTGCCGTCGTACTCTGGTTCGGCGGGCGCCTCATCCTCGGAGACTCGGCATCCCTCGACGCACCGGCATTCATCGCCTACCTCGCCATCCTTTACAGCGTCATCCAGCCAATAAAGGATTTGTCAAAGGCAGCATACGGCATTCCGAAAGGCCTTGCCTCGATGGAGCGCATCGATGTCATCCTGAACGCGGAGAACAACGTCAAGGAATCTGAAAACCCTCAGCGTCTTGACGGATTCAACGAAAAGATCAGCTTCGAGCACGTCAGCTTCCGCTACGAGGACGGCTCGCGCGACGTGGTGAAGGACATCACGGTCGATATCGAAAAGGGCAAGACCATCGCCATCGTAGGCGCCTCAGGCGCCGGCAAGTCGACGCTCGTCGACCTCATCCCGAGATTCTACGACCCGACCGCCGGCCGCATTACGATCGACGGAGTCGACATCAAGGATGCCAGGGTTCACGACCTGCGCGCCCTTATGGGCAACGTGAACCAGGACCCTATCCTGTTCAACGACACTCTCTTCAACAACATAGCATTCGGCGTGGAGAACGCCACCAGGGAGGAAGTAATGGCCGCCGCGAAGATCGCCAACGCCCACGACTTCATAATGGAGAAAGAGGAAGGATACGACACGAACATCGGCGACCGCGGCGTGAAGCTGTCAGGCGGACAGCGCCAGCGCATCAGCATCGCCCGTGCAATTCTCAAGAACCCTCCTATACTCATCCTGGACGAGGCCACCGCATCGCTTGACACTGAATCGGAGCGCATAGTCCAGGATGCCCTCGACCACCTGATGTCGTCACGCACGACCATCGCAATCGCGCACCGCCTGTCCACCATCAAGAACGCCGACGAGATCCTCGTGATGAACGAGGGTGAGATCGTGGAGAGAGGCCGTCATGACGAACTTATCGAGAAGGACGGCTATTACAAGAAACTTTATGACATGCAGGCTCTGTAGATGAAAAAGAAGGAGGAGACCTCGACCAGGGCGCTCGTTTCGCGCATTCTGATGATACTGTACATACTTGCGGTGGGATTCCTGTGCTTCAACAACTTCAAGGACCTGCCGGAAGCGCCGAAGTATCTCTTCGGGATCCCCATGGACAAGATCGCCCATTTCTGCATGTTCTTCCCTTTCCCTTTATTGGGCTTCTTCTCTTTCGACCACCAGCGGTGGAGCGCCGTCGAAACGATAGGCCACGTGATATCGCTCATAGCCTGGGGCTGCATCTTCGCCGGAATAACTGAAATCATCCAGGGAATGCTGCCGTACCGCACCCAGGACATCAACGATTTCAAAGCCGACGTGCTCGCCATCGCAGTCTCTTCAACCATTGTATTGATTATCGACCTTTTCATGGTCAAACACCCTCGCCGCAGATGAAAAGACTGATACTGGCCCTCACCTGCATCCTGGCATTCCAATCCTTTGCCGGAGCGCAGAAATATCCTTCCAAAGCACAGCTTCACGTAATGTGCGACACGCTCCAGGCGCGTCTTGACAGGCGTTTCCTTACCAAGAACGAAATCAAGATAAGCAAGACGACGAAGCGCGACGGCAAGATCGACATATACTTCACCGCCGACGCCGCTTACTTCCCCTGGCACGAGTCAGACCACAAGTGGTTCCGCGGTCAGGTTGAAAAGGAATTGCAGAGAATCACCAGGGATTACGAACTCGGCGAAATCTACGCACGCAACCATAAACTGGACGAGTACTGCACACACGGTTTGGGAAACGACGGCAAGGCCCATTCGTACGGCTATGCCACCAAAGACCCTCGGACAGGAACCAGCCGGTTCATAAGCCGCGGCGGCGCCCGCGTGTTCCCGAAGGGCCTGAGCGACCGCTACATAGCCGTTTGGCAGAGCCACGGCTATTTCTACGACGACAAGCAGAACTTCTGGCGTTTCCAGCGCGCTCCCCTCTTCCGCACCGTCGAGGATATGTTCACGCAGAGTTTCGTGCTGCCTTTCCTCATCCCGATGCTGGAGAACGCGGGCGCATACGTGATGACACCGCGCGAGCGCGACATCAACCCTCTGGAGTTCGTCGTCGATAACGACAAGAGTTTCAGCACCGTCCGCCCGGGAATGCTCCGCAAGACGGGCAAATATGCCGAGAGCGGGAACTGGAAGTCAGCCGGCCCCGGCTTTGCCGACTACAAGGAGTCGTACGGTTTCAACGATAACATCTTCTCTGCCGGCTCCGCCAGGATGGTCAAGTGCACGCCGGACGCCACGGCTTCCGTCACATGGACCCCCGACATCAACAAGCGCGGCCAATACGCCGTTTACATCTCATACAAGACCATAGACCACAGCACCACGGCTGCGCACTACACTGTCCACCATATGGGCGGCGACACAGAATTCCAGGTCAACCAGAGGCGCGGAGGCGGCACGTGGATATATCTGGGGACCTTCGAGTTCGACGGCGACGGCAGCGGATATGTCAGGCTTGACAACAAGGGCAAGGTCGACGAACTTGTGACCGCCGATGCGGTACGCTTCGGCGGCGGCATGGGGAAAGTGAAGCGCGGAGGGTCCGTCTCCGGAGCCAAGAGCTATATCGAGGGGGCCCTGTATTCTGAAGTATGGGCAGGAGCCGACTCAACCGTCACCCGCGCCTGGAGCACAGAATACATTGACGAATATTCCACCCGCGGGGCCTGGACAGACTGGATGCACAACAAGAAGAACATCCCGTTCGACCTTTCCCTCGCCTTCCACACCGACGCCGGCATAGTGCAGAATGACAGCATAGTCGGCACGCTGGCCATATACACGCGCACCAGCGAAGGCAAGGTCACTTTCGCCGACGGCCGCGACAGGATCGTAAGCCGCCAGTACTGCGACAACGTGCAGACGCAGGTCGTGCAGGACCTGCGCGCCGGGTTCGACCCGCTCTGGACGCGCAGAGGTCTCTGGGACAAGAGCTACAACGAAAGCCGGACGCCGAACGTTCCCGCGATGATTCTGGAACTCATGAGCCACCAGAACTTCAACGATATGAAGCTCGGTCTCGACCCGTCGTTCCGTTTCACCGTCAGCCGCGCGGTTTACAAGGGCATACTGAAGACACTCAGCGACTTCTACGGATGTCCTTACACCGTCCAGCCGCTGCCGGTGAATTCCTTCGCCGTCCGCTTCGGCGAAGGCGGCAAGGCCGTCCTCAGCTGGAAGCCTACTGAAGACAGGCTTGAGCCTACAGCAAAAGCCACGGGCTACACCATATATACGCGTGTGGATGACGGAGCATTCGACTCCGGCCGCGAAACCGCGGGCACTTCCATCGAGATTCCTATCAAGGACGGACACGTCTACTCCTTCAAGGTCGAGGCATATAACGACGGCGGCCGCAGTTTCCCTTCCGAGGTACTCGCCATAGGCAGGCCGGCGTCAGTCAGCGGAAAAAGCGTGCTTGTCGTCAACAACTTTGACCGCGTCAGCGCGCCTTCGTGGGTTGACACCCCGGACTATGCGGGCTTCAACGCGATCACCGACTCCGGTGTACCTTATGTACGCGACATCAACTTCATAGGCGAGACCTACGAGTTCAATCCGCAGGCGGAATATGTCGATGACGACTATTCCGGTTTCGGCGCGAGCTACACCGACCGCGCCGGAGACATCATTGCCGGCAACACCTTCGATTATCCTTATATCCACGGAAAGGCGCTGATGGCGCTTGGACGCCCGTTCTTCTCCTGCTCCCGCGATGCATTCTGCAAGGACGGAGCGCAGGACGCCGGTGTGATCGACCTTCTCTGCGGCAAGCAGAAGACCACGGTCATCGGTCCGGGACGCGTCCCTGACAGATATCAGGTCTTCACGCCGGAACTGCGCGAAGCCATCGTCAAGGCGGAGGCTGACGGGGTTGACTTCATCGTGAACGGCGCGAACATCGCGAGCGACCAGTCCTCCGACCCTGTCGTCAAATCCTTTGTAGCCGACAACTTCGGTTACAAGATAGCGTCCGCTTTCGGCGCACGCACAGGTATGATCGCAGGTATGCCGTTCTACTCCAGGATCAACCCGGACTTCTACTGCGTGGAATGCCCGGACGGCCTGAATCCGGAAGGAAAGAATGCTAAGACCCTGCTCCGCTACACCGGATCCAACATATCCGCGGCCGTCACCTTCCAGGGAAAGACAAACAAAAGCGTTTCCGTCGGAATTCCTCTGGAAACGCTTATGGAAGATGCGGACAGGATCTCTATCTTCAAGTCCGCATTAGAGTACTTTGACAGGGACACCAAACCAGTGAACCATCGCTAGGTAAATCAATCCGCTGACAACTACGACCGCGGGAATTGTGAGAACCCAGGCCCAGACGATATTCTTGGCCGTCATCCATTTCACTCTCTTGAAACCTCTTGTGAGGCCGGTGCCGATAATGGAACCGGTAATGGTATGTGTCGTACTGACCGGAATGCCGAGAACGGCCGTCATAATGAGGGTGAAGGCGCCTGAGAGTTCGGCGCAGAAACCCTGTGTGGGGTTGATGCGGCTGCTGAGTCCGTCGCCGAGCGTGCGGATAACCTTCCATCCTCCGGTGACCGTTCCAAGTGCGATAAGGCCGTAGCAGACATACTTGAGCCACATAGGAACATAGAATCCGGTATATCCGGCAGCAGCGGCGGCAGCAGCACCGTTGCCGTACAGGAATTGCATTATCCCGCTGTCAGGATCGGCCGCGAAGGCTGTTGCGAAGAGTATGGCGATCACACCCATCGTCTTCTGGCCGTCATTCCCACCGAAACCGAGCGAGAACGCAGCAGAAGAGACCAGCTGCATCTTACGCATCACCCGGTCCACTTTCTTCACGTTGCGGTTCTTGAGGAATAACATGAACAGGCAGTTCAGGGTGAAACCCATCACCATACCCAGCAGAGGGGAGATCACTATGAACGCAAGGATCTTGATGATACCGTCTGCGATAAGGTACTTTGCGCCATATACAAACCATATCGGGCCCATCAGACCGCCCACGAGGGCGTGCGACGCCGAAATAGGGAGGCCAATCTTCGTGCAGATGAAAATCCAGAGCACAGACCCGAGCAGGGCGGCAAGAATGACATATACGTCGATGCAGGACTCCTGCACGATGCCCTTGCCCATCGTGGCGGCTACCGTGGTGTCGAATATGAAGAGCGCTATGAAAATCCAGAAAGCGGCCCAGGCCACGGCCACCTTGGGTGGCAGTGCCTTTGTCGATATGACGGTTGCGATGCAGTTGGCCGCATCGTTCATACCGTTGGTAAAGCTGAAGACCAGCGCTATCAGGGCGGTTATGAGAACAATCGCAATCATCCTAGCCCACCTTTACCGCAATGCTGCGGATAACGCTTGAAACACCCTTTGCCGCATCGGAAGTGTCCTCCAGGGCCTGGGCGATATTCTTCTTCTTGACGAGTTCGATCGCATCCTTTTCATACTGGAAAAGGTTCGACATATAACTCTCGTAAACGTCATCTACGTTGTGCTCGATTTCCTTTATCTTGTCACACAGGTCATCGACTTCCTTGGCCTCCTTGCGGAGGGAGTCGAACTTGTGGGTGATGTCAAGAAGTATCTGGGCATCCTCCCTGACGAAATTCGCAATCTCGATGAGTTTCCTGGACGGCTCCTTAGGCTGGTAAATGGCTATCTTCTTGGAAGAATCTCGTATGGTGTCAAGGAAAGTGTCCATAACCTCGGCAAGTTCGTGTATGTCATCACGGTCGAAAGGTGTGACGTATGCCTGAAGCAGTTCATCCACAATCCTGTTGGTGATTGCATCACCTTTGACCTCGCACTCCTTGATACGGTGTGCAAGCATCCTGCGGTCGTCAGGATTGTCTGATGACGCCTGTTCGCAGAGCAGTTCCGACGCCTTGAGGATATTTTCAGCCGATTCGATGAACAATGGGAAGAAACGCTTCTCCTTAACCACAAACAGCTGCAGGAAATTGTCTATTTTCATATTGCATTTGAATTATTTATACCAGTTTACAGAAGATTTTGCACCCGCGATCCAGACGATATCCCCTTCATAGAACACATAATCCGGTTTAGGGTTTGTCGTAAGGACCCCTGAACTCATCACGCTTACCACCATACATCCAGAATCACGCATCTTTGCGACACGCAGGTTCTTGCCGACAAGATATGAATCAGGTTTCAGGGTGATCTTTTCGACCACGAACAATTCGTCTTCGACATTCTTTACCGGTGTGAATGCCATTGACTGCCGGAAAGCATCCAGCTGCTCCGTCGTGCCGACGGCGACCAGGGTGTCACCCGGATATATGTATTCATCCCCGTTAGGGACAATTATGCTCTTGCTGCCCCTTTTGATCTTGATGATATTCACGCCCGTGGTGTGGCGGAACGGCATCTCGCGGAGCGTGCGTCCCACATAAGGCGAATCAGCGGAAATGACACTGGTCTCTATGTGCACGTCGTATCCGGCAAGCTGCTCCTTGACGGCTGCCGTCACTATCATCTTCTTGCGTTCGCTGAGTTCCTTTTCGTTGAGATTCGTAATGAAACGCGTCTCGAGGGAAGTCATCCTGTGAAGAGAGAAGCGTGAGATGAAATATGTTCCCGCAACCGCGACGAACACAAGCAATATGGACACTACATTCAGGTCAAAATAGCGTGAGACCAGCGCAAGGACGAAACCCATAGCCAACAGCGCCCTCAAGGCCATAAGTGACATTATCGGCCAGGAGTTGGAACTCTTTTCCTTAAGGAGTTTCCTTGCCGATCTGTTGACCGACTCGCTGTTGAGCACGGACAGTCCATACAGGAACGGGAACATCACAACAAGGACTATCCCCATCTTTATCCAGTTTCCCGCGGTCGGGTTGAGTTGAGGGAACAGCGAATCAAAGAAACGGTCAAGGAACTGAGATGCGATGAGAATGGCGATAAGAAGCAGTGAGTAAACGACAATCCTGATGAAAAGGGACTTGAGCAGAACCTTCCATTCGCTCTTCTCCGCAGCGGACGAGCTTGCAATGCCGCGCTTCGGCGTGATGGCATTGAGCGCTTTCTCGGGGAGCTTGCGGTAAAGCCAGGCGGACACAGGGTCAGCGGCTTTGATCATATATGGGGTTGTGAATGTCGTGATGACCGACACGGCAATGATGACAGGATAGATGAAGTCTCTCATCACTCCGAGAGAGCATCCCAGTCCCGCGATGATGAATGCGAACTCACCGAGCTGGGCGAGGCTGAAGCCTGCGTGGACTGCAGTGTCCAGGCCCTGGCCGGCAAGCAGCGCGCCGGTCGTAGAACAGAACAGTATTCCCACCATGGCCACTACGGTGATGATGAGGATCGGGAGCCAGTGCTCGGCTATCACTGCCGGGTCCACCATCATGCCGACGGAGATGAAGAATATAGCGCCGAAAAGGTCTTTTATGCTGCCGGTAATGTGTTCGATTTTCTCGCCCTCGAAAGTCTCGGACAGAATAGAACCCATAAGGAATGCGCCAAGCGCAGAAGAGAAGCCCGCGAGGTTCGCAAGCACGACCATACCGAAGCAAAGACCGATGCTGACAAGAAGAAGTATCTCGTCGGAAAGGAATTTCCGGACTTTCTTGAACAGGGTCGGAATGACATAGATTCCGACTACAAAAGAAAGTACGATATAAAGCACAAGCTTGAAGATGGCGAGAAGCATCTCGCCGCCAGCGAACTGGTTTGACACCGCCATCGTCGACAGGAGTACGAGTAGGAGGACGGCGATCAGGTCTTCTACGACCAGGGATCCGAAAATCAGCGAGGCATAAGGTTTCTTCTTCAAGCCCATGTCGTCATATGCCTTGATGATGATCGTTGTCGATGACATCGACAGGAGGCCTCCCAGGAAGACGCTTTCCATGAATGTCCAGCCCATGGCATTGCCGGCAAGAAGACCTACTATCATCATTCCGATGCACTTCACGCCTGCAGTCAGGAGGGCGCTGCTGCCGACCTTGATGAGTTTCTTGAAACTGAATTCCAGTCCCAGTCCGAAAAGAAGGAAGATTATTCCGATTTCAGACCACTCATGCACAGCTTCCGTCGAGAACTGCGGAAACAGGCCCAGATGAGGGCCCACGAGAAAGCCCGCGACTATGTATCCGAGGATAAGCGGCTGCTTCAGAGCCTTTGACAGAATGGTGAAAACACCCGCAGCAACGAGTATTATTGAAAGCTCTGTGACAAGATGAAGTTCCTCGGGCATCGCTTAACTGATTTTTTCCAAAGTTCCCGTATCAAGATCCATTGTAGCCGTACCGAGTGCCCCGAGCCTTACCGCCAGGCAGCGCTGTCCGTTGATCGACGTCAGTTCACATTCCATCCCCTGCAGAGGCCCACTTACGATCCGGACCTTGTCACCTGCGGCGAAATGCTGCTCCGACACGTTCACGTTGCGGCCTTTTTCGACCATGCTGATAAAAGCCGTCATCTGATAATCAGGGACTATTATGGCAGTGTACGGACCGTCTGAACACATATAGTTCACGATGAATCGCCCCGCCTCCTTGATCTTTGTCCTGTCGTGCTCAAGGCATCGGATGAAAATCATCCTGGGAAGCACAAGACGGTCAACCACCTTCTTGCGATCCGACCATTGGCGTATCTCTTTCTGAATGGGAAGATAGAATTCGTAACCCTGGGCCTGAAGGTTTTCCGCCACCCTGCGTTCCATACAGGATTTCACATAGGCAACATACCAGTGGGGCTCGTTACTTTTTGGCGTCATATTCCTGGAACTTGGAGTTGTTGGAAATGTACTCCGGGACGATCTGCTTCATCATACGCACCATATCCGGAATTTCGACGGCACGGCTGAGTTCCTCCAGCTTGTCCACGGCAACCTTTGCATCATTGTAGTCATAAGTGCGGACGTGAGCGATGCGGATGCGGTCGTGGCTTGTCGGGTCGGTGTTCTCAACGTTGGAGAGAACCTCCTCATAGAGTTTTTCTCCAGGACGGAGACCGGTATAAACGACCTTGATATCCTTGTCCGGTTCCAGTCCGGAAAGTTTGATCATACGGCGGGCAAGGGTGTCGATCTTGACCGGTGTTCCCATGTCGAATACGCAGATACGGTTTTCCGTAGGCATCGTCGCCGCTTCCATTACAAGACGGCACGCTTCAGGAATTGTCATAAAGAATCTGGTGATATCCGGATGGGTGACAGTCACTGGACCGCCCTTTGCAATCTGCTGACGGAAACGTGGTATGACGGAGCCGTTTGAGCCGAGCACATTGCCGAAACGGGTCGTGACGAACTTGGTCTTTCCATCTACCTTTCTGGCCGCGATGGCCTGGCCGAGGCTCTGGACATAGATTTCCGCCAGACGCTTGGTACAGCCCATAATGTTGGTAGGGTTGACGGCCTTGTCGGTCGAAACCATAACCATCTTCTCGATACCGTACTGGATACACTTGTCGGCCACATTCCTGGTGCCGGCCACGTTCACCAGGACAGCTTCGCAAGGATTCTCCTCCATAAGAGGCACGTGCTTGTATGCGGCGGCGTGGAAGACAATCTGTGGGTGATGCGTGCGGAACGCGAAATCAAGGCGGCGCTCAAGGCGGACATCTCCGATAATCGGCACGAACTCAAGTTCAGGATACTTTTCCTCAAGCTCGAGCCTCAGGTTGTGCATAGGGGTCTCTCCGTTGTCGAAGAGAACAAGCTTCCCTACGCCGAAACCGGCCAGCTGACGGCAGAGCTCCGAGCCGATGGAGCCGGCGGCACCCGTCACCATGACGACCTTGTCCTTGAAATTCTTCTGTATCTCGTCAAGCGAAATCTTGATTTCGTCACGGCCGAGAAGGTCTTCGATCTTGACCTCACGGATGTTGAAATGGTGCAGTTCCTCACCGGAATACTCGTCGATCGTAGGAACCATGAGCACCTTGACGTTGTTCTCGATGCAGAACTTGATAAGGTTGTTCTGCTCGACCTGGACATTGGCTTCGGTCGGGAAGA
The DNA here is from genome assembly GCA_030537315.1 of Bacteroidia bacterium. Lineage (GTDB taxonomy): Bacteria > Bacteroidota > Bacteroidia > Bacteroidales > UBA932 > Cryptobacteroides. Next base: position 33,494 of record JAUNNZ010000013.1, read on the forward strand.
GTATGCCCGCAAGAGACAGGCTCTCCACTATATCCATGAAATCATCCTGCGAATGGAAAGTATAGACCTGCTTGTCGGAGAAGAGCGACATCTTGGTGCTCTTGTCAGGAGTGATGAAACCGACTATCTCGTAATGGCGGGAATTGCGCAGGCGTGTGAGCGTGGCGAGAGACTTGTCCGAAAGTCCGTAAACGAGCACTCTGGCGCATTTCTGAAGCTGACGGACGTGCGCCTTGTAGTTGTCATAGACCGAAATCATCACGAAGCGGACGAAGCAGAACACCATCGTGCTGATGAAGAAATCCGCAACCAGCATCAGGAACACGGTCTTGGTGAACATATGGAAGAACACCGCGGACGCCCACATGAGGGCAACCTTTCCCAGCGAGACTATGCCGAACTTGAACGTATCCTTGAAAGAGAAATGCCTGATGATGATGACATATGTCCTGACGATGAAGAACATCGCCACCGATGCGATCGCGGATGAGAAGCCCCAGACAAAGATGAATTTGTCGGAATTCCTCACGAGTTCGTCACCAAGGAGGTATGCGCCTATGGCGACGGCGATGGACACTGCCAGCGAAAGGAAGAGGTCCATGAAGAAGACCACCCATCTGTTCAGGTATTTGCGTGAGTACTTGTCAATATTTTTTTCTAAGGTCGTCATAGATGGAGCCGATAAGCCATAGTAATGTACAAAAATAGCGAAAAGGCCGATTTCTTGCAAATATTATCGGAGATAATACGCAGAAATCGGCCTTTCACCACCCGAAAGGGTTGACGGACAGCTATTTCAGAGACTTCAGGAATTTGATCTGATAGTCGATCACATCATCGGAGAACACGTTGAAGGCGTTGTAAACGGCACGGTCGCCGTCAAGCTCGTCGGCTGAGCCGGCGCAGTTCGGCGGCAGCTGCTCGAGGGCCTCCTGAACGGCCTTGTTGGCGGCGTCGTGAATATTGACGCCGAGGCCGACATAAGTCTTGTCGGCGATTGCGAGTGCATTCTCCATCTCGAGTCCGTGACGGGCGGCCACGCAGAGTGATGCCATAAGAAGGTACAGGTCTGCTGTACCGTCGGAAGCGCGCCACTCAAAGGTCTGCTTGAATGAGAAATCGCAGCTGTGAGCCTTCTCAAGAGGGTTTGCGATAGCGGCCATATCGGTGTCGGTCACCCAGCCGAGCGGAACGCGGACAAGCGCGCTGCGGTTCGAGAACGACCAGCAGAGGGATGTCGGCGCCTCCTGATGAGGGACGAGGCGGCGGAATGAAACCGGACTAGGATTTCCGAAGGCAGGGAGCGATGTGCCGAGGTCCATAAGGCCTGCGATGGCCTTGCGGCTGATTTCGGTAAGCTCGCCCTTCTCGGTCATAACCGGCTTGCCATCCTTCGTGAATTTCATATGCACGTGGAGACCTGATCCGGCCTTGCCGTCGGTGATCTTCGGAGCGAACGTGAGATCGACGCCGTACTGGTATGCAAGCTGCCACATTATCCATTTTGCGATCACGAGCTCGTCAGCGGCCTGTTCGATGTCGACAGGGGTGAACTCGATCTCGTTCTGCTCGTATATCTTGCCGTTCTCGGTGAAGTTGCCGACCTCCGAATGACCGTATTTGACGTGACAGCCCGCCTTTGTGATAAGGCGCATGGCCTCGACGCGGAAATCCGCATACTTGCAGAACGGAGCGCTTTCGTGATAGCCCCTCTGGTCTGCTATCTTGTAAAGTTCCTCTTCCGGAGCGATGATATAGTACTCAAGCTCTCCCATAGCCTGCATTTCAAGGCCTGTCGACTTCTTGAAGGCTTCAGACGCCTTGTGAAGGATATAGCGCGGAGCGTTCTCGAAAGGAACCGCGTCACGGGTGAAGAACTCGCAGAGCACGTCCACGGTAGGGACCTCGTCCTCGAACGGATTGCGGAACGCGGTGGAATAGCGCGGGATGACGTAAAGGTCGCTCTTGCCCGCTTCGATGAACGGGAAGAGGCTGGAACCGTCGACTCTCTCGCCGGCCTCGAGGAGATTCTCGAGGTGCTCTTTGTCACGGATAACGAAATTAAGGGTCTTGAGACGTCCGTCCCATCCACAATAGTGGAAATTCAGCACCTCAACCTTCTGGTCGAGACAGTACTTGATGAGCTCAGCTCTAGTTTTAGCAATCATTTTTCAGAGATTATTTTGTTTTGCTCCGCTGCCGAAGCATCGTGTATCATATTGAATATCCTTACGAGAAAATCGCCATCAAGCCCGTACGTGGCGCCCAGCTTTTTCGCCGCGCCGAGCAATTCCTCGAAACGGGCAGACTGGATAATGGCTATATTCCTCTCTTTCTTATAGTTGCCTATCTCCCTGGATATATCCATACGTTCAGCCAGCAACCGCACAAGATCATCATCCACTGCATCTATCCTCGCGCGCATGCCGTCGAGTGCATCATCATTTCCCGCAACCTGTTCGCGGACCGTAAGAGAACCGACAAGTCCGGCGAGAGCGGACGGGGTGAGCTGCTGCGAAGCATCGCTGAGGGCGCATTGAGGGCGGCAGTGGCTTTCTATCATAAGGCCGTCCATTCCAAGATCAAGCGCCCGCTGGGAGATCTCGGCGATGAACTCCGTGGAGCCGGCCATGTGCGAAGGGTCGCAGAAGAACGGCAGCTCGGGGAAACGCGTGCGCATCTCGATGGCGTAGCGCCAGTGCGGTGCGTTCCTGTATCGTATCTTGTCAAACGTGGAGAATCCGCGATGGATTATGCCAAGGTTCCTGACATCCTGCGCACGGAAGCGTTCGATGGCGCCGGTCCACAGGCCGAGGTCCGCATTGACCGGATTCTTGACGAGCACCGGCACGTCCGTACCTGAAAGCGACTCCGCTATTTCCTGCACGAGGAAAGGATTGGATGTAGTGCGCGCGCCTATCCAAAGCATATCGACACCTGCATCAAGACAGGCCTTGACATGTGAGGCGTTCGCCACTTCCGTACAGACTTTCATGCCGGTCTGTTCCTGAACCTCACGCAGCCACGGAAGTCCTTTCTCCCCTATTCCTTCAAAGCATCCGGGATGGGTGCGCGGCTTCCATATGCCGGCACGGAAGACGCTCACTCCGAAATCCTTCAGGGCACGCGCGGTAGTCAGGACCTGTTCTTCGCTTTCAGCGCTGCAGGGTCCCGCTATGAGCCATGGACGTATATCATTGAAATATTCCTTCATACGTCAGAATTTCATTGCCAGGGTTCCGCAGAGGGAACCTGAATAAGAATCTACGGAAGGCGCGATGGCAAACTGCATCTTGTCCGGTATCTTTATGCCGAAAAGGTTCTTGGCCGGCTCGAGCAGCCATCCGCCCACGTGGGCGCAGAGTATGCCGAGTCCGGCGCCGAATATCAGGTCACTGGCCCAATGCTTGTTGTTGTACAGGCGCATGAACGCGACCGAAGTGGCCAGCGCATAAGCGGCGCCTCCCCACCCCCATCCGTATTCCATACGGACCAGCTCCGCTCCTGTGAACGCCACGCCGGTGTGACCGGAAGGGAACGATTTGTTGTCAACCCCGTCCGGACGCGGCGAATTGACGATCGCCTTCATTCCGCGCGACAGGATTGCAAGGGATGCATATGAAATTCCGGTTTCGATGAAACGGTCTATCCAGTGATGCTCCGTCGGCACTCCGGCGAAGCCGAGGCCAAGGTCCATCGCCAGCGGGGCGTACTGTATGTAATTGTCGAAATCCCTGTACGGCTTGTCGCCGCGCCAGTCTTCCGTCGCCCACTTGCGGATACCTTCATCGAATGAATCGTGACCGAAGCAATGTATGAGGACACCGGTGGTGACAAGTGCCGCAGGAGCTATGATCTGCCGGGCGTCAAAATCCGATGACAGTTTCACTTTCGTGACTGCCAGGGTGTCCACCCTGTATGCGAACTGGGCCTGCGACGGCAGGCACAGCAGCACAGTCATTATTGCAAAAAGAATTCTTCTCATCGGTTCCGGTGTAAATCAAGCAAAAATAACTATTTTTGTAGAGTATGACAAATCGGCAGACCATATTCCTCTTCACGGACGGCGCGGCCAGCGGCAATCCCGGTCCGGGAGGCTACGGAGTGGTTCTGAAGTGCGGCGAAGCTCGGAAGGAGATTTCCGGAGGATTCGCCCGCACCACCAACAACAGGATGGAACTTCTGGCCGTCATCATCGGGCTGGAGGCGATAAAGTGGGAGAAGGCGGAAGTGGAGGTATGGAGCGACAGCACCTATGTCGTGAAAGCCATCACTGAAGGATGGCTCGAAGGATGGATAGCGAAGAACTGGAAGAAGGTCAAGAACACCGACCTCTGGCAGAGATTCCTGCCGCTGTACCGGGCCCACCACGTCACTTTCCATTGGCTGAAGGGACACGCCGGCCACCCGGAGAACGAGCGCTGCGACCGACTTGCGGTAGCCGCCTACTCCCAGCCCGGCCTGCCGGAAGACGAGGGATACATTACTAAGGAAGAAGAAACAAATTTATTCTAGATATGCAGAACGACAAGATAATTGTGGGCATAACCCAGGGCGATTCCAACGGCATCGGCTACGAAGTCATAATCAAGGCCCTCGCGGACCCGCGCATACTCGAGCAGTTCACCCCCGTGATCTACGGCTCGTCAAAACTCTTCGGCTTTTACCGCAAGACCATTCCTGAAATAGAGCAGATGGACACCAATGCCATCAATTCCGCCTCGGAGGCACATCCGAAAAGGATCAACATAGTGAACTGTCTCCCGGAGAGCACCTATGCCGAACCCGGCCAGGCGACACCAGAATCCGCCAAGGGCGCGATCACCGCTCTCGACGTCGCCGTCCGCGAACTCAAGGAAGGCAAGATCGACGTGCTCGTGACCGGCCCGATCAACAAGAAAGCGATGTCAAACGAAGGCTTCGGCTTCCCGGGCCACACCGAATACATCCAGAACGCCTTCGGCGTGAAGGACGTGCTGATGTTCATGGTCAGTCACCGTCTCCGTCTCGCCGTAGTCACCGGCCACATCCCTCTCAAGGATGTCTGCAAGAACATTTCAGAAGAGAAGATACTCAGCAAACTGCGTCTTATGAACGCATCGCTCAAGCAGGACTTCGTCATCGACCAGCCGCGCATAGCAGTGCTCAGCCTCAACCCGCACAGCGGCGACGGCGGCCTGCTCGGTACCGAGGAGCAGGACATCATCATCCCTGCCATCAAGAAAGCCAATGAGGAAGGCATCCTCGCCTTCGGCCCGTTCTCCCCTGACGGTTATTTCGGCCTCGGCCACTACGAGAACTTCGATGCGACGCTTGCAATGTATCACGACCAGGGCCTCTCACCTTTCAAGGCGCTCTCATTCGAGGACGGCGTCAACTTCACCGCAGGCCTTCCGGTCATCCGCACATCCCCTGACCACGGCACCGCATTCGAGATGGCAGGCCGCGACGAGGCCGACCCGCGCTCGATGCGCGCCGCCATCTTCCAGGCCATCGACATCTACCGCAACCGGCTAGACTGGCAGGACCTCCAGGACGGCAAGATCGATCCGAAATTCCTCGAGACCCGGGACAAATCCGACCGCGAACGCCCGGGGCGTCCGCAGATAGCATAAAAAAGGCAGCGCAGATGCGCTGCCTTTTTTATTTGCTGTACTTTGCTGACTGCTCGGCGATCAGGGCGTCCAGGACACCCGGGTCGAAGTAGTTGATGCGCATCGAGCGCTTGACGGCTGCAAGGGTGTCGGCAGCTTCGGCGCGCGCGATTTCTGAGCCCTTGCGGAGAACCTCATAGACATAAGGTATATTCTTCTCCAGCTCGTGACGGCGGGCGCGGATAGGCTCGAGCGTGTCATTGAGAACGGCGTTCAGGAAGCTCTTGATCATCATGTCGCCAAGGCCGCCGGCCTGGTACTGTGCCTTGACCTCGTCGAGGCTGTTGAACTCGAAGCTGACCTTCTTGCCTACGAAGCACTCGCGGAATTTCGCAAAATGCTCCGGCTTGCAGAATGCATCCAGATAGGTGAATACCGTATTGCCCTCGACGTGGCCCGGATCGGAAACCTGAAGATGGAGAGGGTCGGTATACATTCCCTTGACCTTCGCCCATACCTCCTCGGCTGAATCCGAAAGATAGATGCAGTTGCCGAGCGACTTGCTCATCTTGGCCTTTCCGTCGGTGCCGGGAAGGCGGAGGCAGGCGGCATTGTCCGGAAGCAGCATTTCAGGCATCACGAGAGTCTCGCCGTAAACGGTGTTGAACTTGTGGACAATCTCGCGGGTCTGCTCTATCATAGGAGCCTGATCCTCACCTACAGGCACTGTCGTGGCCTTGAAGGCGGTGATGTCGGCCGCCTGAGAGATAGGATAGCAGAAGAATCCGACAGGGGTGCCGGCCTTGTTGTCGGCCTCGTCGGAATCGTTGAATCCGCGCATCTGGATCTCGGCCTTGACGGTCGGATTGCGCTGAAGGCGCTGCACCGTTACGAGATTGTTGTAGAAGAATGTGAGCTCGGTGAGCTCGCTTACCTGCGACTGGATGAAGATGCAGGCCTTCTCGGGATCGAGACCGGCTGAAAGATAATCCAGCGCGACTTCTATGATGTTCTGGCGGACTTTCTCAGGATTGTCGGCATTGTCCGTCAACGCCTGGGCGTCCGCTATCATAATGAATATCTTTTCGTACTTGCCGCTGTTCTGAAGCTCCACGCGGCGGCGGAGAGAGCCGACATAGTGGCCAATATGAAGGCGGCCGGTCGGCCGGTCGCCTGTAAGTATCACTTTTCCCATCAGTCTTTTACGGATTTAAGAGCTTCGCGGACCTGGGCTTCGATCTCCTCGCAAAGCTCGGTGTTGTCCTTGAGAAGCTGTTTAAGTGCGGCTATACCCTGTGCAAGCTTGTTTTCCTTGTAGCTGAACCAGCTGCCGCTCTTGTGTATGATATCGAACTCCACTGCAAGGTCGGCGATTTCGGCTACGTGGGAGATACCTTCTCCGTAAACGATGTCGAACTCGGCCTTCTTGAACGGCGGAGCCATCTTGTTCTTTACGACCTTGACCTTGGTGCGGTTGCCGAGGGCCTCCTCACCATCCTTGATCTGTGTGGTCCTGCGGACGTCGATGCGCACGGAGGCATAGAACTTCAGCGCATTGCCGCCGGTGGTTGTCTCAGGGTTGCCGAACATCACGCCGATCTTCTCGCGGAGCTGGTTGATGAAGATGCAGCAGGTGTTCGTCTTGGCGATGTTCGCCGTAAGCTTCCTGAGCGCCTGGCTCATCAGGCGGGCCTGGAGGCCGACCTTGTTGTCGCCCATCTCGCCTTCGATCTCAGCTTTCGGCGTAAGCGCCGCCACGGAGTCGATGACCACGATGTCAACCGCTCCCGAGCGGATGAGGTTGTCGGCGATCTCGAGAGCCTGCTCTCCGTTGTCCGGCTGGGAAACGAGGAGAGTCTCGAGGTTTACTCCGAGAGCCTGTGCGTATGTGCGGTCGAAAGCATGCTCGGCATCGATCATAGCCGCGATGCCGCCCTGCTTCTGCGCCTCTGCGATAGCGTGGATCGCAAGGGTCGTCTTACCGCTTGATTCCGGTCCGTAGATCTCGATGATACGGCCGCGCGGATAACCGCCGATGCCGAGTGCGTGGTCGAGCGCCACGGAGCCGCTAGGAATAACCTGGACATCCCATTCTGGCTGATCTCCCAACTTCATGATCGTTCCTTTCCCGAAATCCTTCTCAATCTTGTCGATCGTGGCCTGAAGCGCCTTCAGTTTCGCGGCGTTGACTTCATTGGCCTTTACTTCAACTTCTTTAGCCATAATGTTTTAATTTATTAGTTTCAAGGCCGCCAATTCGTTTTGGCGGTAACTACAAATATAAGACAAAAAATTGTAATTTTGTAAGCATGAAAGACAAGTTGCTGGGAAAGAATCTTACGGAGCTCAAGGAGGCCGCCGCATCCTGCGGACTGAAGCCGTTCGTCGGCAAGCAGCTGGCCGAATGGATGTACCAGAAGCGCGTCCGCAGCTGGGACGCGATGACCAACATTTCGAAGGACTCGAAGGCAAAGCTCCAGGAGTCTTTCGAACTCGGCACGGCCGCACCCATAGGCGAAGCGCTCTCCTCCGACGGCACACGCAAATACCTCTTCCCCGTATCGGAAAGCCAGGCCGTGGAGTCCGTGATGATTCCTGACGACGACCGCAAGACCCTCTGCGTCAGTTCGCAGGCGGGCTGCAAGATGGGTTGCAGATTCTGTATGACAGGCCGCCAGGGATGGCACGGCAACCTCGACGCCGGCGATATCCTCAACCAGTTCATAAGCATAGAAGAATCTCTGGAACTCACCAACACGGTCTTCATGGGAATGGGCGAGCCTCTCGACAACTACGACGCCGTGGCAAAGGCAATAGAGATACTTACGGCTGACTGGGGCTTCGGCTGGAGCCCGAAGCGCATCACGCTCAGCACCATAGGCGTCCTTCCAAAGCTTCGCAGATATCTTGACGAGCAGCACTGCCATCTTGCAGTCAGCCTCCACAATCCCTTCCCGGAAGAGCGTCTGCAGATGATGCCTGTCCAGAAGGCCTGGCCAATCCAGGAAGTGCTGGACCTTATACGCCAGTACGACTTCAGCGGCCAGCGGCGCGTAAGCTTCGAATACACGATGTTCGCCGGATTCAACGACGACAAACTTCACGCCGACGCGCTCATCCGACTCCTCAAAGGCATCGAATGCCGCGTCAACCTCATCCGTTTCCACAAAATCCCTGATTTCCCTTACGAATGCGCTTCCGACAAGGCGATGGCCGCGTTCAGGGACAGACTGAACAACAACGGCATAACCTGCACGATACGGTCATCCAGGGGCGAGGACATCCTCGCCGCCTGCGGAATGCTTGCCGGTCAGCAGGCAAGATAAACCGGATCGCTAGCGCGAACCGCCGCCGTGGCCGCCGCCGGAGAATCCTCCGCCGCCGTGATAAGACGAATGGCCGCCATAACCGCCCCTGCTGCCGTGGCTGCCACTGCTGCCTGAATACTGCACGTGAGCTGATGTAATTGCGCGTCCGAGATCATTGGACATAAAGACGACGTTCCGGAAAGTGTCTGTGCTGATATTCTGGACATCCTTGAATGCCATAGGATTGATTTCCTTAAGCTCATCGGCGACCTTGTCGGCCACACCGAAAAGCGCGGCATAAACCATATAGTCCTGCCAAAGGACGACCTCGCGGCTTGCGCGTTCCTTGAGCATAGTGAAATCGACGAGGAACTTCTTGAAGCCTATCGCCTTGCGGCACTCTTCCCGTCCTGCGGCAGACACCTTGCTTCCTTCGTGCCAAGGCGACTTTTCAAAGGAATCCTTTCCGGCCTTGCGGACAGATTGCGCCCAATTGGATACTTTGCTCTGATGCGATTTCGCCCAGCTGCTGAACTCCTTTTCCTGAAGCACCTTGTCCCTTCCGCTGGCTTCCCTGATCATATCCCAGAGCTGTTTGGTATATTGGTCGAGTCCTTCGATCGCCTTATTGTCGGCAAGGGCAAGCTCAACCTTGCCTTCCGCATCAGTGCGGACCTTGATGGCATTGAGATATATCATCTTGAGGATCATCGCCGATGCTATCCGATTGCGCTTGTTGGACTCACCCACCGCGCTGAGGACGTGGCTGGTGGTGACATAATCGCCGTTGAACGGCACCTCACGCGACCATGGTATGGTGTTCTTGTTGGTGGTGCCGAGCATCCGTTTCTTGGTAACCACCTTGACTATGAGCACGACGAAAGGTAACAGGAGCAGCCAGCCGCCGTTGATCACCATCACTATTATGCCCAGAATCACGGCAAATACACCGATTGCGTCATCGTCATCGTAGTCATCATCGTAGCTCGCTTCTTCAAGAGCGCCGTCAAGGACTGTCTGGAAATCACGGTCCTGCACGCTCTGAGGATCGGCAATCATTCCCTTGTCGAAACGGGCGAGCACAATCACGGAACTGTAATAATCGAATTCCTGTGTGCTCTCGCAAACAAGACTATTGTCTTCGACCCTGACATCGCCATAATATCCGAATCCCCACAGCCTCGAATTGGTCGTATCGATCTGGACACCCGGGACTGACACTTCCACCCTCGCGTGCTCAGGGTTGGAAGACAGCTGGTCCGATATGAACTGCATATGAAGCATATCATAGTCATCCAGGCTCTTCACGGCATTGGTCATAGTATATGAAACCGTGAAGACGTGGTCGCCTAAATTCCCGACTCCCCAGCATATTTCACAGCCGTCACCCGTCTCGTGCAGACCGCAGCGGCCGGCTTTTTCTTCAATGCTCCTGTCCACGTCCCATATACCTTCATTGATGAACGGAGTACCGTTCTCGCTTACCGCAAGGTCCTTTATTTCAATGTCACCGAGATTTTCACGCACAAGGTACCATTCGGTGCCGGAGGCAACGGTAACGTCCCAGACTTCGGTGATATGGGCGCTGCCCTGCTGGTCAAGACTGCATTTGATGTCAATATCCCTGATTTGCGGATCGATTGCAAGGGCGCTCAAAGTGAAAAGCGCAAAAAAAAGCGTTGTGATAATTTTCTTCATTTCGCTGCAAAAATAGTATTTTTGCCTTACATAAAAAGCCTTCACCATGGAAGAAAAGAAACAAAGGATTTATTCCAGCCTCGAAAACCTGTGTGCAAAAAGGGAATACTGCACTTCAGACATCTACAGAAAGGCTCTCGACAGGCTTGAAGGCGACTCTGCAGCCGCAGAGGAAATGGTCGCGGAACTGGTCGCCGACGGGTTCGTCAGCGACCTGCGCTATGCCTCCGCATTCGCGCGTGAGAAGGCTTCGCTTACCGGCTGGGGACCGGTCAAGATTCGCTTTGCGTTGAGCGCAAAACACATCGGCAGCGATGTCATCGATGAAGCTCTCGGCGAGATAGACACGGAGAAGGCGGATGCCAGGCTCGAACGCCTGATCGAAGCTAAGCGCCGCTCGCTTGAAGGCGATCCACAGATCCGCCTCAAGCTCATCAAATTCGCCCTCTCACGCGGCTACGACTACGATACCGTAAAGAAATTCGTCGGCTAACGGGCTATCTTTTTCCTGTATTTGATATTTACGCGTCCGGCACGCTCCACACGGGATTCCTCGACGAATCCCAGGGTTCTGTACGCATCTCCGCCGTCCGGCCAGTCGGCATCGGCGTAACTCATGATGTCATCCGGATGAACGTCATCGATGAAGGCCTGAAGAAGTTTGCCCATACCGCCGACAACGCGCAGGCCGTCAATGGAGGCATAGCGTATCCATTCATAGGAGCTGACCACACTCTCCCCTTTCTGCCAGCGGCGCGCATTCGAGAAGGTTGACACGGCCACCAGGGTACCCGCCGGCATCGAGGTCTCGCCGGCGCCCGTGGTGCGTCTGGTGAAGAGTCCGTACCGATATCGGCAGGTGGTGTCTCCGAGCCTGTGATAGGCATCCAGGAACGCCTTGGACGTAGGCTTGTCTATGCGCCGCAGCTCGCAGTTGCGCGCGAAGATATTCTTGAGATTGTCCACTTCCGGCTACTTGGATTTCAGATTCAAGGTATAGGACACCCCTATCCTGAACTGGTCGAACGGCCAGTCGTTGATGCCGTGGGAATAATAGAGGAACGGCGCCACGCAGCCGATCTTGAAATCAGCCCTGGCCTTGATTGCACGCGGACTGTCGCCATAATGCTCTGCGCCTGAATACTGCCCGTATTCCACGGAAGCGTTCAGCCAGCTGCATGAGTAGGACGCCTTGGCGCCGAACATGAATGCATCGTTCTGGCATCCCCTGTCTATCTGCCAGCAGAGGAAGCCGGCGTATGCCGAAAGCCTGAAACCGGCAGGCAGGTTCTTGCCTGCGCTGACGGTGAAATGATACCCGGGGGCATCGTAATGGCGTGCATACTCATAATGGTCGCCCGTTGCGGTAAGAGTGGTGGCGCTCAGAACTACAGCCGGCCACCATGACGCTTCTCGCAGCACGAGTATGTCAACGCCGAAATACAATGCGCCCGCGTCGTTGTTCTTCAGCGGAAGCGAAGGATCGACGCGGCGCAATGTACGTACGGCGGTATTGTCTCTGTAATACTCCTGGATCTCCCCGTAAACCTTGAAGTTCACGCGGTCCGTCCAGAGAGGCAGGACGATGTTGAAAGCGGGGGCAAAGGTGTAATCCTCATTTCCTTTGCCTGCAATATGGCCGACCACCGTGTCGAATGCGAGTTCGGCATAAGGCCTGTCCTTCATCAGTCCGTCCGAAACGTCCGGAACCTGATAGGCATAGGGGCCGAAGAACGCAGGGGCGATGCCGCTCGTCTGGTGGACGACCTCGATAGGAACATAAGCGGAAGCCACCGTGCAATAAAGCAGAGCTAATATCGGCAGCAGTCTTTTCACACGTGGCTTCATACGCTATGGCATCAGTAGGCGATCGCCAGACGGAAAGTCATTGCGTCCGGAGCAAGGGTCTCGTCAACTTCGTAGAAGAAGTCACTCAAGGTATAGTAAATCCTCAACCAGCCGATGCCGTATTCATAGTCAATGGTCTCCGTGTAAAAATACACGTCATCGTCGTATACTTCCTCTAAAAGACGCACATAAGGCAAGGCTATCTGGCTGGCGTCATTTGAATCATACGCGAACGTGCGGTAGCAGTTGACCAGACCATAGTCGAAAGCTTCCTCGGTAAGTTCAGGAACCTTTACTTCTGCCACGAAGTAATTATTGTCGGCATAGTTGGAATATTGCCACGCATTCTGAGGGACATCTACTGCAACGATGCTGAAACTTGCCGGATCGCCTTTCGGGCCCTGCGGGCCCTGAGGCCCCACCGGGCCGACCTTCTGGCAGGAAGCAAAGATGCTTGCGGCCGCCAGGAATATCAATGTCAATTTACGCATAATCTGTTATTTATCTTCTTGAATGGGATGAACCTGCTGACGATGAGCCGCGGCTCGGAGAAGCGCTGCTGCGGCTTGTTCCGCTGTTTCTATTGACGGTGGATGTCGAACCGGAGGACTGTGTGGTGATTCTAGTATTCGTAGAACCTGAACTGCGCATATTGCTCCTCGTAGTGCTTGAAACACCGGCACTGCTGCTTGAGCGTGAGGTGCCGGACGTGCCGCTGCCGCCCGATACGGCACTGCGGCTGCTTGAAGAGCTTGCGGAGCTTCTGGATGTACCGGCAGTCGTCGAACTGCTGCTTCTCGCAGACGGAGTTGTCGTCTGGTATGATGATGACGCAGAGGATGATGACGCAGACCTGCGGGCATTCGCGCTTGCTGCGGATGTCGTGGTGGTCGTACCGACGCTTGAACGTGACTGGATGTCACGGGCGTTGGTCACGCGGCTGCCGTTCGCGGCCGCCGGGATTTCAGCAGTTCTGGTCGTGAATGACCTTTCCGGATGCTGCTGGCCATAGTCGTTGCGCATATAATCGTGCGCAACCCTGTCAAGATCCTTGAAACGGCGTTCCTTCGGATAATCGAAGCGCTGGCAGTAACGGTGGTTGTTCATATAAGTGCGCACATACGCCTGGTAGTGGCCGAGAAGAAGAGGGGCCGGATGCTTGTAGTAAGCAGGGAAATGTCCCCAATACCAAGGTGAGTGCCATATACGGTAGTTATAGGCCAGATTGTAGAAGTGGTTGAAGATTGGAGGCCTTGTCACGAAGAAAGGATCGAGAATGTAATTCGGACCGTAGATGAACGGAGCTCCTATGATCTGGACGTGCCAGTTCTGTGATGCAGGTGCCTCGACCACGATTGTGGCGATATCCTGGAATACATTCTGGGCCAGCACTGCCTGGATGATGAACACGTGGTTGATACCCTCAACAGCCTCAACAACGCGCAAATAGTCGACATATCCGTCACCGTTCAGGTCAAGATTCGAGATGATATATGACGAATTGTTGAGCAGGGACTCGAATTCCTCTATCGATTTCGACTGGGCAAATGCGGCACCCACCGCCTGCAGGTCGAGATAAAGCGAAAGGTCTTCGATGGCCGGTGTCACGCGGGTTGTAGTCGTGACCGTATTGGTTCGTGGAATCGTTACCGTTGTGGTATAGGATCTCTGGTAGTCGTTGTACGGAGAGACCGTCACAATGCTTGCAGGAAAGCATCCTGTCAGCAGCAGCGCCATTGCGGCGAGAATACATACTCTTGTTTTCATGGCATTATGTGATTTGGTTAATGTAAAGGTACGAATAATTATTGGATATCCGCAAGTTATTCATTTTTGAAAATCACTACCATCAAAGGTAATGCCAATATCGCCATAGTGGCGCTGACAGGAAGATAAATCCCGAAATTACAATACTCTACGACCAGATATGTTATTGTCAGCAGGGCCGTTCCCATCCCGGCTGACAGGACATATTGTCTGCGGATGTCACCCGGTTTCGATATTATACGGGCAAGATTCGGGATGCCCAGGCTCACGAAACCTATGGTGCCGCAGATGCTCACGACGCTTGTGACAAGCACGCTGACCATGAAGAGTATGCCGGCCTTTGCAAGGTTGGAGAGTTCAATCTCGCCTCTGAAGTGCCTTGTCAGTTTGTCGGCGCAGAGCAGTGCGACGGCCAGGCCTGCGGCAAACATTGCCAGGCTGAGGATGATGTCAAGGGTCGTGACTCCCTGAAGCTTGAAATTGGCCGCCCCCCAGAGGTAATACTGCTTCAGAAGGTCTCCCGTAGGCGCATTGGTCACGACTATGGTGCCTATAGAGCCTATGAAGGTTCCGAACAGTATGCCAAAGGTAATGAGGCGTGACGTACTGATTTTCAGGGCAACCAGGGATACGATGACCGCGCACACCGCCTGGCAGACGAAGGCGCCGACGGTGAGCGAGCACCAGCCGGACATCGTGGCGGCGGCAGCGCCGAGACATGCGGCGCTGCCCAGCCCGAGGGAGTATATGTCCCCGAGCTGGTTGCGCCACAGATACTGCATCTGCACACCTCCTACGGGGAGGGCGATGCCGCAGAGTATTACATAGAGAATATTCAGCATATACTAGAATTTGAAAGAGATTTCACCATAGAACGACCGGCCCGGCATAGGATACCCCTCGGTTAACTCATACCGGCAGTCAGTCAGGTTGCGTGCGATGAGCTTCAGTCCGAGGGTCATGTCACCGGAAAGGTTGAAGTCCTTCCCCGCCGTCAGGTCAAGCGTATTGTAGTCCGGCATTCTGCCGGCAGAGTCGTAGCGTCCGCCGCGCCAGTTCCAGTTGAGCGCGGCGCTCCAGCCTTTGCACGAGGCATCCGCACCGAGGCAGACGGTGTGCTTTGAGATATACGGAAGCTGCTGACCGAAGGAATAGCTGTCCGGCGTCCTGTCGATGGCATTCTGATAGCTGTAGCGGGCCGCGAAGCCGGCTTTCAGGACACCGTCATTGTATTCTGCCCTGCTCTGGATGTCTGCACCCGACATCAGCGCGATTCCGACATTGTACGGCAGCCATATATTCGGATCAAGTTCTGTCGGGGCAGATACGATCTTGTCCTTCAGATAGTTGCAGAAGGCATCCGCCTTCAATTGGATTTGCCAACTGCCGCCGGCCGCACGGTTGTACTCGATTCCGATATCGGTCAGCCAGGCGTCCTCGGCCTTCAGGTCGGGGTTGCCGTAGCCCGGGTAGTACAGCTCGTTGAAGGTCGGCGTCCTGTATGCCCTGCGGGCGAAGGCGACGACGTCGAAGCCGGTGAAAGCGCGCCAGCGAAGGTCTGCCGATGGCGAAACGACGTTCCGCGCCTTACCTCCCTTATCGAAGGTCCCGGAGTACTCCAGCGCGATGTCCGCCCTCAGGCGGTCTGTATGGAATGCAGCCGTGGCGGTGGCGAAGACCGATGTCCGCTCTTTCCCGTATGCGTCGGATTCAAGCCCGTCCCATTGGAAGTCGGCCGCGAATGAGGCGTCAAACCATTTGCATACGCTGAATTTGTGCGAACTGTTCAGCTGGACTTCCGTCTGCCTGTAGCGGCTGTCCCCCCATTCACTGAGATAGCTCAGGTCGTCATAGGACACCTTTGCACTGGCATGAAGATTATAAACCGGTGTGAACTGCCTGCGGACAACGCCCTGAAGGAAGGCGTCGCGGTCCTCCTGCCTGTCCGTGGACGGCCAGTCAAGGGAGCCGGGAGTCCCGCGTTCAGCGCCGTTGTAATATGCCTTGGCGTGCCAGTCGCCGCCGTCGATGATTCCCCAGGAATCAAGACCGGCGCGGATCTGCCTGATATCGTTGTTAGTTCGTCTGGTGCCGTCGGCCAATGGGAAATCGCCCTTGCTGACGGCGCCGCCTGCCGTGGCGGAGAGGGTCACCTTGTCCGAAAGCCTGAAATCCAGGCGCCCTGACGGCTCGCAAGTCCCGAAGGAGCCGCCGCGGAATTTCACGGAGCCGGCAACACCGCGGTTTTGGAAAACCGGCTTTACCGTATTGAAGGAGAGGCTGTTCTGTGCGTAGTCGATCACGGCGCTGCCGCAATTGTTCAGGTCAAGCATCCCGAGGTCAGCCTGACCGCTCTGTACGTTACCAACCCGCACACCGTCTATATAAATGGCTGCGTGCGGGCTTCCAAGGCCGCGCAGACTGACAGTCTTCGGCCCCGCAAGCCCGCCGTAATCAGCGAGATAAAGTCCGGGAGTCCCGGAAAGCGCATCTGTGATTGAAATTGAATTTTTGATCTTTACCGTGTCTGTCCTTGACACGACCACACCGCGGTCAGCGACAACCGTCACTGCCTGAAGCGTGTCCGGCGTTTCTGCCACCAGCAGACCCGCCACAACTGAGATTGTAGATAATAACATTAGTACCGTCTATCAGGAACCTGCCCCCGGGCTCCATTGGTTCGACTTGACTATGGCAGGTCTTCTGACTCATCCCCCGCCCCGGGCCTTCTCATCCTTGCGGACAATGGCAATAGAATTCGGAGCTTCCATGGAATTTACAGCTGCGGGCACAGTCCCGGATTCCCACCGGGTTCCCTTTTCAAATCACACTCGTGATTCACCGTAGTCCGGTGCAAAGATAGTCAATTTAACCGCGACTGCAATGTTATAGAACAGCGCTTATTGAAACATAAAAACGATTGGAGTCATCCCAGGCATCGAGGAAATGGCTCCTGCTCACCGATAGCGGTGTGCATCCGAAAGCGGGATCGTACAAAGTTACGGCATCATCTTCAACTGCGAGAACAACCACGCAGTGGTCCGAAATCTGTCCATAGAAAGCATCTTCAATCTCTTCTTCCAGCTGATTGCCGGTAAGTTCGCCTCCGTCAACGGCTGCAATCACCTGAAAGCCTTCTTCAATTGCTGACTCCAACTCTTCAAAACTTCCTTCCCGGAAGTTTGACACATTTTTTTGAAAATATTTTACTGTAGAGGCCTCGGGCCT
>JAUNNZ010000038.1 GCA_030537315.1 Bacteroidia bacterium
CGGTGTTCTCATCGTAATACATATCGTCGGAGTCGAGCTGAAGCGCAAAACGCCCGCACTTCGGATGATGCAGTGCAGCGTTCCAGTTGCCGCCTATGGCGTGGTATGTCTTGTTCTGAGCAATATACACGAGTCTTTCGTCATCAAAGCTCTTTATGACTTCGACAGTGCCGTCCGTGGAGTTGTCGTCGACCACGATCACGTTGTACTTGAAAGAAGTCTTCTGGTTAAGCGCAGAACTTATGGCGTCACCAATGGTGCGCACCCTGTTCCGGCACGGAATGACCACCGACGCCTCATATTCGAACTCCCCTTCCTTCAGGTCAACCTCCTTGAATTCCGGCTTCAGGTAAGCGCCTATGGCCTTGAGATGCTCCGTGCAAGCCTTTTCCATCTCTATCTGCACCGCACGGTTGCGGGGGTCAACGTAATCGAACTGTTTCTCCCCCGACTTGCGGGTGTCCAGTTCGACTTCGTAATACAGATATTCATTTATATGCACGAGGGCGCCCTCGCGTGATGCGCGCAAGCGCAAATCGTACAGCCCCGCAAAC
Organism: Bacteroidia bacterium; assembly: GCA_030537315.1. GTDB lineage: Bacteria > Bacteroidota > Bacteroidia > Bacteroidales > UBA932 > Cryptobacteroides. The sequence goes on from JAUNNZ010000038.1 coordinate 555, forward strand.
TCATATCCCTCGGTCATCTCAGCCGCGACCTTCTTGAGCACCGATGTCCTGTACAGCTGCACTCCGCCGAAGTCAAAGTCATCGCGGAGGGCACCCGGCTGACAGTCGATGACGGGATATGCCGTGACTTTGCCGTCGATTTCGGCAAAGTGGTCTGCATAGACCATCGCGGCGCCCGTGTCGCCGGCGACCTGGAGCATGCGCTCCAGTCCGTAGTCCACCCAGCGCAGCGCTGTGGGTTTTGTATATATCAAAGTGTATTCTTTGTCACTCGCCACGGCGATTTCGCGGATGCGTGCGGTCGAGACTCTCGGAGAAATGTTGAAAACTGTGGTCATATGACACAAAGATAGCTAAAATCGCACGAATTTTGCTATATTTGTTCACCTCTAGAAGAAGATGAAAAGTTTAGTCATAATCCCTACCTACAACGAAATCGAGAACATCGACAAGATCAGCCGCGCGGTGCTCGCGCTGCCTGACAATTTCGACATCCTCGTAATCGACGACGGCTCGCCGGACGGCACCGCCGGCGCGGTGAAGCGGCTTCAGGCCGAGTTCGGCGGCAGGCTTCACCTGCTCGAACGCAGCGGCAAGCTGGGACTGGGCACCGCCTACATCGCCGGTTTCAGATGGGCTCTCGAACGGGACTACGACTACATCTTCGAGATGGACGCCGACTTCTCCCACAACCCGGACGACCTCCCGCGCCTTCTCGCGGCCTGCACCGAAGGCGGAGCCGATCTCTCGGTCGGCTCACGCTACTCAGACGGCGTCAATGTGGTCAACTGGCCGTTCGGCCGCATACTCATCTCATACTGCGCATCGATATATGTAAGATTGGTACTGGGCGCCAGGATTTACGACAGCACCGCCGGCTTCGTATGCTATTCCAGAAAGGTTCTCGAAACGATAGACCTCGACGATGTCCGGATGAAAGGCTACGGCTTCCAGATCGAAATGAAATACACAGCCACGAAATATGGCTTCAAGCTTACGGAAGTCCCTGTAATCTTCGTAAACCGCAAGGAAGGCACATCCAAGATGTCCGGCAGCATATTCGGAGAGGCATTCTGGGGGGTCATCGGACTCCGCTTCCGCAAATTCCATAAATGAAAGAGCTATACATCAACTACATAGCCGACCGTCTCCAGCTCAAGAGCTGGCAGGTCGAGAATTGCGCCGACATGTTCGAGGACGGCGACACCATCCCCTTCATCAGCCGCTACCGCAAGGAAAAGACCGGCGGCATGGACGATGCCGAAGTCGCCGAGATCAAGCACTGGATCGACGTCTTCGCCGAAATGGAAAAACGCAAGGAAACGGTCGTCAAGACCATTTCCGAAGCCGGCGCGCTGAGCGATGAACTGAAAGGGAAAATAGAGAGTTGCGTCTCAGCCACCGAGCTTGAAGACATATACCTCCCATTCAAGCCGAAACGCCGCACCCGCGCCACAATAGCCAGGGAGCTTGGCCTCGAGCCGCTCGCCGACGTCATGTGGAACGTCCGTTCCCGCGACATAATCGCCTCCGCAAAGCCTTTCGTCAAAGGGAAGGTCGCCAGCATCGACGACGCCCTCGCCGGCGCGCGCGACATCGTCGCCGAACGCCTCAGCGAGACCGCGGGGATACGCGAGAACCTCCGTACCATCTTCCGCCAGCGCCGCATAGTCTCCACGGTCACCAAGGCCGGAAAGGAATCGCAGGACGCCGACAAATACCGCTCGTATTTCAATTTCTCGATGCCTCTCAACCGCATTCCTTCTCATAACCTTCTCGCCATCCTGCGCGCGGAGAAAGAAGGATTCCTCTCGACAGGCATCGACGCCGATCCCGAGAAATGCGGCAGCAAGATATACTACGATTTCTGTCAGGAGCACTCCTACCCTTCCGGCGAACTCTGCAACCAGATCAAGGAAGCGGTGGCCGACGCCTTCAAGCGTCTCCTCGAGCCGTCCATCTCTGGTGAGGTGATACGCGAGGCCAAGGAGAAAGCCGACATCGAGAGCATCAAGGTCTTCGGCGAGAACCTCCGCCAGCTGCTTCTGGGCGCCCCGGTGGGCCAGAAGCGCACGATGGCAATCGACCCCGGCTTCCGCAACGGCTGCAAGATCGCCTGCCTCGACGAGCGCGGAGAGTTGCTCCACCACACGATAATCTTCCCGCATCCCCCGCAGAACGAAAAGGTGAAATCCATCGTAAGCGTGCAGGAGATGCTTGAAAAATACGACATCCAGGCGGTTGCCATAGGCAACGGCACCGCATCCCGCGAGACCGAGGAATTCATGAAGAAGATCTCCCTCCCGGACGGCTGCAAGGTCTGGACAGTAAGCGAAGACGGCGCCTCCATCTACTCCGCATCCGAGGTTGCCCGGAAGGAATTCCCGAACGAAGACGTCACGGTACGCGGCGCCGTGTCCATAGGCCGCCGGCTGATGGACCCTCTCGCCGAACTCGTCAAGATCGACCCGAAGAACCTCGGCATCGGCCAATACCAGCACGACGTGGACCAGGCCCTGTTGAAAGAGAAGCTCGACAACACCGTCGAGAGCTGCGTGAACGCCGTCGGCGTCAACCTCAACACAGCATCCCCATACCTCCTCGCATACGTTTCCGGCATAGGTCCAGCCCTTGCGGAAAACATCATAGCATACCGCAGCGCTGAAGGCGGTTTCAAGAGCAGGGCCGAACTGAAGAAAGTGCCGCGCCTGGGCTCGAAAGCCTTCGAGCAGTGCGCGGGATTCCTCCGCATCCGCGGAGCGGAAAACCCTCTGGACAATTCTGCGGTCCACCCGGAGTCCTATCCGATAGTTGACAGGATGGCGCGCTCGCTGGGCGTTTCCGCCCGCGAGCTCGTCGGCAACGAGGAGCTCTGCTCAAGGATTTCCGCAGAGGATTTCGTCACCCGGGAGGCCGGACTTCCGACCATCAACGACATTCTGAAAGAACTTGCAAAACCGGGGCTTGACCCGCGCGAGCAGGCGTCGGCGTTCGAATTCGCCGACGACATCCACTCCATCGAGGACCTGAAGGTCGGGATGGAGCTGCCGGGCATAGTCACGAACATCACCAATTTCGGCGCCTTCGTTGACATCGGGCTTCACGACAACGGCCTCATCCACGTGTCGCAGATGGGCCCGCGCGGCACAGATCCGACGAAAGTCGTGAAACTGCACCAGCAGATTAAGGTAAGTGTCCTGGGAGTTGACCTAGACAGAGGGAGAATTTCTCTTAAGCTCCTCTAGCTGCTTCATCCGTTCCTTTTCCCTTTCCTTCTTTTCCATGCGGAAAGCGTAGCAGACGAAAATCGAAGCTGCTACGAACGGGCGTATCCAGATACCGATGACCGTGATGGCCATTGAAGTGAAATACGGACCCATCACAATGGCTCCATAGGTATAGAACCCGCAGCTGATGACTATGGCCACAAGAATTATGATTGAGAGCAGCTTGTTGGCCTTGACATTCCTCCAGCCAAGTGTCCAGATGATGAAACCGCCCACGATTCCCACGGACAGGAATGAAGTGAGCGCATTGAATCCGGCCGACGGAGCGGGTGCCGGGAACAGGATGTTCTGCAGCAGGATTGTCAGGCAGTATATGAACACGGACGACTTGAACATCATAGGAGAAGACACGTCATCCTTGTACAGGTATGCAAACAGGACCCCATAGCAGACCATATACATCACGTGGACGACAAGGTCCGGCCAGGAGAAGCAGGAATATGCCACCGATATGCTGTGGCACAGGACAACGAATCCCATCGCAGCAAAGACCGTAAGAATGATCTTGGAAGATTTGTCAATTTTCTCTTTCATATCCGTATCGATTTAGTCTCCAGTTGATATTTCCCTCAATTCGGCTCTGTAAGCCATAAGCAGCCTTGATTTCGAGATGAATCCCAGATACTTCCCGTCCGCATTCACGACCGGAAGGCGCCAGGCCTCCGTCCTCTCGAACTTGCTCATCACATCCTCTATCCTCTCCTCCTCCCTCACGATTTCAGGAGCGGATTCCATCAGGTTGTAAACCTTTGTGGTATTGTACAAATCTGAACGGAAAAGGTATTTCCTGACATTCGCCACATCAATCATCCCCTGGAATGAACCGTCATCGCCAAGAACGGCGATCACTGCGGCATCGCTGTTGGATATAGCCTTCACGAGCTTGCGGAGACTGTCATCCACGCGGACCCGGGGATACTTGTCCCGGATCAGGTCCCTGGTATGCAGAAGAGTCATCACCGCCTGGTCGTTGTCGTGCGTCAGCAGGTCTCCGCTCTGGGCGATACGCTTGGTGTAGATGGAATATTTCTCAAAGATGCGGACGCAGCCGAATGAAACCGTGGCTGTGAGGATCAGCGGGATAAGGAGGTCATAGCCGCCCGAGATTTCCGCAATGAGGAAGATTGCAGTCATCGGGGCCTGCATCACCGACGCCATGAGCGCGGCCATGCCCACAAGGACGAAATTCTGCTCCGGCACGCCGGCGCCCAGCAGATTGAGGCTGCGCGCGACGGCGAAGCCCAGGATCGCTCCCGCAAACAGCGTCGGACCGAATGTACCGCCGACTCCCCCGCCAGCGTTGGTGAGCGTCATCGCAAGAACCTTCATGAAGAAGACCAGCACGAAAAACAGCACGATCCCCCAAGGTGAATCCATAAGGAACGAAAGCAGGGATCCGCTCTCGAGAGAGATTTCGTGGCCGTTGAGCAGGGCGGTCATCGAGTCATATCCTTCGCCGTACAGCGGAGGGAACAGGAATATGAGCAGGCCCAGCGCAATGGCGCAGACTATCCATTTCAGATACGCGTTGCTGAATTTCGCAAACTTGTCCTCAAGCCACAGGGTGGTTCTTGTGAAATACAGGGCGGCGAAAGCTCCGACCACTCCCAGAATTATGTAGAACGGGATATTCCCTATTGAAAATCTTGTCAGCGTGCAGGCGAACGAAGGGTCCTGTCCGCAGAAGATATATGCCACCACCGTCGCGGATATCGATGAAATCAGCATAGGGAGCATGGTCTTGAGGGACAGATTGAACATCAGGATCTCCATCGTGAACAGCACTCCGGCGAGAGGGGCCTTGAAGATACCGGCGACTGCACCGGCCGCGCCGCAACCCAGCAGCGTGGTTATGCTCCGGTGGGACAGGCCGCACACGCGGCCGAGGTTGCTGCCAATGGCAGCTCCCGTATAGACTATAGGGGCCTCCGCTCCGACGGAACCGCCGAAACCTATGGTGATCGAAGATGTCAGAATGGATGACCAGGTATTGTGCGGTTTGATCCTTGACTCGTTCCTGGAAACGGCAAGAAGGGCCTTGGTGACTCCGTGGCCTATGTTGTCCCTGATGAGATAGCGGACAATCAGCATCGAGATCAGCACGCCTATGCCGGGAAGCACAAGGTACTGCCAGTTGAAGTCGGCGGTAATGAACTCGCCGTTGGCAAAATGCTTGATTATATCGATGAGCCACCTCAATAAAACGGCTGCGAGCCCCGATGTGATTCCCACAACAAGGCTCAACAGCAGGAGCTTGTTACGCTCCGATATTTTACTGAAAGGGTTCTGCACTATTATGCGTCTGGTGCGTCGTCATCGCTGCCGTACTGGGCGATATTGTCGTCAGGAAGGGTGTTGCCCTCATCCTCGCCGCCCGCGGCGCCGGCAACCTGTTCGTTTTCGGCTTCCTCTTCGCCCTCGAGCCATCTCTCGATGTCCTCGGCGTCATCGGTCTCCACCTGAATCTTCACAAGATAGATGTCGTCCGGAAACTCCTCGAGTTCATCCATCATAACTGCATAGAACGGGGTGCCGTCAGGCTTGGTGTATCTTGTAAGGTCGGGAAGGAAATCGTTGAACCCCTTGGGATATCTCTTGTTAAAGATGTCCTGGAGTTCAGGGCTCATCTTCTCATAACTTATAATATGGCGTTTTTTGTTGTCTGATGGCATAGTAATCGTATTTAGGTAGTGCAATAATAATCCTTATTTCGGAAAACAGAAAATAAATTCTACTTCTTGTTGAAAAAAAGTTGTTTCTGCGCCTTTTTCCTGTCGGGGTCCCTCTCCACGAATACCGGTTTAAGCGTCCTCGGGTCAAGCCCGGTGTAGAACATCACGGATGAAGTGGTCATAGGCGTCGGGGTGAAATCCTGCACCTGATCCATCCAGATGCCCTTCAGCCCCGGATTGTGCGCAAGACGCTCCATGTCCTGGAAAGTGCATCCCGGATGCGATGAAATGAAATACGGGACAAGCTCGGTATGGGTGCCGTTCTCACGGTTTATCGCGTTGAATTCAGTCCTGAGCCTTTCAAACAGCTTGAAGGACGGCTTTGCCATATACCCCAGCACCTTCTCTTCCGTATGCTCCGGGGCTACTTTCAGGCGTCCCGAAGTATGCTCGAGCATAAGTGATTTCAGATATGGCTTCCCGGTGTCATCGATGAAGCCCTTTTCATCCAGGAAAAGGTCATAGCGCACACCGCTGCCTATATATGCGTGCTTTACACCCTTTACCGACATGACCTTGTCATACATCCGGAGCACGCGTTCGTGCGAGCGGTCCAGATTGCGGCACGGAGCCGGATACAGGCACGATTTGCGGCGGCAGACCTCGCAGCGCGACGGGTCGGCGCCGCGCATTCCGTACATATTGGCCGTAGGCGCACCGAGGTCGGAAATATTGCCGTGGAATTCAGGCATCGCCGCCAGCCTGCGCACTTCAGCCACGATGGATTCTTCCGAGCGCGACTGGATGAATTTGCCCTGATGGGCGGCTATCGTGCAGAAATTGCATCCCCCGAAGCACCCCCTGTGCGTGATGATGGAGTCCTTGATCATGTCATACGCCGGGATGCGCTTGCCCGCATACCGCGGGTGCGGCAGCTTCGTGAACGGAAGGTCCCAGAATGAATCCATCTCCTCCGTCGTTGCCGGCGGATACGGCGGATTCACCTGTACATAGCCATCCCCCACAGGCTCAACTATGGTCTGCGGATGAAGCATATTCGCGTGAGTCTCTATCTCGTGGAAATTTTCGGCGAATGCCTTCCTGTCCTTCTGGCAGGTCTCGAAAGAATGCAGCAACAGCGCACCCTCAACCTTGCAGCGGCCTTTCCGCAGGAAGGCGACCTGGGGTATCCTTTCCATCTGATGAAGGTTGCGTCCTGCCTCGAACGCCTTCGTCAGCTCCAGCATCGGCCGCTCGCCCATCCCATAGCACAGCCAGTCAGCGCCGCTGCCAACGAGGACCGACGGCATAAGGCAGTCGTCCCAATAGTCATAATGGGTGAGCCTGCGCAGCGATGCCTCGACGCCTCCTATGACTACGGGCACCTCCGGCCACAGCTGCTTGAGTATCTTCGTGTAGACGGTCACCGCCCTGTCGGGACGCTGTCCCGCCTTTCCTTCAGGCGTATAGGCGTCGTCGTGGCGCAGCCGCTTGCCGGCGGTATAATGGTTCACCATAGAATCCATTGCGCCGCCGCAGACGGCGAAATACAGCCTCGGCGCGCCCAGTTTGCGGAAATCCCGCAAGTCATCGCGCCAGTTCGGCTGAGGCACCACGGCCACCCTGTAGCTGTGTTTCTCCAGCCAGCGCGCAATGCAGGCAGTACCGAAACTCGGGTGGTCCACAAAGGCGTCACCGGTGAAGATGATGACGTCGATGTAGTCCCATCCGAGTTTCTTAACCTCCTTGACGGAGGTCGGGATATTACATTCTCTCAGGGAGTTCAATTCCTAAAATGTTCATTGCCTTGCGGAGCACCCGGGCAATCGTCCCGATCAATGCGAGACGCATGTTGAGTACATCCTTGTCAGGTTCCTTGAGAATAGGGGTATCGTGGTAGTACTGGTTGAATTCCTTCGCCAGGTCGTAGCAGTAGTTGGCGATCACGGCCGGCGAATATGCCGCCGCGGCCTCCCCCACTTTCTGCGGATAACTGTTCAGTATCTTCACCAGCCTTATCTCCTTGGCGCTCAGCTGGACGCCGGCGGCCACGGTTTCCGTTTGCGGGACGCCGTCCTGTAGGCCGGATTTGCGGAGGATGCTGCAAATACGGGCGTGGGTATACTGGATGAAAGGACCGGTATTGCCGTTGAAGTCGATGGACTCCTTAGGGTCAAAGAGCATCGTCTTCTTAGGATCGACCTTGAGGATGAAATACTTGAGGGCGCCAAGGCCTATCATATGATACAGCCTGTCCTTCTCATCCTCCGGCACACCATCAAGCTTGCCGGACTCCTCCGAAGTGGCCTTGGCCTCTTCATACATCTTCCCGATAAGGTCATCCGCATCGACGACGGTACCCTCGCGGCTCTTCATCTTGCCTTCAGGAAGCTCGACCATACCATAGCTGAGATGGTATATGCGGGAAGCCCAGTCGAAGCCCAGCTTGCCGAGTATGAGCTTGAGGACCTGGAAATGATAGTCCTGCTCGTTACCGACCACATAGACGTGGGAATCAAGATTGTTTTCGGCAAAGCGGCGCTCTGCGGTGCCGAGGTCCTGGGTGATATAGACCGAGGTACCGTCGGAACGCTGGACAATCTTGCGGTCAAGACCGTCGGAAGTGAGGTCGCACCATACGGAACCGTCCGGGTCCTGTACGAAAACGCCCTTCTTCAGACCCTCCTGGACAAGTTCCTTGCCCAGCAGATAGGTGTCGTGCTCGTAATATGTCTTGTCAAATGAGATTCCGAGAGCCTTGTAGGTCTGGTCGAAGCCGTCGAAGACCCACTGGTTCATCTTCTGCCAGAGGTCACGGACCTCCTTGTCGCCCGCCTCCCAGTCCACAAGCATCTTGTGGACGTCATCGAGGACAGAAGGGTCCTCCTTTTCCATCTTCGCATACTCGACATAGCAGTCGCCTACCAAATGGTCACCCTTCTTGCCTGTGCTCTCCGGGGTGGCGCCGTTGAAGCGCTTCTGCCAGGCATACATGCTCTTGCAGATGTGCACGCCGCGGTCGTTCACAAGGGTGGTCTTGATGACCTCCTCGCCGGCAGCCTTCAGAAGGTCTGAGACAGCAGAACCCAGAAGGTTGTTGCGCACGTGTCCGAGGTGGAGCGGCTTGTTGGTGTTCGGGGAGCTGAATTCAACCATCACACGGCGTCCCGTCGACGGGAGCTGGCCGAAGTTGCCGTCTTTGGCGATAGCCTCGAACGCCTCGCTCCAGTAGAGATTGGAAAGGCTGAGGTTAAGGAAGCCCTTGACGGAGTTGAACGCGCTGATTTCAGGGCAGTTGGCTGTAAGCCACTCACCTATCGCGGTGCCGGTGGCATCAGGTGACTGGCGGGTGATGCGCAGCAGCGGGAAGGTCACGAGGGTGAAGTCACCTTCGAATTCCTTGCGGGTGACGCCCACCTGGAGGGTGGCGGCGTCGACGTCGGCGCCGTAGATTGCCTTGATGGCCTCTGAGGCCTTCGCGGCGATGAATGCTTCCGGTGTCATCTGTTAGCCCAGGTATGTCTTGAGAAGCTTGCTGGCAGATGGCTTCTTGAGCTTGCGGATCGCCTTCTCCTTGATCTGGCGCACACGCTCGCGTGTGAGGTCAAGGCGCTCGCCTATTTCCTCGAGAGTCATCTCCTGGCAGCCGATGCCGAAGAAACTCTTGATGATTTCGCGCTCGCGGACAGTGAGGATCTGGAGTGCGCGCTCGATCTCGGTGCTGAGGGACTCGTTGGTGAGGCCGCGGTCAGCGCTCGGGGAATCGTCATTAGGAAGGATGTCGAGGAGGCTGTTGTCCTCGCCCTCGACGAACGGTGCGTCCACGCTGACGTGGCGGCCTGAAACGCGGAGGGTGTCGGCTATCTTGTCCTTAGGGATGTCTATCATCTCTGCAAGCTCTTCGGTGGACGGCTGGCGCTCATTCTCCTGCTCGAACTTGCCGAGTGCCTTGTTGATCTTGTTGAGGGAACCCACCTGGTTCAGAGGCAGACGCACGATACGGGACTGCTCGGCGAGAGCCTGGAGTATGGACTGGCGGATCCACCACACTGCATATGAGATGAACTTGAAACCTCTGGTCTCGTCGAATTTCTCGGCGGCCTTGATAAGTCCGAGGTTGCCTTCATTAATGAGGTCAGGAAGGCTGAGGCCCTGGTTCTGATATTGTTTTGCAACTGAAACGACGAAACGGAGATTGGCCCTTGTAAGCTTTTCGAGCGCTTCCTGGTCGCCCTTGCGGATCCGCTGCGCGAGTTCCACTTCCTCTTCGGGTGAAACCAGCTCTTCGCGTCCGATTTCCTGGAGATACTTGTCCAGGGAGGCGCTTTCGCGGTTGGTGATGGATTTTGTAATTTTTAACTGTCTCATATGTTGATAACTGTATTTTTTCCAAGTCTCACCATATTATACGCACTCAGGGCGCGGAAGTTTCATCCCGCGCCCTGAATTTTATCAACATTTTTTCAGCCTTATGCCGCTATTCCTTTCCGAAGCCGAAGTAGCCCGGTCTGCCGGAGGCCGTGACACCCTCGATGAATACGGACCTCTTGCTCCTCTTGGCTATGTCGACAACATCCTTCGGCTTGCTGACCTTCTGGTCGTTGACATACTGGATGACGAAACCGTCTTCACCGCCGGCCTGGGCAAGTTTGCCGTTCCCGGCGCTCACTACGAGCACGCCGTTGTCAACCTCCTTGAGCTTCGCTCCGTAGAATGCCACGGTGCCGTCAGCGTCCTCGGTGCCGTTGGCATCGACTGTGCCGGTGAATGTCGCATTGAGCACAACGGTCTTGCCGTCGCGGATGACCTTGATGACGGCCTTGTCGCCCGGGTGGAAGTTGTTCACCTGCGCCTGGAGTTCGGACATCGTAGCGATCTTCGTGTCATTTATCGCTACTATCACGTCCTCTGACTTGACGCCGGCCTTGTCGGCTGTGCCGCCCTTGGAAACGTCCTGTACGTAAACTCCCTCAGCCTTGTCAATCTTCAGCTTCTTTGCAAGGTCTGCAGTGACGGTTCCGCCGGTGATGCCCAGCATGACCCTCTTGACTGAACCGAAGTCGATGAGGTCGGAGACGACCTTCTTCACGATGTTTGACGGTACCGCGAAGGAATATCCGGAATATGAGCCGGTAGTGGATACAATAGCGGTATTGATACCCACGAGCTCGCCGAGCTTGTTGACGAGAGCGCCGCCCGAGTTGCCCGGATTGACCGCTGCGTCTGTCTGGATGAACGACTCGATCTTGAATTCACCGTCATAGTTCGGCATCTGGCGGCCCTTGGCCGAAACGATGCCGGCGGTGATGGTGGAGCGGAGCTCCGCGCCAAGCGGAGAGCCGATGGCAAGTACCCATTCGCCGAGACGGAGCTTGTCTGAATCCGCGAACGGTATTGAAGGCAGGTTGGCCGCATCGATCTTGATGAGTGCCACGTCGGTGGCGGGGTCGGTGCCTACGACTGCAGCTTCATAAGTCTGGTTGTCATTGAGGGTCACCTTGACCTTGGTTGCGTTTGCAACGACGTGGTTGTTGGTCACGATGTAACCGTCGGCGCGGATGATGACGCCCGAGCCACTGCCCATAGGACGCTCCTCGCGAGGCTGTTGCTGCTGGGGCTGCTGCTGGCCGTATCCGCCCTGGGGGCCGCCGAAGAAGAACTCGAAGAACGGGTCTATCATCTGCCTCTGCTGCTGGCGGCTCTGGCCATAGACCTCGACATATACGACCGCCTGCACCGCATTCTCGGCGGCGTAGGTGAAATCAGGGTAATCAGAAAGTGACAAATTGACAGTTTTGACAGGCTGTCCTTCGTCATTGTAAACGGTTTTCACATCCTGCGGTTCCTGTGGGTCCACCGCTTTCACAACTGCGAATGCCGTAGCACCGCTCAGAAGCACCGATGCGAGTACGGTAAAAATTCCTTTTCCATTCATATCGTATGAAATTTTAAATGTTCCGAACGCTTATGGTCAAAACTTGTGCCAAAAATATTATTTGAAGTTTGGAGATTTCTGGCTAAATTTGCTTGCTAAGACTAAAGTTAAAAAAAGATATGGAATTCAACGTTTCAAGCGCAACCCTCCTTAAAGGCATCCTCGATGTTTCCAAGGCCATTCCGGCCAAGACAGCCCTCCCTATTCTTGAGAACTTCCTGTTCGTCACCAAAGACGGCAGTCTCGAAATCACCGCCTCTGACCAGGAGCTCACGCTCCGCACTTCAGTGGAGCTTGAGAGCGTCAAGGACGAAGGCAGCATCGCTGTGCCTGCACGTCAGATGACGGAGCTCCTGAAGGCCCTCCCTGACCAGCCCATCACCATCAAGACCATAGGCGAAGGCTCATTCGAATGCGTCTGGAGCAACGGTAATTCCTCACTCCCTTACTTCCCTGCCTCCGATTTCCCTGAAATCAGGGGCGCCGGCGAAGACTCCCAGAGTTTCACCGTCCCTGCAGCCGTGCTGGCCGAAGGCATCAGCGCGACCATCTACGCAACCGCAGACGACGAGATGCGCCCGGCGATGAACGGTATCTTCTTCGACATCGACACGGACTCCACCACCCTCGTGGCTTCGGATTCCCACAAACTCATCTGCTACACCACCAAGGATGTGCAGAGCGACGTCAAGGCCTCCTTCATCCTTCACAAGAAGCCGGCGGGCGTGCTCAAGTCGATCCTTGACAAGGACGCAGAAGACGTCAAAGCCCTGTACGACGGCAGCAATGTCGTCTTCCAGTTCGGCGAGACAATGATGGTGTGCCGCCTCATAGTCGGCAAATACCCTAAATACCGCGACGTCATCCCTCAGAACAACTCCAATGTCCTGAAGATCGACCGCATGCAGCTCCTCAACACCGTACGCCGCGTTGCGGTATGCGCGAACAAGGCATCCAACCACATCAAGTTCGACCTCAAGCAGGGACAGCTTGAAATCACGGCCCAGGACCTCGGCTTTGCGCTCGCAGCTTACGAAAAGCTCAACTGCGACTACAACGGCGACGAGCTCTCCATCGGTTTCAAGTCATCGTTCCTCATCGAGATTCTCGGCAACCTCAGCTGCGAGACAATCGTGCTCAAGTTCGCCGACGCGCGTCGCGCCGCCCTCATCGTCCCTTCAGAGGAAGAAGCCGAGAGCGAAAAGGTATGCGGCATCCTTATGCCGATCATGGTTTCATAACATCTTTCTATGGATCTCAATCTCAAGAGGCCTCTGCTCTTTTTCGACATAGAGAGCACAGGCCTTAATATTCCTGAAGACTCTATCATAGAGCTTAGTTTCGTAAAGGTTTTCCCTGGTGGCGAAGAAAGAATCAAGACCTGGAAGATCAAGCCGTGGGACTACGTCGGCAACCGCCAGCGCCCTATCAACCCGGAGGCCTCAAAAGTCAACGGCATCACCGACGACATGCTCGTCGACTGCCCCACCTTCTTCGACGTTGCCGAAGAAGTGGCCGGATGGCTGCAGGACAGCGACCTTTCCGGCTTCAACGCCGCAAAGTTCGACCTCCCTATGCTCGCCGAAGAGTTCGAGCGCGCCAAGATGGCCGGCAAGGACCTGAAGGTGGACCTCCACGCCCCCAAGATGGTTGACGTGCAGAACATCTACCACGCGATGGAGCCGCGCAATCTCCGCGCCGCCTACCGTTTCTACTGCGGCGGCGAGGATTTCGACAACGCGCATACCGCAGAGGCCGACACAGTCGCCACTTACGAGGTCCTGAAGGCCCAGCTCGACAGATATCCCGACGTGCTGAAGAATGACGTCGACGCCCTCTCCGCCTACGTCGGAAAGAGATACGTGGATTTCTCAGGTCACCTCATCTCCGACGACAAGGGCGAACCTGTCGTGAACTTCGGAAAGCACAAGGGACGCACCCTGCGCCAGGTTTACGCCATCGACCCATCTTATTTCGCCTGGGTTCAGCAGGGTTCCTTCACCCTCGACACCAAGGCGCAGTTCAGCAGGTTCAAGGAGCAGTACGACCGGGAGAAACTGGCCGCCAAGTTCAACGGAAAACTCTTCTAGCATTGAATATCATCGTCATATCCAGCGAAGGCAAGGTTTTCGCGCGCCCGGACACCACATGGGAGCGCGACAACGAGGATTTCTATGTACCTGACTTCGTCGACAGGATCAGCGCCTCAGAAGTACTCTTCGTCCGCGTCAGCAAGCCGGGCCGAAGCGTGGGCGCCAGATTTGCGGAGCGGTACTACGACGGCGCCGGACGCGGATTCCTCCTGTACCCTGAGGATATGATAGACGGCAGCGCGGAAGGCTTCGCCTGCGCCTGCTGCCTCGACCATACATCATTCCTCCCTTTCCCGGTCCACGGGAAGGACTGGCTGGAAGATGGCGACGCCGGCAGGATATGCGAAGCGATTGCCCTGGCCACCACATTCTGCTATATACGCACGGGCGATGTCATCGCCATAGAACTTTCACCACGGAAACCCCTCTGCAAGCGCGCAGACGGCCGTTTTGACGTCAAGTCCGGTGACAATTCATTCAGCATAATCTACTAGGCTGAATTTTCCTTTAAAAATATTTTTTAAATTATTTTAAAAATTATACCTTTGCCACGCATTTCCGGCTGAGGCCGGGTTAGTAGTAGTATCATGGCCAAACTTATCCCTATCTACACCTGGAACAAAGGTGTGATCATGTTCAACAAGCGGAGCAACAGGCTTTCGAAGCAGCCCTGGTTCCAGGGAGTACTCCTCCTCTGCTGTGTTGTTCTAGCGATGCTTTTCGCGAACCTTCCCTTCACCAAAACAGTCTATGAAGACATCCTCGCCACCAATGTCCAGCTGCACCTGTTCAGCAGCAACGGCGACGTGAACATCCTCTTCCCGCGTGACCTCACCGTTGAGAAATTCATCAACGACATCCTGATGGTGATATTCTTCTTCACCGTCGGTCTCGAGATCAAGAGGGAAATCAGCAACGGTGAACTTTCATCTCCGAAAAAGGCACTGCTTCCGGTTATCGCAGCCTTCGGCGGCGTGATCGCTCCGGCCCTCATTTTCACATTCATCAACCACGGCACGGCAGCCGGCAGCGGCTGGGGCATCCCTACGGCCACCGACATCGCTTTTGCAGTATGCATCCTTTCAGTGCTGGGCGACAAGGTGCCTGTCTCGCTGAAAGTTTTCCTCACCGCCCTTGCAATCGCGGATGACCTGATCGCCATCCTTGTCGTAGCCCTCTTCTACGGAGGGGCCATCGACCTCGGCCTGCTCGCCATCTCGTTCGCCGTCATCGGCATCACACTCGTGATGCGCAAGCTTGGGGAGAAGAAAATGTTCCCTTATATCGTCTGCGCCATCGTCGTATGGGCCCTGTTCTACTACAGCGGCATCCACGCCACGATGTCAGGTGTCGTGATGGCCTTCCTCATCCCTTCAACCCCGAGATTCAACAAGACACAATACGTCCACAAGCGCAACCATTACATCGAGATGCTCAACAACCTGGACGGAATAGACGACGAGCCGTTCCCGAACGGCCCTCAGAAACACTGCCTCCGCAAGCTTGAAGAGGTCGCCCACGGCACGATGGATATGAGCTACCGCGTGGAGCACGCGCTCTCCCCTTGGGTCAACTTCCTCATAATGCCTATCTTCGCCCTCGCAAATGCAGGCGTCGAGATAACCGACGCGTCATACTTCAACGTACTGGCATATGATGCTGCGCTCGGAAGCGTGTCAATGGGTATCTTCTTCGGACTCCTCCTCGGAAAGCCTCTGGGAATCACTCTGTTCAGCTGGCTTGCCATCAAGTTCAAGATAGGCGCTATGCCTGAAAAGGCCAACTGGGCGATGTTCTTCGCAGTCGCCTGCCTCGGCGGTATAGGATTCACGATGTCGATCTTCGTCGACACCCTTTCCTTCGGTGACCAGACACCGGAGATAATGGCCCAGCTCCGCAACGCCGGCAAGATAGCCGTCCTTCTCGGCTCCATCGCCTCCGGCATTCTCGGCAGCATCCTGATCAATATTGTGGCAAAGATTTCGAAAGCCGCAAAGGCAACGGAATAATTCAAAGAATTTTCATATCTTTGTGACCCCAAAGCCACTTTAGCTCAGTCGGTAGAGCAGCGCATTCGTAACGCGCAGGTCATCAGTCCGAGTCTGATAAGTGGCTCAAAAGCAAGGCCGCCCGATAATCGGGCGGCCTATTTCATTGCTTGATGATGCTTTGTGGAGCATAGGGGGGTCGAACCCCTGACCTTAAGATTGCGAACCTTACGCTCTACCAACTGAGCTAATACCCCAT
>JAUNNZ010000039.1 GCA_030537315.1 Bacteroidia bacterium
AAAATGTATAACTTTACATCCGATAGTGCTGTTGCACTGTCAAATTAAATTCGGCTCATTCCTAAACGGCTTGGGTAAACGCAAAAAACCCAAGTTTTACCCAAGTTTATTTTCCTTTTCATTCCTTTTCGGGGCAAATATACAAAAAAAGTAGCAGTGCAAAACACTGCTACCCAAGTTTATAACTCGCTTATTCTGTGGGAATAGAGCGGAATTCCGTGCTAATATTCCTCCTCGTTGAAGAAGAAATCCTCCTTGGTCGGATAGTCCGGCCAGATGTCTTCTATTGATTCGTAAATTTCGCCTTCCTCTTCAAGTTCTTCGAGATTCTCGATGACTTCTTCAGGAGCACCGGAACGGTTGGCGTAATCAATCAACTCTTCTTTGGTTGCCGGCCATGGAGCATCGTCCAGACTGCTGGCTAGTTCAAGTGTCCAATACATAACAATTGCGTGTTTATTGGCGGCAAATATAGAGAAAAAATCGAAATGACAACTTTTTTTGAGTACTTTTGTGAAAGTATTTATCAACAGGTTACCAACAAGCCGCAAGGCCTATTTGCAAACGATTGATTATGAGCTACAAACGCGAAGATAACTACACTCCCGAAACCACCGCTGAAATCGCAGTGCACATCAAGGAAATCCTCCGTCTCCTCGGCGAGGACCCGGGCCGCGAGGGTCTTGTCAAGACACCCGAGCGCGTGGCAAAGTCCCTTCAGTTCCTTACCAAAGGCTACGATGAAGACGGGGTCGCCATTATCCAAAGCGCAATGTTCGACGAGAAGTACCAGCAGATGGTGCTTGTAAAGGACATAGAGCTCTTCAGCACCTGCGAGCACCATATGCTGCCTTTCCTCGGCAAATGCCACGTAGCCTACATACCTAACGGCAAGATCACCGGCCTCAGCAAGATCGCGCGCGTCGTTGAGACCTTCGCGCGCCGCCTTCAGGTCCAGGAGCGCCTCACGGTGGAGATCCGCGACTGCATCCAGGAAGCGCTCAACCCGCTCGGCGTAGCCGTCGTCATCGAGGCCACCCACAGCTGCATGGTACTCCGCGGAGTCGAGAAGTCCAACTCTCTCACCACCACCTCCGCCTTCAGCGGCATCTTCCTCTCAGACGCCCGCACACGCAACGAGTTCCTCAACCTCATCAAATAACCGCAGCACAGCGCTGCGGCACATCAGTCGGCGTAAAGACCTTCCCTGGAAAGGAGATGGTCAAGGTTCGCAACGCCATACATCATCACGGCGTTGACTATCGAAGAATGCTCCATATACTCCGGAATCGTACGGGGATACAGGTCGGCGTCCGTGTGCCATATCTCACGGTAGTCGAAACCGTAACCCTTGACGTCACGCAGATTCAGGGAAATCGTCGGCACGCCGCTCAGCGCAAAATACGCGTGGTCGGAGCCGCCCGCACTTGTAGGCCGCTTCTTCGGCTCACCCTCCCTCTTGATGACCTCAAACGGAAATTCAGGGTTCAAAGAAGCAACCGGCTCCGCAATCTTCTTGAAATCAGAATACATTGCCTCCGGCACAGTTATGGAAACCGCCACCTCGGGACCGCCGTCACGGTTGAAATAGTTGGCGATCCTGTCCAAAGGCACGGTATTGTGCTTCACGAAATGCTTCGAGCCCAACAGCCCATATTCCTCTCCCGTCCACACGGCAAACATCATAGTGCGCTTCGGCTTCGCTCCCGACAGGGCCAGCAGGCGCGCCGACTCCATCGTCACGCTTACGCCCTGGCCGTCGTCCACTGCACCCGAAGCGACATCATACGAATCAAGATGCCCGCCGCATATGACATATTCATCCGGATACTTGCTGCCCTTGATGACACCTATCACGTTGTGGAACTTGACCGGTCCCTCAAAGAAATGGTTGCGTATGTCAAACTCAAGTATAACCCTCTCGCGGGCCAGAGTCTTCGCCTTGACAATCTCGAACTGGCGTTCGTCCAGCTTGATGTCGCAGACAGTCGGCAAAGTGTCCATCGTAAGGTCGAAGCACCCCTTCCTGTCATAAAGAGTTGTAATAGGGCTCTTTGCTGACTGCACGAATCCCAGCACGCCTGCGGCTGCAAATTCAGCATACGACAGCGTGCTGTCGGCAGGCACGGTCTTGCTCATGGAAATCGGCCAGCCCGTGGAATCTCCGCTGACAAGCATCCAGGCCCCTTTCAAGGTTCCCTTGACACGCTCGAACTCGGCGCGGTTCTTAGGCTCCATTACAGCCACTCCCCTCTGCGGCCCTTTCGTGCCGGCAGTATATCCCGGAGTGGTGAAATGCAGGTTCATACCGTCCGCGCTGAGCATTCTGCCGGACCACGGGCCGCGGGAGAATCCCACGGCGATCTCGCCGACTTCCTGGACAATGACATCCATCCCCCAGCTGCGGAACTGTTTCTCAACCCATTTCTCCGCATCCTCGAGGTTATGGGAGCCTATGGGCCTTCCTCCGATGATATTGGCAAGATAGTCCTCCCAGACCATCACTTTGTTGTCATTCTGTCCAAGTTCAATGGCCTTATTGACCACATTGTCCTGTGCGGCCACATTAAAGAGGCAGAGCGCCGCAACCGCAAGAGATATGACCAGACGTTTCATAATATTATTTTACGACAAATTGAAAATCATACAATTCACAAACCGACTTGTCCTCAGCGTCAGAACTGAAGACAAAGAATAGCGGCTGCTTGCCGGACAAGCCCTGAAGCGACACCGGCACGGCCAAGCTTACCTGGTTGTTCCAGACTCCTGCGGCAACGTCGACGGTGGCAATCACCTTGCCTCCACGGCTGGCCTTATGGCCGCCTGCAAGCACGGTGATCCGCCCACCAGCCTCCGGCTTGAGAGTCAGCGTCAGCTCCACTTTCCGTGCGCCCTTGAAGCAGTCGAAATTGAAATACTTGTATCCCACGACCGACCCTGAAGTATTGTTCACAACAGGGCAGAAAGGTTGTTTCTGATTGAACGGGCCCTGGCATGAGCCGAGGTCCAGACGGGTAGGTTTCACATAAGAACCGGTAAAAATGAAATTCGGATAGCTCTGCCCTATCCCCTTCGGATTGGTAAGATAGCAGGCTATTCCGGCAGGAGTCTTGTAAAGCGGATTCAAACCGCCGATTGAGAAGCCTTCGGAATTATATTCCGCCTCTGAAATCTCGACCTTGCCGCCCTTGC
Organism: Bacteroidia bacterium; assembly: GCA_030537315.1. Taxonomy (GTDB): domain Bacteria; phylum Bacteroidota; class Bacteroidia; order Bacteroidales; family UBA932; genus Cryptobacteroides. Next base: position 3,193 of record JAUNNZ010000039.1, read on the forward strand.
CCTTCTGGACCTTGACGGTAATCGGAGAAACCATGGCCTGACGGGAGAACTCGTCGGTACCTGTCTGGCGGTGATAGAACACCCACCATTGGCCGTTAATCTCAAGAATGCTGCCGTGTGTGTTTCCGTAAGGATTCGCAGTGCAGACCGGTTTTCCTTCATCATCGACGTCGCGTCCGCGGCAGTCGATGATGGTGCCGCCGTATGTGAACGGGCCCAGCGGACTGTCGCTGTAGGCGTACGCGAGGGTGTAGTTCACCGACGGCAGGCCGAATTCGCCTTCTGCCGTTGTACGTGAGTATATGAACACGTATTTGTCCTCAATCTTGCGGATCGAAGAAGCTTCGAAGAAGCGGAATTCACCCGGCTGGTTCAGGTTGGAGACCATATCCTTCACTATGGACGTGCCTGGCTTCACACTCGCCATCGTCAGCGGGTCCAGTTCCGCACCGTTGGACTCCTGGAAGCCCCAGTAGCCGTACACGCGGCCGTCATCATCGACGAACACCGCCGGATCGAATGACAGACAGCCGTCGCAAGCCGCAGGGTTCTCCTTCGACCAGTTGATTACGTGGAACGGGCCGTCTGGACGGTCACTGACAGCGACCTGTGCGTTTCGCCCGCCGTGCTGGTTGTTCGGATAAAGGAAATACTCCTTACGTCCGTCGGGGCGCACACGCACGGCGACGTCCGGCGCATAAAGCACGTCGCCGATCCCGCCGGGATTCAAGTCGCGGCCGTCGGCGCCGACGACAGACTTGAATATGATGCCGTCATAGCGCCACGCGCTCAGATCCTCGACAGGAGCAGACCATACGACCTGCTCGCGTCCACAATATTCCGTAATGAGGGAATCGTGGGATCCATACACATACACGCGGTATTTCCCCGGGCAGTCAGGGTCTTCGAACACATAAGGCTCCCCGTCAGGGATATATTCCCAAAGCGGCAGATACGGGTTCTGGGACTGTGCACCGAGAGCGAACATCATTGCGGCCAAAACAGAGATCAGTGTTTTCTTCATATCACTTGACCGGAGTAAGCTTGAGCACACATACGGAATTCTCAGGAATGAGAACCTTGAATGACTTGGACACTACGCCAAGGTCCTTTGTATGAGGAACCACCGCTTCGGTGTACTTCACGCGGCGGCCGAATCTGAATGCCATCTCGCGGAGTCCCGGGCGTTCCGCCGGGTTAGGGCCGGCCATTACAGGCGCGGCATAGTCAGGATGGCTTGAATAATAGTTCTGGTCACCCTGGTTCTTGACAGAAGTATCGTGTGAAGAAATGAACTCGAGGGTTGCTGCGTATTTGGTGTTCGAACCCGTATTCACGGTAAAGTTCTTGTCGGCCGCCTCGACATTCACGAGTTTCACGATAATCTCACCCGTTGCGGTGTCAATGGTAGGAGAGGTGTAGATCTTGTCGTCAGCCACCTTTCCGTTCATTGCAGGAGAAATCTCGAATGCGCGGTTCCCGGCCTCTGAGAACAGCTTCTGATAATAGTAGTTGCAGCTTCTCCACATACCGCGGTTGTCGAACCAGATGAGATTCGAATTCCACTTGTTGAAGCCCTTCTTGCAGAAGAGAGGCGCGTAGGCGGCCATCACAACCATATCGGAGTTGCGCTCAAGGCTGGTCCAGTAAGCGGCCTCGGCAAGAGCGGATGAGAAGGCATTGTTGGCCATATTGTTGGCGAACTCGCCCACGAACACGCGTGTAGGCTTCTTTCTGTCGTATGTATGTCCTTCAGCGCCACGCACGGCTCCGACATTATACCTGTCGCCCTTGGTAAGGAACCACTGGTCATTCTTGTAATAATGCTCGTCGACCACGGTATCGGCGTACTTGGCATCGATCTGTGCCATATTCGCGTTGAACTCCTTGCCTGCATCGGCGGCACCTGCGGTAGAAACGATGATGATGTCAGGATATTTCTCCTTGACAGCATTGTACATTATGTCGAAGCGCTCCCAGAAAGCGTCTCCCTGGTTTTCGTTGCCTATTCCAAGGTATTTCAGGTTGAACGGTGCCGGATGGCCCATCTTCGCGCGGAGCGCGCCCCATTCGGTGTCCACACCGCCGTTGCAGAATTCGACGAAGTCGAGTGCGTCCTTCACGAAGATGCTGTAGAACCTGTCGCGGTCCTCCTGGGTCTCGAGCGGAGCGATATACTGATGGCCTGCGAACTGGCAGGTCACGCCATTGTTGAGAACCGGCAGCGGCGTTGCACCAAGAGCCTCTGACATAACCAGATACTCATAGAATCCGACATACTGTGAAGTCCAGTATCCCCAATGGTTGCGGAAGCCGATACGTTCTTCGCGAGGACCGATGGAGTTCTTCCAGAACGGCTGGCCGAAGTAGTTAGGGCCTTCTGAAGCGCAACCGCCAGGGAAGCGCATGAAGGTCGGATGGAGGTCTGCAAGCGCCTGCATCAGGTCTTTACGGAACGGACCGTATTTTCCGCCCTCCCAGAGCTGTGATGCCTCCGGAACGAGGGTGACGAAATCCAGCCAGAACGTGCCAGGAGCGTCTGCGACGATAGCCAGACGGCTGTCAACGCTGCGCTCCGCCTTGAGCTGGCCGGCGAACCTCGTCCAGCTGTTTGCAAGGCCGCTGATTTTGATCACGTCAGAATTGCGGTTGCCCTGGGCATCCTCCAGATAAACGGAGACGTTGCCCATATAGTTGTCGCCCTGCAGATAGAGGGAGAGGTCATAGCGGACATCTTTCTCTACCGGAATGGAAGCGACCTGGGTGTTGTTGGAATAAATCAGACCGCGGCCGCGCTTGTATTCGGCAATGCCGTAGCCGTTGGCGGCGATGCCGTAGCCCTCGCCGGGATTTTCAATGTCAAAGCGGACGGAGTACTGCTTGTAGCGCAGTTCGTCATCGTATTTGTCATTAGGATCGTAGTCGTACCAGCGCTTGAGGTCCGGTACGAGAGGCTTGTCGGCGACGGCGTGAGCCTGGCCGACAGCACCGTCCCTGCTGACTACGGTCCAGCCGAAGAATGTGGTGTCGGAATATGAGAATTCATTCTCAGGACCGTCTGGAACGTTGTACGCCTGGAAAGAATTGTTCTGGATGAGCTGTGCGCAGATGCCGCCGTCAAGCGACTGGTTGATGTCTTCGAAGAAGATTCCGGACAGGGTCGGGCTGATCTCGATGCCGAGTTTCTTCGGCTTTAGGGTGAGAGTGCGCTCCTCCTGCTTCTCGAAGCCCTGGAGCTGGAGCATCTTGTCGGCCATCCTGTAGCCCATAAGGCGCATTCCTTCCGTGCTGAAATGGAACTGGTCGCCGGTGCTCTGACATCCGAGGGACGAGATGACATAGCCGTTAGGCATCACCTCAGGGAGATGCGACAGCACTACATCGTTGAATGCAGCGCAGACACCGCCTTCCTCAGCCTGCTTCAGCTCGCCGGCAAGGAGAGGGATCTCATTCGGATTGAGTCCGAGGTCGTGGCAGAGGTCGTCGTGTATCTTCTTCAGACGGCCGCACCAGAGGCTGTCGTCAGGATTGGACTCACCCTGATGCACGAGCATACCCTTGATGACACCTGATTTCTGGGCGATTTTCGCCACTTCGACTATCCTCTTATAAGGATTCATATCATAAGCCTTGGCCATATTGACAAGCCAGCCGCGGCCTGGATCTGCAGCTTCCATAGCAAGATAGTCCGCGCAGGCGTCCTGGTCCCAGAGTTCAAGCTTCGCGCCTGCAACTGAAACATTGATTACGCCGACCTTGTATTCAGCAGGAAGTTTTTCGATCATCTTCCTTCCGAAGAAATCGACGGGGCCCATATTGTTGCCTTCACGGCAGATAGGCGGAACAGCGGTATACCAGTTTCCTTTCGTGCGGTTCATCGACGGCATATCGACGGCGGCCATAAACTGGAAACGCGGGTCATTGAAGCCGAGGTCCTGTTCGGCCGGGCGCGCGCCCGCTTCCATATTGGACTGGCCGAAACAGAGATAAATGAAGAAATTAGGGTCAGGATTCTGAGCCAATGCCTGCACGCACAAAAGTGCAGCGGCAAAAAAAACTGTAATTTTCTTGATCATATCTTGTGGTTAGTTTAATAATCTTACTGCATATATTCCGCCTACGCTGGCATCAGGCTTGGCCTGGAACTTCACGCGCACGTGGGACTTGCCGGCAAGCATCCTCTGCGGCACAGGATACTCTTCCGTCTTGAACTGGGACTGCATCCAGCGCCCTGTGTTGTCAACCTCTGTCAGGAGTTCGTCATCGATATAGATGGAGAACTTGCGGGTTGACCACTCGCCCACTCCCCAGTACTTGACGTAAACGCTAACGTTCTGCGACTTGCCGCGTGTCGCCAGGTCATAGCTGAACCAGCCGCCACGGGCCGCGTCGCGGTAGAAGACGTCACGGGTGACGCCCGTCATCGAGCGTTCCGACTTCATCTTGTGGTCGGTCTCCGGCTGCTGCTCGCCCGGGGCGACGGCATCGAGAGTGCGGCTCTCGAGAATGAGCTTCTCTTTCTCGAGAGTTGCCAGAGAATCAACGTATGTCTTGTATCCGTCGCGGTTGAGCGCAAGCCAGTATATCATATATCTGGCATCGTGGATGTCATGGAACGGCTCCAATTCAGCTTCTATAGGGTTGATCATGTCAACGTCCAGCTTATAATGGAGAGGTTTACCCTCGACAGGGACAAGGTGGTCACCCAGTTTCTCGACATCGTCGCAGACAAGGATAGGCGCCTGATCGACAGGGAGTTTTCTGCCTCCCGCATACTGTCCCCAGCGTCCGTCGTCAGCGATAAGGCCGGCGAGATCTTCGGTACCTGTCTTCATTCCCAAAAGGATTGGTCCGTGCATAAGGGCCACATAGTCTGGCACGTTCGGCATATGTTCAACGGTATTGCGCATAGGAAGTGCTATCTCCACCACATCGCCCTTCCGCCACAAGCGGAAGATTGAAAGATAGGAACCGGGCACGGCCTTGACCTTCTTCGCCTTCCCATTGATGGTGACGGTGAGCTTCCCTGCCTCGACCCAGCCCGGATAGCGGACCATAAGGCGGAAGAACCTTCTGCCTTCCTGGATTCTGAGAGTCGTCGACTCCTCTTCAGGGAAGGAGGTCTCCTGACGGAGCACAATCCCCTTGTCCTTCCATTTGAGTTCCGAAGCCACGAAAAGATTGACGTACAGCTTATTCTTTACGTGAGTGTAGATGAACTGGTTATACTTGGAATGATTCTCCATTCCGGAACCCACGCAGCACCACATAGCCTCGTTTGGAGCCGAATAGACACGGTAATGGCGTGGGCGCGCAGATGTGAAATATACGTATCCGCCGTGCTCGGGATGCTGTGTCGAAAGGATGTGGTTGAACATCGCCCTTTCGTAATAATCGGCATACTCCGCCTTCGGATCCATACGGAAGAGGTCTTCCGTGAGCTTCAGCATATTGTAGGTGTTGCAGGTCTCCGGACCGTCGTCGTCATTCACGAAGTCTATGCAGGCTTCCGCGCTCGGGAAATGCTCGCGGCGGCTGTTTCCGCCGAACGCGAGGCTGCGGTTGCGGGTGACCGTTTCCCAGAAGAAACGGCCCGCCTCGGCGTATTCCGGCAGTTTGCCGAGTTCGCCGATGCGCGCGAAGCCGATCGCCTTCGGCACCTGTGTATTGGCGTGGAGATTGTCCAGCTTGTCCTCATCCGCCGCCAGAGGCTCGAGGATGAGCTTATGTGAGAAGCGCTTTGCGGCCTCAAGATACTTTGAGTCGCCTGTGATTGCGTAAGCGTCTGCAAACATCTCGTTCATTCCGCCCTGCTCGTTGCGCATCATCGCCTCCATCTGCTCATCGGTCAGACCGGCTGTCAGGTTGATACCCCAGTCGCAGAACCCGAGGAAAAGCTGCAGAGCCTCCTCATTGCCGCAGTACAGCCAGGCGTCACGCAGACCCGCGTACATCTTGTGGATGTTGTAGAACGGCGCCCATGTAGGGAAATACCTGGCAAAGTCGCCTTCCTTGAAGGCTGACCACATTGCGTCGCTGTCAGGCACGCCGCCGATGTAGCCGACACCCCAGGACGGATGGTTGACCGCATTTGCCTTTGCGCATTCCGCAAGTTCGGAAATCATATATTCCATCCTGCGCAGGCACTCCTCATTGCCTGTCGTCTGCCAGTTTATGGCCATCGCGGTCAGATAATGACCGGCCACGTGGCCGTCAAGGCCGGCCCAGTTCGGGTAGCGCGGCTGTTTTTCCTCAAGGCCCGCTTCCGCGCGGAACGGTGCGACCAGACGGTCGACGTCGTATTGGAGAAGGACCTCCAGGTTAAGGTCACGGGCATGCTTGAACGGTCCGTCAAGCAGGGTGACGTCCCCTATCGGAAACTCGTTGCTGTAAAGTTTGTCCTGCGCCGTAGCTGTTGCACCTGCGGTGAGCAGAATTGCGGCGACAGCCGCTGCAATAGAATGTTTCATATAAAATTGTGTTATTACTTTGTCGGTTCCATATGCACGGTCACATGGGTGTCCGGGCCGAACTTCGTGCGCAGCGCCGATTCAATGTCAGACGCGCGCTGATGGGATGTCTTCAAGTCTGTGCTGCCGTCCATCCTGACGTGTATCTCAATTGCGATCCTGTTGCCTATGCGCCTGGTGCGGAGGTTGTGCGGATCCTGAACGTCGCTGAACGAAGTGACGACGGAAAGAATCTCATTCTCGACATCCTCTGGAAGGGATTTCTCCATCAGGTCGCCGATACCGTCCTTCACCATATCCACAGCCACCTTGATGAGCACCGCTCCGACGATGACTCCCGCAAGCGGATCGAGCACCGTCCAGCGCTTTCCGAGGAAAATCGCACCTCCGATGCCGATGGCGGTGCCAATCGAAGAGAAGGCATCGCTGCGGTGATGCCAGGCATTGGCCTTCAGTGCGGAGGAGTCAAGCCTGCGCGCTTCGGCTATGGTGTAGCGGTAGGTTATTTCCTTGACGACGATGGACACGATTGCAGCCCAGAAGGCAAGCATACCGGGACTGGCGAGGTCTTCACCCTTCACCCACGCCGCAATCTTCTGTGCGCCGCTCACGATTATCCCTATGGCGACTGCAAAAAGGGCGAGGCCGATGATGGTGCTGGCAAGGGTTTCATACTTGCCGTGCCCGTAATCGTGGGAGCTGTCCTGCGGCTTGCCGCTGATGCGGACGAACACAAGGACTATGACGTCCGTTATGAAATCAGAGAATGAATGCACTGCGTCCGCTATCATCGCGGAACTGTGGCCGACAAAGCCGGCCACGAATTTGAACGCAAGCAGGGCGGCATTCGCCACCCCACCTATAACCGTCACCCTGCACATCTGTGATTCCCTGTTGCCTTCCATATCAGAAACAGAGGTTGACTCCAATTCTCAGCCTCCGCAGATCGAAGGTCTGGTGCCCGCCGTCTTTCGTCACCCTGGTGAAGTGAGGACGGTAGTCGAATGCGATTGACAGATGTGTCTTAGGGATTATGTACTCGAGTCCGACGTCGGCGACAATACCGTATTCGACGTGCTTGAGTTCACCATATGAACCCGAGCCATCTGTCACGACGCTGAAATGGGCGCCCGGGCCGACATGGGCGTTGAGTCCGTTCAATACGGGAATCGGAAGGTTCCACATATAGACACCGGCAAACTCGAAGCCGGCGTTGTCGGTATAATAGCAACCCGAGCAGTCGATGAAATTATGGGTGCTGACCCAAGGTTTTATCACTATGGCGATGCCGTGCCCGCCCTTGTCGAAAGGCGGCTCGTACGCCACGCCTTCTGACAACCTGTACGGCTGCGCATTGGCGGCAAAAGCCGCCAATGCAAGAGCCGATATCATTGACAGAAGCCTTCTCATTATCTGTACTTGGCAACGAGAGACTTGATGGTCTTTGCCAGTGCCTTTGACGGAACAGCGTCTCCGTCATACGGAGCAAGAATCCATTTTGCAGACCAGCTGAGGGTCTGTCCCGGCTGGAGAGTGGTATACTCACCCTGGCTCTCAAGCTCCGTAAAAGACTTGCCTGCATTTACGTATACCTGGATCTCGGCCTCGCCCGGAGCTGCGGCGGCAGGCTTGATGTCCTGGAACTTCTTCAGGAGAAGAAGGCCGTTGTTCGCGTATGCGAGCCAGCCCTTGCCGTCTGCGTTGACCTTGCGGTTGAACTTCTCGACATCGAAGACATACCAGGAGAGTCTGTCGGAACTGGTGAAAGTCAGGCCTTCCATACCATTGCCCGGAGTGATGCCGGAAAGAGGGCCGTCGATTGCGACCACACCCTCGCTCGGCACGCGGGTGATCTCCCACGGCGCGACCTTGCGGACCTCGTCGCTCTCGTTGACGATGGTGTACTTGACGACGATTGCGCCTTTCCTGTCAACCGAGAACTCCTTCATCACGCTGTAGCCAAGCTTCTTGTTGGTCTGGCTCTTGAGCACCAGGGTCTCGCCGTAATCATATACTTCATACGGCTTGGTGTCGAACTCGGCTACAGGAGGCCAGTTCCATTCTTTCTGAGGGCTTGTCCAGAACGTGCCGCCGAACGAATTCGGAAAGCGCATCTGGGACATCACTTCCTTTCCATCGTATGTGAAGGACATTATCTTGCCACCTTTGGCGGCGTCGAGTGTCAGGACGACGTCGCCCGAGGTGATGGCATACTTTGATTCTTCGATCTTCTTGATTTTCTGCGCAAAAGCTGCAGTGCAGCCGAGCAGGAGAATTGCAGTGATAATTAAGTGGCGTTTCATATGGTATTACTGGTTATTTCACGTTACCTACCTTCACGAGGTACTCGGCAATCTGGACTGCATTGAGGGCGGCTCCCTTCTTTATCTGGTCACCGGAGAGCCAGAGGGTGATGCCGTTCTCGTTGGCGAGATCCTTGCGCACGCGGCCGACATAGATGTCGTCCTTGCCGCCCGTGAAGAGAGGCATAGGATATGTCTGGGTTGACGGATCGTCCTGGAGGGTAACACCCTGGGCTGCGGCGAGCGCGTCCTGAACTTCCTTCACGCCGAGAGGCTTTTCGGTCTGGATCCAGACTGCCTCGGAGTGGGAGCGGAGAGAAGAGATGCGCACGCACATCGCGGAGCACTTGACGTCGGAGTGGAGGATCTTGCGGGTCTCGTTGAACATCTTCATTTCCTCCTTGGTATAACCGTTGTCGGTGAAGACGTCGATCTGAGGGATTACGTTGTAGGCGAGCTGATATGCGAACTTCTTCACGGTGACAGGCTTTCCTTCAACGATTTCGGAGTACTGCTGCTGCAGTTCCGCCATTGCCTGGGCACCTGCGCCGGAAGCCGACTGGTAGCTGGCCACGTGGATGTTGGTGATGTGGGAGAGCTGCTCGATAGGCTTGAGGACCACTACCATCATGATTGTGGTGCAGTTAGGGTTGGCAATGATGCCGCGGGGACGGTTGAGAGCGTCCTCCGCATTGCACTCAGGCACTACCAGAGGGACATCGGCATCCATACGGAATGCGCTGGAATTGTCGATCATAACGGCGCCGTACTTTGTGATGGTCTCGGCATATTCGCGTGAAGCGCCTGCTCCGGCTGACACAAAAGCGATATCGACGCCCTTGAAGTCATCGTTGTGCTGGAGAAGCTTGACCTTGATTTCCTTACCCTTGAACTTATAGGTGCTGCCTGCACTCCTTTCGGAACCGAAAAGAAGCAGTTCGTCAATTGGGAAATTTCTTTCTTCGAGGACTTTGAGGAATTCCTGTCCTACTGCGCCGCTGGCGCCAACGATTGCGACTTTCATAATCGTAACAATTTAAATTAACACTAAATAACTAACTGTCTGTTCCTACAAATATAATTGAAAATCCGCCAAATAATCTCGCAGAAATGATTTTTTTTCTGCAAATTTGCGGACAGCTAAAGACAATACACCAATATGAACCAGAAACAACAGACAGCACAGGGGCGCCAGCTCTCCCGCCGCGAGGCCCTCAAACTAATGACTATCGGCTCGTTAGGTCTCGCCATGGGCGGAAACGCCCTCACAGCGTGCTCTCCGAAAGGGAGCAATGGCGGCAACAAGGCCGGCAGCTCTTCAATCAAGATGTCCGCTCCGGACGGAACAAAGGTCGCGACCCGCAAATGGGCCGGTCTCGGCGACGAGGTAAGCCTTCTCGGCCTCGGCTGCATGCGCTTCCCGCAACTTCCGGAAGACAGGCAGACCCGCCGCGGCGAGCTTGACCAGGAAAAGGTCAACGAGCTCATCGACTACGCCCTCGAACACGGCGTCAACTACTTCGACACGGCACCGGCATACGGTGACTCAGAACGCGCCACCGGCGTTGCCCTCAGCCGCCATGACAGAAGTTCATATTTCCTCGCCACAAAGATGTCGAACGGAGCCTGGGGCCCGGCCGCAACCTTCGAGCGCGCCCAGACCGTCTTCAAGACCTCACTCCAGAATCTGCAGACGAATTATTTCGATTTCTACCTTCTTCACGGCATCAGTGACAAGGAGTCCTTCAACAAGCGTTTCATCGACAATGGAGTATTCGAATGGCTCAAGGAGCAGAAAGCCGCGGGCGCAATCCGCCATCTCGGCTTCTCATACCATGGTTCAAACGACTTCCTCAAGGAACTCCTCGGGATGTATGACTGGGATTTCGTCCAGATCCAGATGAACTATGTTGACTGGAAGAAGATGAGTGACGATTCCGATTCAGAAACCGAATACAAGATGCTCGAGGCCGCAGGCATCCCTGTGGTTATCATGGAGCCTATCCGCGGTGGCGCGCTCGCCAACGTCAACACCAAGCTCAAGGAAATGCTCGCAGAAAAGCACCCGGAACTCACTCCCGCAGGCGTCGCCCTCACCTTCGCAAGCTCTTTCCCTGGAGTCATGTGCACCCTCAGCGGCATGTCCAACATGGCCCAGCTCAAGGAGAACATCGCCACCTTCACCGACTTCCAGCCTTTCAATGAGGAAGACAACGAATTCCTCATGAAGGTCGCCGAGCTTTACAGGAACAACCCGAACATCCCTTGCACCGGCTGCCAGTACTGTATGCCTTGCCCTAACGGAGTCAACATCCCGGGCAACTTCGCAATTTATAACAACGCCAGCGACGAGCTCGCGCTGCCTGACCCTGACAACCAGGACAAGAATTACAAGAAGAACCGCAAGGCCTTCCTCAAGCACTACGACAGCAACCTGGCAGACGGCACCCGTGCAGACTCCTGCACCAACTGCAACGCCTGCATACGCAAATGCCCTCAGCACATCAGAATACCTGATTATCTGAAGCAGCTTGATGAACTTGTAACGAAAATGCGTTAATCCTCCACCTGCGCGGGCTTGACCACCAGTATGGAGAGCTCGTACAGAAGGTAGAGAGGCAGGAACACGATGGTAAGCGTGAACGGATCGCCGGAAGGAGTTATCACGGCGGCCAGCACGAGAAGCACCACGATGGCGTAACGCCTGCCGTTCTTTAACATAGACTTGTTGAGTATGCCCATCTTGGAAAGTATCCACGCCAGGATGGGCAATTCAAATGCCAGTCCCATTACGAAAACCATTCCGAGGAACATGCTCATATACGAGTTCAGATTGATCTGATTGGTAATTTCCATACCCAGGGTGTATCCCGAGAGGAAACGGAATGTCAGCGGAAACACCACGACATATCCTACGGCACAGCCAAGGTAGAAAAGCAGCGTGCCCGAAAGGAAAGCCGCGCGCACACCTTTGATTTCATTGTCATACAGTGCAGGCTTGAGGAATTTCCAAATCTCATATATCAGATATGGGAATACCAGCAGCAGCGATATCCAGAAAGCGGTCGTGATGTGTGTCAGGAACTGCGCGGCCACGTTGATGTTGATTATGTCAACGTGGAAGTCGGATGAAAAATCCGGAGCCAGAGTGCCGTCACCCCCAAGTCCCGCCAGCAGCTGATAGACGAAGAAACTTGAATCCGTCGGACCGAGTATGAAACGGTCAAAGATATGCGGCATGGCGATGAAACACCCGATCAGAAGGACCAGGAGCACTATCAGGACGCGGAATATCGCCCACCTCAACACTTCGAGGTGGTCCCAGAATGTCATCGTCTGCTGCTCTTCGGACATTATTTCTCTTCGGAGTCCTTCTTTTTCGGCTCGTCAGACACGGACTTCTTGATGTCCTCGTCAACCTTGTTGATCTCCTCCTCAACCTCCGACATCCCCTGCTTGAAACTCTTGACCCCCTTTCCGAGGCCCTTCATAAGTTCAGGAATCTTCTTTCCGCCGAAAAGGAGAAGGATGACGAGGGCGATTATGACAATCTCGCCGATACCGATGTTTTGAAGAAAAAGAACAGTATGCATACTTGTGTCAATGTTAGTTCACAAAAGTAATAAAATATAAGTAACTTTGCTACCGATATGAAGGACATCCACATAGTAATAATGGCCGGGGGCGTCGGGAGCCGTCTGTACCCTGTCAGCACTCCTGAACACCCGAAGCAGTTCATCGACCTTCTCGATTGTGGCAGGACGCTCATACAGCTTACATACGAACGGTTCCTGAAGGTCAACCCGGACGCCCGCTTCTGGGTCGTCACGTCAGCCAGATACATCCATTTCATCAACGAGCAGCTTCCGGACATCCCGGCGGAGCAGATCCTTGCGGAGCCCGAGCCCCGCAGCACCGCTCCCTGCATCGCCTACGCCTGCTGGAAGATCAGGAAGAAGTATCCTTCCGCCAACATAATCGTCACGCCGTCAGACGCATACGTACCTGACTGCGAAGCGTTCGCGCGCACGATGCGGGCTGCGCTCGGATTTACGGCCACGCGCCACGCCATCGTGTGCGTGGGCATCACCCCCACTTCCCCTCATACCGGCTACGGCTATATCCACGCCGCCGGCGACGCGGACGGTGTGGTGAAGGTTTCAGAATTCAAGGAGAAACCTTCCGCGGAAGTCGCGGAAAAATATCTCGCCGAAGGCGGATATTATTGGAACGCAGGCATTTTCGTATGGAATGCGCAGACAATCGAAGAAGAGCTGCGCGTCCACGCGCCTCAGATTTGTGGGGTGATGGACGAGCTGGCGCCCGCGCTTTATTCCGCACGTGAGGAAGAGGAGCTGGAAAGGCTCTTCCCTACCTGTGAGAAAATATCGATAGATTATGCCGTAATGGAGAAATCGGCCGATGTATATATGATACCGGGGCCCTGGGCGTGGAGCGACCTGGGCAGTTTCGAAGCAATTGAGGCCATTACCGGAAAAAAGTTAAAATAAATTTGGATAATTCCACATAAACGGATACCTTTGCAATCCCAAAACGGAGGACTCGTTAGCTCAGTTGGTAGAGCATCACACTTTTAATGTGGGGGTCTCGGGTTCGAGCCCCGAACGGGTCACAA